>DASYEF010000078.1:0-18787 GCA_036499185.1 Actinomycetes bacterium | reverse complement strand
TCACATCTCGAGACAGGCGCCGGCCGGTCTGCTTAGCTGGCGCAACTTGGCTAGTCGCAGGCGAGAAACCCAGCCAACTTGCGCCACCTGACGGCGACGACAGGCGAGTGGGCCGCTCCAGCGTCACTGTCAGGCGCAACGCGAAGAGGACCGGCTCGGTGGCGCGACACGTCCCGCGCGGTCGGTCCACTTCACGACCAGGGCCGAACACCGACAACCCGCAACGGCGAGTAGCCGGCCCTCATCCAGAGCCGCTCTGGCCGGCACCCGGCACCACCCCGCGGCGACCCACCAAGGGAAGTGGCTCCGCCGCGACCTCGGAAAGCGAGGTCAACCGGGGCGGCTTCGGCTTGCGTCAGGTGACGTCCTCGTCGTAGCCGGGCGCGCTGTCCGCGCTCTCCGATCCGGTAGGACGACGTGGCGCGTCACCGTTGCGCGTGCTGCGGTCCCCAGCGCCCCCATCGTGGTCGTCGTTCTCGCGCTCGCCGTCGTCGTCATCGAGGTCGTCCAGGTTGATCGGCTCGAGCAGGTGTTTGCGGACCAGCTGGCGCGGGTCCAGGTCGGCGAGGTCGAGGTCCTTGAGCTCCGGCCCGAGCTCACGGGTGACCTCGTCGCGGGCCTCCGAAGCCATCCGCCGGACCCGGCGCAGCATCCGGGCGGCGTCGGCGGCGTACCTGGGCAGCTTGTCTGGCCCCACGACGACCAGGGCGACGACGGCGAGACCGACGATCTCGCCCGCGCCGACGTCGAACACGACCGGATCCTCTCACTCGTTCGTTCGGCCTGGTCCCGTTGCGCCCGTCAGCCGTCGTGCGCCGCGAGCGTCACGGTCACGTCGTGCGTGTCGCCCCCGCGGGAGAGGGTGAGCCGGACCTTCTCGCCCGGGTGGTGGGCCCGGATCGCGACGATGAGAGCCGCGCTGTCCTCGACCTTCTTGCCGTCGATGGCCACCACGACGTCCCCCGGCTGAACACCGGCCTTCTCCGCCGGGCCGCCGGGGACCAGAGGTGGCTGCCCGTTCGCGCCGGTCGCCGAGATGCGCGCCCCCGCGCCGTCGTACTGCGGGTCGAGGCTGGCGCCGATGATCGGGAACTCGGCCTTGCCGTCGGCGAGCAGCTGGCGGACGGTGTAGCGCACCTGGTTGATCGGGATGGCGAACCCGACGCCGATGTTGCCGCTCTGCCCGCCGAGGCCGCCGCTGCTGACCGCGGCGATCGCCGAGTTCACCCCGATGACCTCGCCGTTGAGGTTGACCAGCGGCCCCCCGGAGTTGCCGGGGTTGATTGCCGCGTCGGTCTGGATCGCGTCGATGTAGGAACTGTCACCCGAGCCCGACTCGCTGCTCGTCGAGACGGCTCGGTCCTTGGCGCTGACGATGCCGCTCGTCACTGTTCCCGACAGACCCAGGGGTGAGCCAACGGCCAGGACCTCGTCGCCGACGACGACCGAGTCGGAGTTGCCAAGCGGCAAGGCGGGGAGGTCGTGCGCCTTCACCCGCAGCACGGCCAGGTCGTAGCTGGGCGACGTGCCGAGAACGGTCGCCGTCGTCTCCGTACCGTTGCTGAAGGTCATCCGCACGGCGCCCTGGGCGTCGGCAACGACGTGGTTGTTCGTCACCACGACCCCGGCCTTGTCGATGACGAAGCCGGAGCCGGTGGCCTGACCCTGCGAGGTCTCGACCTTGATCTGCACGACACTGGGCAGCACCTTCGCGGCGACCCCAGGGACGCTGTCCGGCGGGCGCTTCACGTTGCGCGCGGGAGCCGGCTGCAGGCTCACACCGCTGACCGTCACCTTGTCCTTGTTGTGGTCGGCCAGCAGGTAGCCGGCGGCTCCGCCGGCGAGCCCCGCGACCAGCGCAACCACCAGCGCCAGCACGAGCAGCACGCCCGTGCCCGGCCCGCCACCGCGGGGCCGGGGTCGGTCGACCCGCGGCTGGCCGTAGGCATCGGTCGGCGTCCACGCGTCGAACGGACCACCGCCGAACGGCGACGCGCCGTACGGCGACGGGCTCGTCGGCGGGCGATCGGCGGCCGGCTGGGGAGCGGTGCTCGGCTCCGGCGCGTCCCAGACGTCCCGACCAGGCGCGGACCACCACGGCGCGGCGTCGCCGACCTCGTCGCGCTCGGCGTGCTGGTCGCTCATCTCGGGTAGCTCCTCGGAGGGTTCCGCTGGTCCGCTGCAACTGGTCGGTCGGTCCCGCCGGCGACGGGTGCTGCTGGGGCGCCCATGCCCGTCAGCCGAACGGGTTGAACCAGGAGGCCACCCGGTCCAGGCCGCGGCCGAGGCGCCCGAAGGTGCCGTCCTCCGCACCGCGGTGCGGGAGCGCCGCGACCACGTCGTCCACCGTACGCTCCGGCGCGTCTGCCACGACGGTGTAGACCACTCCGCCGGACGACCAGACGACCCGGCGCGGGACCTGTCCGTGGACGAACACCGGGTGCCCGCCCTCGGTCGCGCGCTGATCGCCGTCCATGCCCTTCTCGTCCAACCGCCCGCGCTGCTCGAAGACGGACACGGTGGCGATGCCGTCGCTGTAGCTCAGGTGGACGATGTCCTCGTCGCCGCTGCCGCCGCGCCGGGCGTCCACCAGCGTGAGGGGGCCGGGCAGCGTCGAGGGGCAGTGCCAGCCGTGCACGCAGAGGCGCGCCAGGGCCGCCGTGTCCATCGTGGCGCTCCACGGCCGCTGGGGAGCGTCGGGCGAGACGTCGCCCTGGCCCACGCTGACCGACACGAAGGCGCTGGCGCGGGTGGTGCGGCCGCCCTCGTCGTAGACCTCGCGGCGCAGCACCAGCCCGCTCGCGCGGTCCAGCCAGAACCGGGCCGTATCGTGCGCGCTGGCGCGAGCTCCGGGACGCCGGGCCGCGATCACGTCGACGGCCCGCCCGGCCACGGTGTCCTGGCCCACGACCCGCAGCGAGTAGTGCGCCACGAGCAGGCCCACGACGCCGCCGTCGGCGATCGAAGGCACCCCGACGGCGAGCAAGGTCATGTGCCGGGCCGGGGCCACGACGGTGCCGTCGCTGCGCACCGAGGTGCCCTTGCCCGGGACGTGGTCGACGTCGACGACCTCGCTGGTCGCCCCACCCGACGTCCAGGCCGACACGAACTGGACACCGTGGTACGGCGTGACCGCAGGCGCGGCGGCCGCGCGCGCTAACAGCTGGCGGGCCTCCTCCTGCACCACCGGGTGCGGGACGGAGCCGGCCGGGCCGCGCCCGGAGGCGCGCGACGCCTTCTGCTGGCTGTCCTGCGGGCCGAGCAGGGCGAGGACCGTCAGCGGGCCGACGACCGCGAGGACGACGACGACGGCTCCGACCGCCCCGGCGACCGGGACGTGCCGTCTCACCGTCGCACGGGAGCCGGGCCGGAGAGGTCCCCGAAGGTCGACGCCAGGCCGAGGCCCGGGTCACCGACCGTGAAGCCCGCGGTGGTGGCCGAGTGTTCTACGGTCAGCTCAGCGGCCGGCGGAGCGACCGGGGGGACTCCTTGCCCGGAACCGCCCGCTGCGAACGCGGTGCCCAGCACGAGGCCGGCGACCGAGAGGGCGCCCACGGCGGCGTACCGGGCTCGGGTCCGGCTGCGTCGCAGGGCGCCCTGACCGGCGGGACGGCGCGAGTCACCGCGGGCACCGCGGGGAGCCCGCCCGGGCGACGGGAGGAGCGGGACCACCGGACCCTGGGGCATGGACTTGGCCCGCGGCGGGACCGGGCCACCGGGCCGGGCCAGCGCCTGGAGCGAGGCGAGCAGGGCGGGCGACGGCGTGGCCGGCGTGAGCGTTGCGAGGGCTTCCTTGACGCTGCGCTCGGCGTCCAGCGCGGCCCGGCACTCGGTGCAGTGGGCGACGTGGGACAGGGCGCGGTCCCGGTCCTCGTGCGAGAGCTCGCCGTCGACGAGGGCGGACACCCGCGCGCCGAGGTGGGTCATGACGCCGGCCCGCCGTTCGAGCCGGTGACGTCGCGGGGTCCCTTCGCGTCGTGGTAGCCGGCGGCCGAGGAACCCGGCTCGAAGGCGGGGCGCCGGCCCGGGGCCCGGTGCTCGAGGGCGGCCCGCAGCTGCGACCGGCCGCGGTGGATGCGGCTGCGGACGGTGCCCAGCTTGATGCCCAGCGTGGCGGCGATCTCCTCGTAGGAGAGACCCTCGATGTCGCACAGGACGACGGCCGCCCGGAAGTCCGGAGGCAGGGCGTCCAGCGCGCGCTGGACGTCGTCGCCGAAGTGGGTGTCGTCGTAGACCTGGGCCGGGCCGGGTTCACGCCCGGGGAGCCGCTCGGCCGCATCGTCGGCGAGCCCGTCGAAGCGGATCCGCTGCTTGCGGCGTACCTGGTCGAGGAACAGGTTCGTGGTGATCCGGTGCAGCCAGCCCTCGAAGGTGCCGGGGGTGTAGCTCGAGAGGGACCGGAACACCCGGACGAACACGTCCTGGGTGAGGTCCTCCGCGTCATGCGGGTTGCCGGTCAGTCGGTAGGCGAGCCGGTAGACCCGGGCTGAGTGGGTCCGGACGACCTCGTCCCAGCTCGGGGGGGTCCACTCCACCGGTACGGCGGGCGCCTCGGCCTCGGCCGCAAACACGCCGGCGTCCGCTCCGACCTCAGCCACAGGCCGCCCGCCCTCACCCGCACCAGCCCGGCGACCAGGGGGGTACGCGCCTGAACCAGGCATTCGCCCACCTCCCCGGGTCATGACTGCGGCTGCTGCACTCATGGTGCCCCGATCCCCTTTCCTGGCCCAACCCGGGCGCGCGATGACCTGTTCCCGGAAGAACGCCCGACGGGCGTCCTGGGGTTCCCCGCCAGGGCCGGACGGGGCACTAGGCTCCCCCCGACCATCCGCCCGACCCTGTCCCCGGAGGCCGTCATCGCCGGCAACCACGAGTCCAGCTGGACCTACGCGGAGGAGTTCGTCCCCGAGGACGAGGTCCTGACCACCGCCCGGGCGAAGGGCTCCGAGCTCGGCTGCGTGCCGATCATGGCCGGGGGCGGCGCCGCCCTGGCCACGATCGCCGCCGCCGCCGGCGCCAAGGCAGTCGTCGAGATCGGGACCGGGGCCGGAGTGGGGTCTCTCTACCTGCTGCGGGGCATGCGCCCGGACGGCGTGCTGACCACCATCGACGTCGAGCCCGAGCACCACCGGGCGGCCCGCGAGACCTACGCGGAGGCGGGGATTCCCTCCAACCGGGTCCGGCTGATCTCCGGGCGGGCGCTCGACGTCCTCCCCCGGCTCACCGACGGCGCCTACGACCTGGTGTTCTGCGACGCCGACAAGAGCGAGTACGCCGGCTACCTGGAGCAGGCGCTGCGCCTGCTCCGGCCCGGCGGGACCGTCGCATTCGACAACGCGCTGTGGCACGACCGGGTGGCCGACCCGACCGAGCGCGACGAGGACACCACCGTGATCCGCGACCTGGGCCGCGCCGTGCGCGAGAACGAGGACCTCGTCAGCGCGCTGCTGTGCGCCGGCGACGGGCTGCTCGTCGCGGTCAAGAAGCCCTGACCTCCCGGCGTACCGACGAGGTCTCCGGACGTGACAGCGGCCCCGGCCCGCTGAGCGCGGGCCGGGGCCGGTGGATCACAGCTCGAGTTGGCTGTGCAGGAGTGACTGGTCAGGCGACGACGGACTTCAGCGCGTCCCCGAGAGCGCCGGCCTCGTCCGCCGACAGCTCCACGACGAGGCGCCCACCACCCTCGAGCGGCACCCTCATCACGATGCCGCGACCCTCCTTGGTGACCTCGAGCGGACCGTCGCCCGTTCGCGGCTTCATGGCCGCCATCCTGGCTCCCTTCGGTACGGCACGCCGGCACAGCACGAACAGGCCGCGAGGCGTCGACACGGAGTGTGTGTTCAGTGCATTATCCCGCGAACCGGCCCACGCGCGAAACGGGCCGTGCATCGTGGCCCCATCCACCCCGGTCGCCCGGTTGCCTGCCACAGGGAGACACGCGACGTGAACGCCCGCTCGGCGCTCTTCGACCTGTTCGGCGACCACCTGCGTGGGCGGGGCGGCCAGGCGCCGGTCGCCGCCCTCGTGCGACTGCTCGCGCCGCTCGGCGTGGCCGCCCCGGCCGTCCGTACCGCCGTGTCCCGGATGGTCCGCCAGGGCTGGCTGGAGCCGGTCCGGCTGCCCGGCGGAGCCGGCTACGCGCTGACACCCCGGGCCGTACGCCGGCTCGACGACGCCTCGGCGCGGATCTACCGGACCCAGGACGCCCCGTGGGACGGCTCCTGGCACCTCGTCGTCACCACGCTCCCGACCGAGCGCAGCCGGCGCGACCGCCTGCGGGCGGGGCTGACCTTCCTCGGCTTCGCCCACCTCGACGACGCCACCTGGCTCGGCCCGCACTGGAGCAGCGAGGTCGACGAGCTGCTCGAGAGCGAGGGCGTCCGGGCCGAGCGGTTCGTCGCGGCCCACGACGGTGACTCGGCCGGCCTGGTCCGGAGAGCCTGGGACGTCGAAGGGCTGGCCCGGGCGTACTCCCGGTGGCTCGCCGACGCCGAGACCCTGGTGGCGGCCGGTGGCCCGGAGGCCGACGACGAGCTCGCCTTCGCGACGCGGTCGAGGCTGGTGCACGAGTGGCGCAAGTTCCTCTTCCTGGACCCGGGTCTGCCGCGCGAGCTGCTGCCGCCAGACTGGCCCGGTGACCGGGCCGCGACGTTCTTCGACTCCGAGAGCGAGCGCCTGCAGTCCGCGGCCCGGCGGTTCGTCGACCGATGCCTGACCAGCCCGACCTGACCCGCGCCACCCGCGCCATCCGAGGAGCCCGGTGAACGACGTGAGCCCGAGCGACCCCACTGACCCCGTGCCGGACGCCGATGTCCTCACCTACGACCTGGCCGACGGGGTCGCCACAGTCACGCTGAACCGCCCCGCCGCGATGAACGCTCTGGACACGGCGCTCAAGGTGGCCCTGCGGGACCGGTTGGCCGCGGCGGCCGAGGACCCCGCGGTGCGCGCCGTGCTGCTCACCGGCGCGGGGCGCGCCTTCTGCGTCGGCCAGGACCTGGCCGAGCACGCGCGCAACCTGGCCGGCGACCTCGCGGCGGTCTGGACCACCGTTCCGGAGCACTACACACCGATCGCGACCGCCCTCGCGACCATGCCCAAGCCGGTGGTCGCCGCGGTCAACGGCGTGGCGGCCGGGGCGGGGATGGCGTTCGCCCTGGCCTGCGACATCCGGGTCATGGCCGAGGACGCGGGCTTCAACACGGCGTTCGCCGGGGTCGGCCTGTCCGCGGACTCGGGCTCGTCGTGGACGCTGCCCCGCATCGTCGGCGTCGCGCGGGCCAAGGAGCTGCTGATGCAGCCCCGCACGGTGCCGGCCGACGAGGCCCTGCGGCTGGGGCTGGTCACCGAGGTCGTCCCGACCGGCGAGGTCGTGGACCGGGCCCGGGCGATCGCCGTACGGCTCGCAGCCGGACCCACCATCGCCTACGGCGCGATCCGGCGCTCGGTCGCGTTCTCCGTCGGCCACGGGCTCGAGGAGTCGTTGGACATGGAGCGGCAGATGATGGAGCTCACCGGCTCGAGCAAGGACCATCGCGCCGCGGTGGCGTCGTTCCTCGCCAAGGAGAAGCCCTCCTTCGAGGGGCGCTGATGGGTGCGGCCGAGAACCGGGCCACCGTCGAGCGGCTGTACGCGGCGATGGACCGCCACGACGGCGAGGAGATGGCGGGCTGCTACGCGGCCGACGCGAAGTTCAGCGACCCGGTCTTCGTCGACCTGACCGGTGACGAGCCCGCGGACATGTGGCGGATGCTCACCGGTCGGTCGGCCGACCTGCGCGTGGAGCTGGTCGAGCACGAGGCGGACGAACGCGAGGGGACCGCACGCTGGGTGGCGCACTACACGTTCGCGCAGACCGGGCGGGCGGTGGTCAACGATGTGCGCTCGACGTTCGTCTTCGAGGACACCGGCCTGATCCGGGTGCAGCGCGACGAGTTCGACTTCTGGCGGTGGGCCCGCCAGGCCCTGGGCCGGAAGGGCCAGCTGCTCGGCTGGACCCCGGTGCTGCAGCACACCGTGCGCGACCGCGCGCGGGCCGGCCTCGAGGCCTACCGCGACCGCTGAGCGTCAGCCCGCGGCGTCCCCGAAATGATCACGTTAACGTGGCGACTTCGGACTGGGCGTGGCTTATAGGCCGCGCCCAGAAGGAAATGACCACGTAAACGTGATCATTTCGCGGGAGGGGTGGGGGTCAGCGGAAGGCGCAGTCGGCGAGGTGGTCGTTGACCATGCCGGTGGCCTGCATCAGCGCGTACGCCGTGGTCGGGCCCACGAACCGGAAGCCGGCCTTCTTCAGCGCCTTGGCCATCGCGGTCGACTCAGGGGTGACCGCGGGCACCTGACCGACCTGGGTCGGCGCCGGGCCGGGCGGGTCGGGCGCGAAGGACCACAGCAGGTCGTCCAGACCGCCACCGAGCTCGACCACGGCGCGCGCGTTGGCGATCGTCGCGAGCACCTTGGCCCGGTTGCGCACGATCCCCGCGTCGCCGAGCAGCCGCTCGACGGCGTCGTCACCGAACGCCGCCACGGCTGCGGGATCGAAGCCGGCGAACGCTGACCGGAACGACTCCCGCTTGCGCAGGATCGTGATCCAGGACAGCCCGGACTGGAACGCCTCGAGGCTGACCCGCTCGAAGAGCCGGGCGTCGCCGTGCACCGGCCGGCCCCACTCGTCGTCGTGGTAGGAGACGTAGTCAGGGCTGCTCAGCCCCCAGGGACAGCGGGCCAGGCCGTCCGCCCCGGTGACCGTCCCGCCGGTCACGCGGGGGTGCCCTGCTCGACGTACCGAGCGAGGCGACGCAGCGACACCTGGACGAACTGACGCAGCAAAGGTCGGACGAGCGGCCAGCCCAGCCGGCCGGCTGCGCCCAGCGGCGGGAGCACCCACTCCGACCAGACGACGAGCGAGCGCGCCGGCGCGAGCTGCTCGACCTCGAACGACCCGGAGCCGTGGACCACCCGGCCGGTGTGGCGTACGACGGCGCGGCGCGGCGGCTCCCACGCGGTGACGGTCATCGGGTCGAGGAAGCCGAGCCGCCCGAGACCGGTGAACGCCTCGAGGCTCGCGCCCTCGTAGCGGCCGCCGCGGGCCTTGGTGAGCAGCATCCAGCGGTCGTGCACGTCCCAGTCGGTCAGCACGTCCCACACCTGCTGCTGCGGCGCGGCGACCTCCTGGGTCACCACCAGCTCGGCCACGGGTCAGGCATCCTGCGGTGTGGTCGGTTCGGCGGGACCGGGTTCCTCGACTGCGTCCACGGTGGCCGGTTCGCTGACGGGCTCGTCCGGAGCGGGCTCGGCCGCCGGCGTACCGCTGGCACCGCCCTGTTCCTCGAGCTCGCGGATCCGTTCGCCCCGCCGGTCGAGCTCGTCGACCAGCTTGTCGAGCACCTGGTCGACCTCGTCCATCCGGTAGCCGCGCAGCGCGAGGGTGAACCGCAACCCGTCGATGTGCGAACGATCGACCTCGTCGTCGGCGAGGGTGCCGGTCGTGGCGCGGTCAGGGTCCGGTTCCGGCAGCGAGCCGCCGCGCCCGGCGGCCACGACGGCGATGCCACCGATGACGGCGAGCACGACGAGGAGCAGGACGAGGGACACACGCAGGATCGTGCCACGCTGGTGGCATGACGCTGCGCATCGGCCGCCTGGAACTGGGCCCGGACGACCAGGTCGTGATGGCGATCGTCAACCGCACGCCGGACTCGTTCTTCGACCAGGGCGCGTACGCCGATGACACCGCCGCGATGACGGCCGTGGACCGCGCGGTCGAGGAGGGCGCGGCGCTGGTCGACCTCGGCGGGGTGAAGGCCGGGCCGGGCGAGGAGGTCGGCGAGGACGAGGAGGTACGCCGGGTGGCGCCGTTCGTCGCCGCCGTACGCCGGCGTCACCCTGGGCTCGCCATCAGCGTCGACACCTGGCGGGCCGGCGTCGGCCGGGCGGTGTGCGAGGCCGGGGCCGACCTGCTGAACGACGCCTGGCAGGGCACCGACCCGGAGTTGGCCGCGGTGGCCGCCGAGCACGGCGCGGGCCTGGTGTGCAGCCATACGGGCGGGCTCGCGCCGCGGACCGACCCGCACCGGGTGACGTACGACGACGTGGTGGCCGACGTGGTGCGCGTCGTCACCGACCTCGCCGAGCGGGCGGTGGTGGCGGGCGTACGCCGGGACGGGATCCTCGTCGACGCTGCTCACGACTTCGGCAAGAACACCTACCACTCGCTCGAGGTGACCCGCCGTCTCGACGAGATCGTGGCGACCGGCTGGCCGGTGCTGGCCGCGGTGTCGAACAAGAAGTTCCTCGGCGAGGTGCTCGACGCCGACAAGGACGGCCGGCTGGAGGCGACCCTCGCCGCCACCGCGATCTGCGCATGGCACGGGGCCAGCGTCTTCCGGGCCCACCAGGTGGGAGCGACCCGACGGGTGCTCGACACCGTCGGCGCGATCCGCGGCACCCGCGCGCCCGCCGTCTCCCGCCGCGCCCTCGCGTGACCGCGCCGCCTCCTCAGTTGACGGCGGGAAGTCAGGTGTCGGCTTCGAGGACCTCGTCGGGGGCGGCGGTGAGGGTCGGCGGACGGCCGGCGGCCAGCTCGGCCTCGATCGCATCGAACGCCGCGGCCACCTTTGTCACCCAGACCACGGCGTCGCGGGCCGCGGGCCGCACGAACTCGCGAGCGACCAGCAGGTCGACCTGGGTCCGCAACCCGTCGTACACGCCGTCGGGGTCGAGCACGACCAGCGGCTTCGCATGCATCGCGAGGGTGCGCGACACCCAGATCTCGAGCAGCTCCTCCAGGGTGCCCAGGCCGCCCGGCAGGGTGAGGAAGGCGTCGGAGCGGGCGTCCATCAGCCCCTTGCGCGAGCGCATGTCGTGGGTGACGAGCAGCTCGTCGGCGTCGCGGTCGGCCACCTCGAGGTCGAGCAGCACCTGCGGTATGACGCCGAGGGTGAAGGCTCCGCCGGCCCGCGCCGCGCGCGCGACCGCACCCATGCACGACACGCTGCCGGCACCGCTGACCAGGCTGTGCCCGCGAGCGGCCAGCTCGGTCCCGACGGCGGCCGCCAGCTCGACGTACGACTGGTCGATCCGGTTGCTGGACGAGCAGAAGACGCAGACGGCCGCCACTACTCGGCGCCCTTGTGCGCCGCCTCGCCGTCGGGCTGCGGCGGGCGTCCGTCGAGGGTCAGCCCCGCGTCGGCGGACACGACGATGCTGACGGCCTCGGCCGGGTCGTCGGTGACGGTGAACAGCGACAGGTCGCGCTCGGCGATCTTGCCGCCGGGCAGCACGGTCGATCGCAGCCAGTCGACCAGGCCGTCCCAGTAGGCGTGCCCGAGCAGGACGACCGGGAACGAGGTGACCTTCTTGGTCTGCACGAGGACCAGCGCCTCGAACAGCTCGTCGAAGGTGCCGAACCCGCCGGGCAGCACGATGAACCCCTGCGCGTACTTCACGAACATCGTCTTGCGGGCGAAGAAGTAGCGGAAGTCGACGCCGATGTCGACCCACTCGTTCATGCCCTGCTCGAAGGGCAGCTCGATGCCCAGGCCCACCGAGACGCCGCCCGCGAGGCAGGCGCCCTTGTTGGCGGCCTCCATCGCGCCGGGGCCACCGCCGGTGATGACGGCGTACCCCGCCTCGGCCAGCCGCTTGCCCACCTCGATCGCCAACGCGTACTCCGGGTCGTCCTGGTGCACCCGCGCCGAGCCGAACACCGAGATGGCCCGGCCCAGCTCGGCCAGGGCGCCGAACCCTTCGACGAACTCCGACTGGATCCGCAGGACCCGCCACGGGTCGGCGTGCACCCAGTCGGTCGGGCCCCTGGTGTCGAGCAGGCGTTGGTCGGTCGTGCTCCGCTCGACCTGGTTGCGCCGCAGGGTCACCGGGCCCTTGTGCGTCTCCCGCGGTCGGGCATCCTCTGGGGCGCCCTCGTCGGGTGCGGTCGACTCGATGGCCATGCTGCGCAGGTTATCGACGCCGGGACGGTCAGGACTCGGGGTAGTCGGCGATCCGTTCGCTGATGGCGCGCAGCCCGGCGACCTGCTCGGGATCGAGCCGGTCGAAGATGGCGGCGCGTACGGCGGTGACGTGCCCGGGAGCGGCCGCGACCAGCGCGTCCCAGCCCGCGTCGGTGAGCACCGCCAGGGCGCCGCGCCGGTCGGTCGGGTGGCGGTCCCGGCGTACCCAACCCTTCTCCTCCAGGCGAGCGACCGCGTGCGAGAGCCGGCTCGCCGAGGAGGTCGTCAGGCCCGCGAGCTGGCTCATCCGCAGGGTCCGGTCGGGTGCTTCGGAGAGCATCGCGAGGACCTGGTAGTAGGCGTGCGGCATGCCGGCGTCGCGCTGCAGCTGTCGGTCCAGCGCCTCGTCGACCTGAGCGGCCGCGCGCAGGAAGGCCCGCCAGGCGCGCTGCTCCTCGCTGTCCAGCCAGCGGGTGCAGCCGGCCGGCTCGCCCGTGGCGACCTCCTGCCCGGCCCGGTCGGAGTTCGGCATGGTCCTCCCCTTGTCGGACTCCAGGATACGGGGAATACTTGAAGTCTCAAGTTCTTTCCGGTATCGTCTTTGTTGAGCATTCAACTATCCGTCTGCACCGCATCCCTGGGAGTCCGACATGCCGGTCCGCCGCCTCAACCACGCCGTGCTCTTCGTCCGCGACGTGGCGCGCAGCGTCGCCTTCTACTCCGAGGTCCTGGACTTCGCGCCGATCGAGGGGATGGACTCCCTGACCGGTGCCGCCTTCCTGCGCGCGCCGTCCTCGACCAACGACCACGACCTCGGGCTCTTCGAGATCGGCAGCGCGGCCGGGGCCTCGGGCGCGGGCCGCAGCACGGTCGGTCTCTACCACCTGGCCTGGGAGGTCGAGACCCTCGCCGACCTGGCCGACATCTCCGCCAGACTCTCCGAGCGCGGTGCGCTGGTCGGCGCCACCGACCACGGGACCACCAAGGCGCTCTATGCCAAGGACCCCGACGGGCTCGAGCTCGAGGTGATGTGGCTCGTGCCGGCCGACCGGCTGACCCCGGAGATCCTCGGGCAGCGCGACAAGCTCGCCGCGCTGGACCTTCCCGGCGAGATCGAGCGCTTCGGCGCCGACACCGTCGGCGGCCTGGGCATCTCGGTCCCCGCCCCGGCCTGACCCGTCCCGGCGGCCGCAAGATCCTTTGCGCGGCGACACACCAACACGCCCGGCGGGCTGGTGTGTCGGCGCACATTCGAGACGGACGTGAAGCGACCGCCGGGCGGGGCTCAACCTTCTGGCCGGTAGGACGTCTGGGTGTCGTGGAGTCCGACGGGTCGCTCGACGGGCACGATGCCCAGGTGGGGGAATCCGTCGGTACGACGACACGGCCGGACGCCGAGACGGTCTACGGCGAGCTGTTCCACGGGCACTTCGCCGCCATGACCCGGCTGGCGGCCATGCTCGGCGCCGACGACCCCGAGGACATCGCCCAGGAGGCGTTCGTCCGCCTGCACGGGCGCCACGGCGCCCTACGCGACCCGCACGCCGCGGCCGGCTACCTGCGTACGACGGTCGTGAACCTCGTGCGCTCCCGCCAGCGGCACCTCACCGTCGCGCGCCGCCACCGACTCGAACGACCCGAGGACGCGGCCAGCGCCGAGCACGCCGTCGTGGCCCGGGAGAACAACCGCGAGCTGGTCGCGGCCGTGCAACGGCTCAGCCCGCGCCATCGCGAGGCGATCGTGTTGCGTTACTGGCTCGACCTCACCGAGGCCGAGATGGCCGAGGCGATGGGCATCAGCGCCGGCACGGTGAAGTCCCTCGTCTCGCGCGGGCTCGACGCGCTGTCAACCCTGCTGGAGGGAAGCCGATGAGTCTGGACGTCGAGCGCCTCGAGCGGGACCTGCGCGCCGCAGCCTCGGCATACGACGACGTCGTCGTGTCGTCGGACGCCTGGCAGCAGAACCAGCGCCGGCTGGTCACCGGTCACCGACGCCGCTCCCCCTGGCTGGCCGCCGCGGCCGCGGTCGTCGTGCTGCTGCTCGTCGGCGGCGCTCTCCTGCTGCGCGGCCCCCAGCACACCGCCAGCGGCCCTCCGGCCGGCCCGGCGCCCCGGACCACGAGCCCGGAAGGGAGCATCCATCTAGCGGGAGGTGTCGAGGCCTACCGGCTCAAGCTCCCCATCGGGTACGCCGCAGTCGACGTCGCTGCCTCGGGTGACTCCTCCGCGCCACCCGCCCGGGTGTGCTCGATGTTCACCGGCGAGGGCAAGCCGGGTGACTTCGCGGCAGCGAAACCTGTCTGCGCCTCACCCGAGGCCGACGCCTTGGACAGCGGGGTGTCCATCGATTACCTGACGACCTCGCCTCTAAAGCCGACTGCGAACTCGTGGACCACCGTCGCGGGCGCGGTCGACTCCCGAGCCACCTCGGTCCAGGTGTGGCTCGCCGACGGCAACGCCGCTTCCCTGCCCGTGACCCGCCTCGGCGACTCGAAGCTGGCTGCCTTCGGCTACGTCAACCTCGGGCCGCAGCAGCGGGTCCAGCGTGTCGTGGCCTACGGCGCCGGCGGCCGGGTCCTGCAGGCGATCGACCTAGCCCAGCGACTGGGCAACGACTGGCTGCCGCTCGGCACCCGGTGCAACGAGTTGAGCCGACCGGTCGAGCTGGGAGTGATCCCGGTCAGCGTCGCCGCCGAGCCTGGGTTCGCCCAGGTCGACGTCCACACGAACGCAGATTCAGCGCGCACCGTCTGCCTACCCCTCACCGAAACGGGCCAAGGCGTCAAGATCGATGACCGGGACGCCGTCCTTGTCGTCGCGCCCGAGGTCGCCAACGTGCTGCCGGAGGGTGCGGGTTCACACACCATTGCTTCGCAGCCCGCAAGCATTCCTGACACCATCTGGCACACCGTCCTCGTCCACCGGATGACTGGCCCATTCGACCCGGCAGCGACCTTCGACCTGACCGACGTCAACGGGCAGGTGCTCGACACCGTCGCGTGGATCGCACTGAACTGACTCCGCCCAGCTTCTCCAAGATCCTTTGTGCGGCGACACACCAACACGCCCGGCCGGCCGGTGTGTCGGCGCACATTCTGGGCGGGTGGGGTGGGCGGTTGTGAAGGGACTCAACCTTCGGTGGGTTCGGGGAGTCTCACAGGTGTGCCGAGCCAACGGGTGGGCGACCGGGAGGATGCCCGGATGGACGGTGACGTGGACGGCTTCGCCGAGCTGTTCCACGGTCAGTTCACGACGATGACTCGGCTCGCCGCGGCCCTCGGTGCCGACGACCCCGAGGACGTCGCCCAGGAGGCCTTCGTGCGACTGCACCGCTCCGCGCCTCGGCTGCGCGATCCCCATGCCGCCATCGGCTACCTGCGGGCGACCGTGGTCAACCTGACCCGGTCCCGGGTCCGCCACCTCGGGGTCGTGTCGCGCAACCCGGTCCACGCGGCCGACGCGGCGGCCTCGGCGGAGCAGGTCGCCGTACTGCGGGAGGACACCCGCGTGCTCGTCGCCGCCCTGGGCCGGCTGTCGGCGCGGCACCGCGAGGCGCTCGTGCTGCGCTACTGGCTGGACCTCACCGAGGCCGAGATGGCCGAGGCGATGGGCGTCAGTCGCGGCACCGTCAAGTCGCACGTCTCCCGCGGGCTGGACGCGCTCACCGCACTCATGGAGGGCTCGCGATGACCGACCTCGAGACACGACTGCAGGACGCACTCGCCGACCTCACCCACAACGTGCAGGTACGCGGCGACGCGTGGCAGGAGCACCAGCGCCGCTTCGCCATCAGCCACCCGCGCCGCACCCCGTGGTTGGTCGTCGCCGCCGCGGCCGTCGTGCTGGTGCTCGGACTGGTCGCCGCCACGGAGCTGCTCGACCACGGCAGCCGAGAGAGGCGGCCGGCTTCGGGGTCCGGCGGCGATCCGTGGGCAATGAAGAACTATCTGGGCGAGCCGGTCGTGGCCGAGACGCTGACGATGGGCGGCCAACCGGTGCGGCACGAGCTGGTGCTCACCGACACGAGCGGTAAGGGACCGAGCCTCTGCGACCGCTACGTCGGCAGCTCGTCGGCCTCCGGCGGCTGTACCTCGCGTGACCCCGCGGCCGACATTGAGCAGGTGGCGTTCGACTGGCTCACCGGCAGCCAGGGTGGTGGCGTGCACTCGGTCGTGGGCGCGGTCGACGACCGGGTGATGAAGGTGCAGGTCTGGATGAGCAACGGCGACGCAGTCCTCGCCGTGCTGCACCCGACCGGTTGGGAGGGCACCCGGATGTTCGCCCTGACCATCCCGGACACGGGCCCGACCCCGCAGCGGGTCGTCGCCTACTCCGACGCGACCGGCACCGTGCTGCAGGCGGTCGATCTCGGCGATCGCTTCGGGAGCGCCTGGCTGCCGCATGGGAGCAAGAGCTGCGCAGGAACCGTGGCGGGGACCTGGCCCCAGCCCGGTGCCGGCGGAGCGGGCGACGTCGCCGTCGTCCTGTGGAGCGCCTCGGCCAAGGTGACCATCAACGGCACCGACACGGTGGCCTCGACGTGTCTGGGCCTCGGGCCGGGTGCCCTCGCCGGTTCCATGGCCGCCGCGGGTCGCATCGTGGTCGTCACCGGCCCGGAGGTCGTGACCGTGGAGCTGCGGTCGTTGTCCGGAGCCACGGTGGCGGGCAGCAGCCGGAAGGTGGCGCCGTCGGCCGGGTCGCCGTTCCAGGTGGCCGACCTGCCAGACCCACCACCGGATCCCGCCGGCTACCGCATCGTGGCACTCGACGTCAGCGGTCAGGTGGTCGACCGGACCGACTTCTCGAACGTCGGCCATTGACGATCGCGGCCCGAGGTTCAGCCGCCGAGCCAGGCGCGCAGGACACGCTCGCACTCGTGGATCGGTGCGATGTCGCAGTACTCCTCGCGCTGGTGGGCGACCATCGGGTCGCCGGGACCGTAGTTGACGGCCGGCACCCCGAGCGCCGCGAACCGCGCGACGTCGGTCCAGCCGAACTTCGGCGCCGGCTCGTGACCGACCATCGCCACGAACGCGGCGGCCGCCGGGTGTGACAGCCCCGGCAGCGCACCGGGCGCCGAGTCCGCGATCCGCACGTCGAAGCCGTCGAGCAGACGGCGTACGACGTCGGCCGCCTCGTCCTCGTCCTTGCTCGGCGCGAAGCGGTAGTTCAGGCTCACGACGCACTCGTCGGGGATGACGTTGCCGGCCACTCCCCCGCCGATGCCGACCGCGTTGAGCCCCTCGCGGTAGGTGAGGCCGTCGATCGTCACCTCCTCGGGCCGGTACGCCGACAGCCGGCGCAGCACCTCCCCCGCGGCGTGGATCGCGTTGCTACCCATCCACGAGCGGGCCGAGTGCGCGCGATGACCGGTCAGCACGACGTCGGCGCGCAGCGTTCCTTGGCAGCCGCCCTCGACGGTGGCGTTCGTCGGCTCCATCAGCACCGCGAAGTCGGCCACCAGCCACTCGGGGTGCGACCGCGTGACCCGAAGGAGGCCGTTCTGCTCGGCCTCCACCTCCTCGTGGTCGTAGAAGACGAAAGTGACGTCGCGGTTCGGCTCGGGCAGATGCGCCGCGAGTCGCAGCTGGACCGCGACCCCGCTCTTCATGTCCGTCGTGCCGCAGCCGTGGATGCGGTCACCGTCGACGCGGCACGGGAGGTTGCCGCCGACCGGCACGGTGTCGAGGTGACCCGCGAGCACCACCCGCTCGGCGCGCCCGAGCGAGGTGCGCGCGACGACCGTGTCGCCGTCCCGGTCGACCGTGAGGTGCGCCAGCCCGCGCAGCGCGGTCTCGACGGCGTCCGTGATGCGTGCCTCGTTGCCACTCACCGACTCGATGTCGCACAACGCGACCGTCAGGTCGGCGGCGTCCACAGCGAGGTCGAGCACGGCAGCGTCGGTCACGACCGGCACCCTACGAGGACGTGAAGACGCAGAACTCGTTGCCCTCCGGGTCGGCCAGGACGTGCCAGTCGATGTCGTCGTCCGGTGCCCGCTGCAGGATCGCTCCCTTGGCCAGCAGCCCGTCGAGGTCGTCGCTCACGACGTCCCAGTGCCAGCGGTTCTTCACCGTCTTCGGCTCCGGCACGGGATTGAAGACGAGGTACTGGAACGGCGCACCCGGCAGCGCCTCGACCCAGCGCCATAGGTGCTCCGGATCGGCTCCTGAGGTTGCGCCGAGCACGTCGGCCCACCAGTCGGCCTGGGTCTGCGGATCTGCGGCGTCGACAACGAGCTCGTAGAACCCGCGGGGCCGGTCGTCCACCGGCGCGAACACGCAGAACTCGTTGCCGGCGGGGTCGGCGCAGACGTGCCAGCTGATCTCGTCGTCCGGCGCGCGCAGCACGGTCGTGCCCAGATCCAGGACGCGGTCGAGCTCGGTCCGTACGTCGGGGTGTACCCGGTTCTTGACCGTCTTCGGCTCCGGCACGGGGTTCACCCACGTCGTGCGCTCGACCGTGTCGCCGCGCAGGCAGGTCACGCCGTCGTCCCGCTCCTCGAGCGTCAGCCCGAAGAGGTCGGCCCAGAACCGCGCCACCGGCCGCGGATCGGCCGGCTCGGTCGCGTCGAGGCAGAGGTCCTTCCAGCGGGCGAGTGCCATGCGCCCGACGTTACCCACCATCGACCACGGCGACCGCTCTGGCAGGCTGGCCGCATGACCGACCGGCGGATGGCCTACGGGATGGGCCTGTTCACGATGCACCGGGCCAGCGGCGCGATCCTCGACGTCTGGTACCCGGAGCCGATGCTCGGCCTGCCCGCCGACGAAGGCGGCCCCGAGGGCATCGACGACCTCACTGGCGACGACCCCGATCGCGACACCACCCGCCAG
>DASYEF010000077.1:0-17101 GCA_036499185.1 Actinomycetes bacterium | reverse complement strand
CCTTGAAGGTCGGCTGCTGACGGCTCTGGTCGCGATGCTCCGGCCGCGCAGCGTGCTCGAGATCGGCACGTTCACCGGCTACAGCGCGCTGTCGATGGCCGAGGCACTGCCTGCCGACGGCAGGATCGTCACCTGCGACATCAGCGAGGAGCACCTCGCCATCGCGCGCCGTCATATCGCGGCCAGCCCGTACGCCGAGGTGATCGAGATCCGCTCCGGCCCTGCCTTGGAGACCGTCGCGACGTTGCCGGGGCCGTTCGACCTCGTCTTCATCGACGCCGACAAGACCAGCTACTCGGCGTACTTCGAGGCCACCCTGGCCAAGCTCGCGCCCGACGGCGTGATCCTGGTCGACAACGTGCTGTGGAGCGGCCGGGTGCTCGACCCCATGATCACCGACCCGGACACCGCGGCCATCAGGGCGTTCAACGACCAGGTGCTCGCCGACGACCGGTCGAGGTGGTGATGCTGACCGTGCGTGACGGCGTCAGCCTGATCCGCCACCGCCGAGCACGCCGAGCCGGCTGAGGTCGGCGCGCAGGTCCTCGGCGGTCCGGAACAGCAGCGCCGTGAGCCCCAGGTCGGCGGCGGCGTGGACGTTGGCCTGCGAGTCGTCGACGAAGACGGTGGCGGCGGCGGAGAGCCCGTGGCGCTCGAGCAGCAGCCGGAAGATGGCGGGGTCCGGCTTGGCAAGGCCCTCCACGCCGGAGACGACGACGTCCTCGAACAGGTCCAACCAGTCGAACCGGGCGCGGGCGTGCGGGAAGGTCTCCGCCGACCAGTTGGTCAGGGCCAGCAGCCGCACCCCTGCGTCGTACAGCTCGTGGAGCAACGCGACGCTGCCGGGCACCTCCCCGCCGAGCGTCTCAGGAAACCGGGCCGGGTAGGCGGCCAGCAGCTCGCGGCGGTGCGGGTAGAGGTCGCCGTGCCGGCGGACCGCCTCCGTCCAGCTGGCTCCGGCATCCTGCTGGCGGTTCCACGCCGCGAAACCGACCTCGTCGAGGAAAGCGTCTACCTCGTGTGCCGGCAGGAGCTGGTCGTAGAGGTACCGCGGGTCCCAGTCGACGAGCACGCCCCCGAGGTCGAAGACCACGGTGGGCCGGTCGGCCGCGGCGGTCACCCGACGTCCTCGGGGTCGACCTGGACGCGCACCGAGCCGATCTCCTTGTGGGCGCTGCGCACTCCGGCCGCCGCCTTCAGGGCACCGACGGTCGCGGCGGACCGGGACCGCGGGGCGCGCACGAGCACCCGCTCCAGCCCGTCCCCGGCGGGCACCGGGCCCAGGACGTCGGCCTCGGGGGGCAGCGCGGCAGCGGCGAGCATGCCCGCGACGGCAGCCGGCTCGCCGGTCAACGACACCAGGCGGGCCTCGGGCGGGAGCCGCAGCGCAGCCCGTTCGCCGAGCTCGCGGTCGGCGTAGCCAGTCTGGTCCCAGCGGACCAGCGCCTGGGCGGGCGGCGAGGCAGGGTCGGCCAGGAGCACCACGCGGCCGCCGGCAGCGGCCGGGCGCACCAGAGCGGCGGCCGCGGTCCAGCGCCGCAGCGCCTCCTCCGCCGCGCGCAGGTCCGGGCGCCCGAGGAGCACCCAGCCGTCGAGGAGCAGCGCAGCGGCGTAGCCGTCCTCGGCGACCGGCTCGGCCCCCGGTGTCGCGACGACGATCGCCGGCTCGGGACCGACCGTGTCGAGCACCGGGTCGGTCCCGCCGCTGGTGCGCACCAAGGTCCGCGGGAAGGCGCGGCCGAGCTCCTGGGCGGTACGCCGGGATCCGACCACGGTCGCACGCAGCCGCCGGCCGTCGCAGGACGGGCAGCCCCAGGCCACGGCCGTGGTCCCGCACCAGCGACAGGCCGGCGGCCCCTCCTCGACGCCCGCCAGCGGCCCGCGACACGCGTCACAACGCGCCGGCCGTCGGCACTCGGCGCAGGCCAGGCCCGGCAGGTAGCCGGCGCGCGGGACCTGCACGAGCACCGGCCCGGCGGCCAGCGCCTCCTGCGCGGTCTGCCAGGCCTGTGTCGGCAGCCGGGCGCCGCGGTTGCCCTCGCCCGACCCGTCATCGGCCACCACGCGGGGCGCCACCCGGCGTACCTCCTCACGGCCGGCGACCACCGGACGCAGCCAGCCGGTCCGGACGAGGGCGGCCGTGTCGACGGTGCGCGCGAACCCACCCATGACAAGCGACGCACCCTCCTGAGCGGAGCGCAGCGAGAGGACGGTGCGCACGTGCGGATAGGGCGCCCGGGGCTCGGCGTGCAGGTCGTCGCCGTCGTCCCACAGGACGGCCAGGCCGAGGTCGTGGACGGGCGCGAAGGCGGCGGCGCGGGTCCCGAGCACTGCCCGCACCTCACCACGGCGGACCCGCAGCCAACGCCGGTATCGCTCGGCGGGACCCGCCTCGGCCGCGAGCACCACATGTCGGTCCGGGCCGACGAGGTCGGTCAGCGCCCGGTCCACCCGCCGCAGGTCGCGATGGTCCGGCAGCACGACCAGTGCGCCGCGGCCGCCGGCGAGCGCCGCGACGACGAGGCGGGCGATCTCGTCCGGCCAGCCGGGGCCTGGCAGCGCCGACCAGGCGGCGCGGACCGTGGTGCCGGCCGAGACGGCTCCCAGCAGCGCGGCGCCGTGCTCGTAACGGGCCCACCCGCCGGCCGAGGGTGGCGGTGGGTCGCCCGGAACGGCCGGGCGCGGCGGCTCGGCCTCGACGCGGGCGTGGCGCGGCGGGACAGCCAGCCGCAGGACGTCGGCCAGCGTGCCGGCGTACCGGTCGGCGACCGTTCGGGCCAGCCTCAGCACCTCGGGACTCAGCACGGGCTCGGGCGAGACCACCCGTTGCAGGGGTGCCAGCGCGCCGACGTGCTCGGAGGTGGCGGCCCGCTCGGCGATGAAACCGTCGACCCGCCGACCGGCGAACCGCACCCGAACCCGCACGCCCGGCTGGGCCGTCGTGGCCATCGACTCCGGGACCTCGAAGTCGAACGGGCGGTCCAGGTGCGCGAGACCCACGTCGACGACGACGCGGGCCACCGGCAGCTCCGCCGCCGGCACGGGCCGGGGCTTCGGCGGCCGGGACCGGGCGGCTCGCACGGTCGAGCGCAGCAGCGTCAGCTGCTCCCCTGCGCGCTCGTCCTCGGCCACCCGCTCATCCCACCACTCCCCCGGGACATCACCCCGGCCGCCGGTGCGGACGGGGCCGATGACCGGGCCGACGGGAACCGCCGACGACCGGCCGACGAGGTCCCCGTACCGCGCCGACGCGCACCCGACCGCGCTGAAGTCGGCACGGTTCACCGAAAACGATCACGGAACCGTGATCGTTTGCGGATGGTGGGGCGGGTCAGGCAGAGGCCGCGGCCCTGAGGGCGTCGACCCGGTCGGTGCGCTCCCAGGTGAAGTCGGGCAGCTCACGGCCGAAGTGGCCGTAGGCCGCGGTCTGGGCGTAGATCGGCCGCAGCAGGTCGAGGTCACGGATGATCGCGGCCGGCCGCAGGTCGAACACCGCCACGACGGCGTCCTGGATGACTCCGGGGGCGACCGTCTCGGTGCCGAACGTCTCGACGAACAGGCCCACCGGGTGCGCCTTGCCGATCGCGTAGGCCACCTGGACCTCGCAGCGGCGGGCCAGCCCGGCCGCGACGACGTTCTTGGCCACCCAGCGCATCGCATAGGCCGCCGAGCGGTCCACCTTGGACGGGTCCTTGCCCGAGAACGCGCCGCCGCCGTGGCGGGCCATGCCACCGTAGGTGTCGACGATGATCTTGCGGCCGGTGAGCCCGGCGTCACCCATCGGGCCGCCGACCTCGAAGCGCCCGGTGGGGTTCACCAGCAGCCGGAACCCGGTGGTGTCGATGTCCATCCCGTCGAGCACCGGCTTGACGACCTGCTCGGCGATGTCGGGCTGGAGCATCGCCTCGAGCCCGATGTCCGCGGCGTGCTGGCTGGACACGACGACCGTGTCGAGGCGGACCGCCCGGTCGCCGGCGTACTCGATGGTGACCTGGGTCTTGCCGTCGGGACGCAGGTAGGGCACCGCGCCGTCCTTGCGCACGGCCGTGAGCTGCTGGGCCAACCGGTGCGCGAGGTGGATCGGCAGCGGCATCAGCTCGGGGGTGTCGTCGCACGCGTAGCCGAACATCAGGCCCTGGTCGCCGGCCCCCTGACGGTCCAGCGGGTCTTCCACCGACTCGCCGGTGCGCGCCTCGTAGGCGGCGTCCACGCCCTGGGCGATGTCGCTGGACTGCGCGCCGATCGAGACCGAGACCCCGCACGAGTTGCCGTCGAAGCCCTTGGCCGACGAGTCGTAGCCGATGTCGAGGATCCGCGCACGGACGATCCCGGCGATGTCGGCGTACGTCGTGGTCGTGACCTCGCCGGCAACGTGCACCTGACCGGTCGTGATCAGCGTCTCGACTGCGACCCGGCTGGTCGGGTCCTCGGCGATGAGGGCGTCCAGGATCGAGTCGCTGATCTGGTCGGCGATCTTGTCCGGGTGGCCCTCGGTGACGGACTCCGAGGTGAAAAGGCGGCGGGACACAGTGCTCCTAGGCGGTCGGGGGCTCTCGGCCGGTCGGGTGAGTCTAACGGTCGGGCGACACAGCCCAGCGCTCACGCACGAGGTCCCAGACCGTGTCGGCCAGGGCCTCTTTGGGCCCGAGCGGGACCGCCGTCTCGGAGCCGTCGGCGCCGAGCACGACCGCGGCGTTGTCGGCACCCTCGAACCCGGTGGGGTGCCCGGCGACGCCGACCTCGTTGACGACGAGGAGGTCGACCCCCTTGGCGGCCAGCTTGGCCCGGCCATGGGTCAGCGCATCGCCCTCGGGGTCGCCCGTCTCCGCGGCGAACCCGACGACGACCTGTCCCTCGCGGGCCCGCGGGGCACGGGCGACCTCGGCGAGCACGTCGGCAGTGCGCACCAAGGCCACCGAGTCCGGCTCCCCGGGCCCTTTCTTGATCTTGGTGGCGTGGGTGTCCCGCGGGCGGAAGTCCGCCACCGCCGCGGCCATCACCACGGCGTCGGCGCTCGGCGCGGCCTTGAGCACGGCCTCGCGCAGCTCCTTCGCGGACCCGACCGGGACGACGGTGACACCGGCCGGCTCCGGGAGCGCCACGTTGGCGGCCACCAGCGTGACCTGCGCACCGCGAGCGGCCGCGGTCGTCGCGAGCGCCCAGCCCTGCCGGCCCGAGGACCGGTTGCCCAGGAAACGGACCGGGTCGATGTGCTCGCGGGTGCCGCCGGCGGACACCACGACGTGGCGGCCCTCGAGGTCACGGGCGGCGGCTCGCCCGGCCAGTGCCCGGCGCGCGGCAGCGAAGATCTCGGCCGGCTCTGGCAGCCGGCCCGGCCCCGTGTCGGCACCGGTGAGCCGTCCGCTGGCGGGGTCGAGGACCTGGACGCCGCGGCTGCGGAGCAGCGCGACGTTGGCCTGGGTGGCCGGGTGCAACCACATCTCGGTGTGCATGGCGGGTGCCATCAGGACCGGGCAGCGCGCGGTGAGCAGGGTGCTGGTCAACAGGTCGTCGGCGAGCCCCGCGGCAGCACGGGCCATCAGGTCCGCGGTGGCGGGCGCGACGACGACGAGGTCAGCGCCCTGGCCGAGGCGGACGTGCGGGACGCGCTCGACGTCGTCCCAGACCTCGGCCGTCACAGCGTGCCCGCACAGGGCGGACCAGGTGGCCGCGCCGACGAACTGCAGGGCGGCCCGGGTGGGCACGACCCGGACGTCGTGCCCGCTCTCGGTGAACAGCCGGAGCAGCTCGGCCGCCTTGTAGGCGGCGATGCCGCCGCCGACCCCGAGCACCACGCGCGGCCGGTCAGAGGTCATGGTCGGCTCGTGGCTCAGGCCTGCTCGACCTTCTCCAGGGTCAGCATGTTGGAGTTGATCTCCCGCATGGCGATGGAGAGCGGCTTCTCGTGGACGTGCGTCTCGACGAGCGGGCCGACGTACTCGAGCAGGCCCTCGCCCAGCTGCGAGTAGTAGGCGTTGATCTGGCGGGCCCGCTTGGCGGCGTAGATGACGAGGCTGTACTTCGAGTCGACCGTCGAGAGCAGCTCGTCGATCGGCGGGTTGGTGATGCCTTCAGGCGTGGCGGCGGTGCCGGACACAGGTGCCCTCTCGTCGGTGGTCAGGTGGCGCGGCGCCGCAGGCGGCCCGCGCCGGTGCCCGGCCGACAGGGCTGCGTGCTCAGTCGCCGGGCGCGACCGCCAAGGCTACCAGGCTGAGCGCCACGTCCCGCACGTCGCTGTTGACCAGCGTCACGTCGAACTCGTGCTCGGCAGCGAGCTCCTCGCGCGCGTGCTCGAGCCGGCGGTTCACCAGGTCGGGGTCCTCGGTTCCGCGCGCCGTGAGCCGGCGGACCAGCTCGTCCCAGGACGGCGGGGCGAGAAAGACCAGGGTGGCGTCGGGCATCGCGGCCCGGACCTGGCGGGCGCCCTGGAGGTCGATCTCGAGGATCACCGACCTGCCCGCCGCCAGATGGTCGAGCACCGGCTGGCGCGGGGTCCCGTAGAGGTTGCCGGCGAACTCGGCCCACTCGAGCAGGCCACCCCCGTCCACCAGCTCGCGGAACTCGTCGCGCGTCACGAACCGGTAGTGCACCCCGTCGACCTCGCCGGGCCGGGGGAAGCGGGTCGTGGCCGAGACCGAGAGCCACACCTCGGGGTGGCTGGTGCGCAAGGCTTTCACGACGGTGCTCTTGCCGACGCCGGACGGACCGGAGAGGACGACGACACGGCCCCCGTCGGCGGCGCTCAGGCGGAGCCGCCGAACTCCCGCTCGAGCGCGGCCATCTGCTGGGCGCCGAGACCGCGGACCCGTCGGCTCTCGGAGATGCCGATCTCCTCCATGATCTTGCGGGCCCGCACCTTGCCGACACCCGGCAGGGACTCGAGCACCGAGGAGACCTTCATCTTGCCGACGATGTCGTTGCCACCCTCGCGGCTGCCTTCCTTGAGCACCTCGATGAGCGAGGCACCCGAGTGCTTCAACCGGTTCTTCACCGCAGCCCGCTCCCGCCTCGCGATGGCGGCCTTCTCGAGGGCCGCTGCCCTCTGCTCAGGAGTCAACGGGGGCAGAGCCACGAGAGGTCACCTCGGCGTCAGATCTTGCGGACGAGAACGAATCGTGAACCTAGCGACTGGCGGGCCTTGCAAGCAACGCGGGGCCGTCAACAGTCGGCCAAATCGTCCGATCGACCGATTGGGGGTCGACGTTCCGCGTTGTCGTGCAAGGGATCCGGTGGAGCGACCTCGACGACCGGAGAATCTCAGCGCAACATCGCTGCAAGCTCTGCGGCGGCGACCGCGACATCAGGAGCGCCGGTGACCGGCCTGCCGACGACGAGCAGGTCGGCGCCGTCCGCGAGCGCCTGCTCGGGAGTCGCCACCCGCGACTGGTCACCGGTCGCGCCGCCGGTCGGTCGGACACCGGGCGTGATCAACGTGATGTCCGGACCCACCTCGGCACGGACGCACGCGACCTCGAGCGGTGAACACACGAGGGCCCGGGCACCACCCTCGACGGCGAGGACGGCGAGCCGGCGTACCGCGTCACGTGGCGCATCGGCGAACCCGATGCCAGCCAGCTGCTCGGCGGACAGCGAGGTAAGGACCGTGACCCCAGCCACCTTGGTGGTCGGCAGCTCTTCGACGGCGGCGCGGACCATCGCGGCACCACCGCTGGCATGGACCGTGAGGTACGTCGGCGCGAGCTCCGCAACCGCGCGCGCCGCTCCCGCCACGGTGTGCGGGATGTCGTGCAGCTTGAGGTCGAGGAAGACGTCGCGCCCGCCGCTGGCCTCCCGGCACTTCACGACGGCGTCCTGACCGTGCCGCAGGAACAGCTCGAGCCCGACCTTGACGGCGCTCACCGACGGCCCGCTCGCCGCGGCCCACGCGATCGCGGTCTCGAGGTCCGCGGTGTCGAGGGCGACGGCGACGGGTGCGGTCATGAGGTCTCCTGATGTTGACGGTGGGCGTGGCCGACGGCGTCGCGCAGCGAGGCGAACCCGCGGGCCGCCAGCGCGTCGGCCAGCTCGCCGAGAACCCGGACCGGCGCGGAGGGGTCGTGGAAGATCGCCGTCCCGACCGACACCGCGCTGGCCCCGGCGAGCACGAGCTCCAGCGCGTCCAGGCCCGAGGCGACGCCGCCCATGCCGAGGATCGGCACCTCGGGCATGGCCGCGTGGACCTGCCAGATGCACCGGACCGCGACCGGCTTGACCGCGCGCCCGGACAGTCCGCCGGTCACGCCTGCCAGCACCGGGCGCATCGTGTCCAGGTCGATGACCATCCCCAGCAGGGTGTTGATCATCGAGAGCCCGTCGGCCCCCGCATCCACGCAGGACCGGGCGATCGCGACGATGTCGGTCACGTCGGGCGACAACTTGGCCAGGACCGGAACCGCGGGCGCTGTGTGCCGGCGGACCGCTGCCACGACCTCCGCCGCCGCGACGGGGTCGCACGCGAAGACGAGGCCGCGGTTCTCGACGTTGGGGCAGGAGATGTTGACCTCGAGCCCGATCAGGCCCGGTGCCCCGCGCAGCCGCCCGGCCAGCTCGGCGTACTCCTCGACACTGCTCCCGGCGATGGACACGACGGCACGGGCGCCGTTCTCGTGCAACCACGGCAGGTCGTGCTCGAGGAACGCGTCGATGCCCGGGCCCTGCAGGCCGATCGAGTTGAGCATCCCGCTGGGTGTCTCGGCCATCCGCGGCGTCGCCCGGCCCGACCGCGGCTCCAGCATGATCGACTTGGTGACGACGGCGCCGAGCTCGGCGACGTCGAAGAACTGGCCGAGCTCCCGACCGGCGGCGGCACAACCCGACGCCGTGAGCACCGCGTTGGGCAGCTCGAGGTCGCCGAGCCGGGTCGACAGGTCGACCGTCGGCCGCACCCGGCGCGGCGCCTCGACCGTTCGCACGTGGAAGCTCATGGCTCAGTGACCTCCCGCGACCGGCGCGCCCAGAGTGCCCGCGGGCACGGTGCCCACGTCGTCCCATCGGACCCGGTCACCGGCGAACACCGGACCGTCCGTGCAGGAGCGGACCATCCGGGTCAGCCCGTCGTCGCCGACCACTGGCAGCACGCAGGTCATGCAGACCCCGATCCCGCAGGCCATCGACTCCTCGACCGCGCACTGGGTCGGGACGCCGCGCTGCTCCGCGACCCGGGTGACCGCACGCAGCATCGCCATCGGACCGCACGCGTAGACCACCTCGGTGCGTGCGGTGTCCATCACGCGGGGCAGGACATCGGTGACCCGGCCCCGGGCGCCGGTGGACCCGTCGTCGGTGGTGACGGCGACCGAGGCGGCCATCCGCTTCGCGTCGAGTACGCCGAAGAGGCGGTCACCCGAGCCGGCACCGAGCACGAAGTCGATCCGGCACCCGCGACTCGCCAGTGCCTCGGCGAGCCCGAACAGGGGGGCGGCACCGTAGCCACCGCCGACCAGGGTGACGCTCGCCGCGTCCCGAGGCAGGCTGAACGGGCGGCCCAGGGGCCCGACCACGTCCACCGGCGTGTGCGGCACCGCGGCCGCCAGCCAGGCCGTGCCGGCCCCCTTGACGCCCACCACGACGTCCACGGTGCCGCCGTACACGCCCCGCGCCGAGGTGCGGTAGATGGAGAAGGCTCGGCGCAACGTGAGACCGCTGTCCGGGCCACCGGTCGCCAGCGCCACGAACTGCCCGGGCCGGGTGCGCTCGGCGAGACCGGGCGCGACCAGCGTCAGGTGGTGGTAGGCCCCGACCCGGCGCGTGGTCAGGACCTGCCCGGCCACCTGCAACGGCCCGTCCGTGCTGCGCGCCGTCACCGCTCCCCCGCCTCCGACCGCAGGGCCGCGTTCCAGTCCTGGATCGAGCGGACGTCCAGCTCGCCGCGGCCGAGCGCCTCGATGCCCTGCACCGCTGCCGCCAGCTGCTGCACCGTGGTGATGATCGGCCGGTCCATCGCGATCGCCGCGGCGCGGATCTCGTAGCCGTCGGCGCGGGCTCTCTGGCCCGACGGCGTGTTCACGACCATGTCGACCTCGCCCTCGAGGATCCGCTCGACGATCGTGAGCTCGCCGTCCGGACCGCGGCCGTGGCTGTGCTTGCGCACCACGATCGCCTCGACACCGTTGCGCCGCAGCACGTCCGCCGTGCCCTCCGTGGCGAGGACCTGGAAGCCGAGGTCGGCCATCCGCTTGAGCGGGAAGATCATGTTCCGCTTGTCGCGGTCGGCCATCGACACGAAGACGACGCCCTTGGTCGGCAGCCCGCCGTACGCCGCCGACTGGGACTTCGCAAAGGCGGTGCCGAAGTTGGCGTCGATCCCCATCACCTCGCCGGTGGAGCGCATCTCCGGCCCGAGCATGTGGTCGACGCCGCGGCCCTCGACGGTGCGGAACCGCTTGAACGGCATCACGGCCTCCTTGACCGCGACGGGCGTCACCGCGCCCCCGTGGGTGGGCAGCCGCCCGCCGTCGCCGGTCGCCGGGAGGACGCCGGCCGCCCGCAGGTCGGCGATGGAGTCACCCACCATCACCAGCGCGGCCGCCTTGGCCAGCGGCACCCCGGTCGCCTTGGACACGAACGGTGCGGTCCGGCTGGCGCGTGGGTTGGCCTCCAGGACGTAGAGCACGTCGGCGGCCACCGCGAACTGCACGTTGAGCAGGCCGCGTACGCCGATGCCGCGGGCCAGCGCCAATGTCTGCTCGCGGACCTTGGCGACGAGGTCCCGGCCGAGGGTCACCGGCGGCAGCACGCAGGCCGAGTCACCGGAGTGGATGCCGGCCTCCTCGATGTGCTCCATCACGCCGCCGAGGTAGAGCTCCTCGCCGTCGTACAGCGCGTCGACGTCGATCTCGATCGCGTCGTCGAGGAACCGGTCGACCAGCACCGGCCGGTCGGCGCTCACCTCGGTGGCTTCGCGCATGTACCTCGCCAGCTGCTCCTCGTCGTAGACGATCTCCATGCCGCGGCCGCCCAGGACGTACGACGGTCGCACCAGGACCGGGTAGCCGATGTCGGTGGCCACCCGTCGCGCACCGTCGTACGACGTGGCCGTGCCGTGTTTCGGGGCGATCAGGCCGGCGTCGCCGAGCACCTCGGAGAAGGCGCCGCGGTCCTCGGCCAGGTGGATCGCCTCGGGGCTGGTGCCGATGATCGGCACGCCGGCGTCCTTGAGCCGCTGCGCCAGGCCGAGCGGGGTCTGCCCGCCGAGCTGGACGACGACGCCCAGCACCGGGCCGGCCGCCTGCTCGGCATGCACGACCTCGAGGACGTCCTCGAGCGTGAGCGGCTCGAAGTACAGCCGGTCGGAGGTGTCGTAGTCGGTCGAGACCGTCTCCGGGTTGCAGTTGACCATCACGGTCCGGAGGCCGCGTTCCCGCAGCGCGAAGGACGCGTGCACGCAGGAGTAGTCGAACTCGATGCCCTGCCCGATCCGGTTGGGCCCGCTGCCGAGGATGATCACCGCCGGTTCGTCGCGGAGGGCTACCTCGGTCTCCTCGTCGTAGGACGAGTAGTGGTACGGCGTCAGGGCGGCGAACTCTGCGGCGCAGGTGTCGACGGTCTTGAACACCGGGCGCAGCCCGAGTGCGTGCCGGACGCCGCGCACGACGTCCTCGGGCATGCCGCGGAGCCGGCCGATCTGGAGGTCGGAGAAGCCGTGCCGCTTGGCCCGGGCGAGCAGGTCGCGGTCCAGCTCCGAGGCCTCGCGGACCTCGGTCGCGACCTCGTTGACGAGCTGGACCTGGTCGAGGAACCACGGGTCGATGCCGGTGGAGTCGTGGAGCTCGTCCACGGACGCCCCCGCCCAGAGCGCCTGCTGGACGTCGCGCAGGCGGCCGTCGTGCGGCACCTCGGCGCGGGTCAGCCACTCCGCGACGCCGACGTCGGTGGTCTCCCAGCCGAACTGGGCGTCGCGGGACTCCAGCGACCGCAGCGCTTTCTGCAGCGCCTCGGTGAAGCACCGCCCGATGGCCATCGCCTCACCGACGCTCTTCATGTGCGTGGTCAGCCGCGGGTCGGCGCCGGGGAACTTCTCGAAGGCGAACCGGGGCACCTTCACGACGACATAGTCGAGGGTGGGCTCGAAGGACGCCGGCGTCTCGCGGGTGATGTCGTTGGGGATCTCGTCGAGGGTGTAGCCGACGGCGAGCTTGGCGGCGATCTTCGCGATCGGGAACCCGGTGGCCTTGGACGCCAGCGCAGACGACCGCGAGACGCGCGGGTTCATCTCGATGACGATGATGCGGCCGTCGTCGGGGTTGACCGCGAACTGGATGTTGCAGCCGCCGGTGTCGACGCCGACCGCGCGGATGACGTCGATGGAGATGTCGCGCAGCCGTTGGTACTCCCGGTCGGTGAGCGTCATGGCCGGTGCGACCGTGATCGAGTCGCCGGTGTGCACACCCATCGGGTCGAGGTTCTCGATTGAGCAGACGACGACCACGTTGTCGGCCTTGTCGCGCATCAGCTCGAGCTCGTACTCCTTCCAGCCGAGGATCGACTCCTCGAGGAGCACCTCGGTGGTGGGGCTCGCCTGCAGCCCTGCGCCAGCCATCCGGCGCAGCTCGGTCTCGTCGCGCGCCAGCCCCGATCCGGCGCCGCCCATCGTGAACGACGGCCGGACGACGAGCGGGTAGCCGAGCTCGTCCGTGGCGGCGAGGCACTCGTCGAGCGTGTGCGCGATGACGCTGCGGGCCGACTCGGCGCCGATCTGCTCGACGATCGCCTTGAACCGCTGCCGGTCCTCCCCGGCCTCGATGGCGTCGACGTTCGCACCGATCAGCTCAACGCCGTACTGCTCGAGGACCCCCGCCTCGTGCAGTGCCATCGCGGTGTTGAGGGCTGTCTGCCCGCCCAGCGTCGCGAGCAGCGCGTCCGGCCGCTCCTTCTCGATGACCTTCGTGACGATCTCGGGCGTGATCGGCTCGATGTAGGTGGCGTCGGCGAACTCCGGGTCGGTCATGATCGTGGCCGGGTTGGAGTTGACCAGGACGACGCGGATGCCCTCGTCGCGCAGGACCCGGCAGGCCTGGGTGCCCGAGTAGTCGAACTCGCAGGCCTGGCCGATGACGATCGGTCCGGAGCCGATGACGAGGACGCTCGTGATGTCGGTGCGCCGGGGCATCTAGCGGGTTCCTTCCAGCAGGGTGCTGAACCGGTCGAAGAGGTACGCCGCGTCGTGCGGTCCGGCCGCAGCCTCCGGGTGGTACTGCACCGAGAAGGCCGGCACGTCGTGGCAGCGCAGTCCCTCGACGACCCCGTCGTTGAGGCAGACATGGGAGACCTCGGCGGCACCGAAGGGCGTCTCGAACACCTGGTCGCGCGGCGCGTCGACCGCGAAGCCGTGGTTGTGCGCGGTGACCTCCACGCGTCCGGTGGCGCGGTCCTGCACCGGTTGGTTGATCCCGCGGTGCCCGTAGCGGAGCTTGTAGGTGCCCAGGCCGAGGGCCCGGCCGAGTACCTGGTTGCCGAAACAGATGCCGAACACCGGTACGCCCCGGCCCAGCAGGTCCGTCGTGACCGACACCGCGTGGTCCGCTGTCGCTGGGTCACCGGGGCCGTTGCTGAGGAAGACACCGTCCGCACCCGTGGCCAGCACGTCCGCGGCCGTGGACGTGGCCGGCAGCACGTGCACCTCGATGCCACGCTCGGCCAGCCGCAGCGGTGTCATCCGCTTGATCCCGAGGTCCAACGCCGCGACGGTGAACCGTTTCGTCCCGGTCGCTGCCACGACGTAGGGGATCGGCGTCGTCACCTCGCCGGTGAGGTCCGCTCCCGACATCTCGGGGGACCGCCGCACGCGCTCGGCCAGCGAGGCGGCCTCGGTGTCCTCGGTGCTGACCGCAACCCGCATCGCGCCGCGGTCCCGCAGGTGCCGGGTGAGGGCCCGGGTGTCGATGCCGCTGATGCCGACCACGCCCTGGGACTCGAGCTCCTCACCCAGGCTGCGGGTGGCCCGCCAGGAGGACGCCCGCCGGGCGGGATCACGCACGACGTAGCCGCTGACCCAGATCCGCCCGGACTCGGGGTCCTCGTCGTTGACGCCGGTGTTGCCGACGTGCGGGGAGGTCATGACGACGACCTGCCGGTGGTACGACGGGTCGGTGAGCGTCTCCTGGTAACCGGTCATGCCGGTGTTGAACACTGCTTCGCCGAACGTCTCGCCGGTCGCACCGAACGACTCGCCGCGGAACGCCCGGCCGTCCTCGAGGACGAGGAGCGCCTTCACTGCAGCTTCCCGTCGAGGACAGTGGGTCGGCCGCGCAGGAAGGTGGCCACCACCGCACCGGGCAGCCTGCGACCGGCGTACGGGGTGTTGCGGCTGCGCGACGCCAGCGCGAACGGGTCGATCTGCCGGCGTGCCGAAGGGTCGACGAGCACGAAGTTGGCCGGCCCGGCCTCTTCGATCGAGAGTCCGTGGTCGTCGACCAGACCGATCCGAGCGGGCCTGGTGGACATCCGGTCCGCGACGCCGGCCCAGTCGAGCAGGCCGGTTTCCACCATCGCTTCCTGCACGACCGACAGAGCTGTCTCGAGGCCGAGCATCCCCATCGCCGCCGCGTCCCACTCGCAGTCCTTGTCCTCGTGAGTGTGCGGGGCGTGGTCGGTGGCTACCGCGTCGATGGTGCCGTCGGCGAGACCTTCTCGCAGGGCGGCGATGTCATCCGCCGTCCGCAGGGGCGGGTTGACCTTGTAGAGCGGGTCGTAGGTCGTCGCGAGCTCGTCGGTCAGCAACAGGTGGTGCGGAGTGACCTCGGCCGTGACGTTCCAGCCCTTGCTCTTGGCCCACCGCAGGATCTCCACCGAGCCGGCCGTCGACACGTGGCAGACGTGCAGCCGGGAGCCGACATGGGCGGCGAGCAGCACGTCGCGGGCAATGACCGCCTCCTCCGCGACCGCTGGCCAGCCCTGCAGGCCGAGGACTCCGGACAGCTCGCCCTCGTTCATCTGGGCGCCCTCGGTGAGCCGCGGTTCTTGCGCGTGCTGTGCGACGACCCCGCCGAACGCCTTGACGTACTCCAGCGCGCGCCGCATCAGCACGGCGTCGGAGACGCAGTTCCCGTCGTCGGAGAAGACCCGGACGCGGGCCGCACTGTCGGCCATCGCCCCGAGCTCGGCGAGCCGCTCGCCCGCGAGTCCCACGGTCACGGCACCGACCGGGCGGACGTCGCAGTGACCGGCCTCGCGGCCCAGCCGCCAGACCTGTTCGACCACGCCGGCGGTGTCCGCCACCGGGTCGGTGTTGGCCATCGCGTGCACGGCGGTGAACCCGCCCAGCGCGGCCGCCGCGGTGCCGGTCTCGACGGTCTCGGCGTCCTCGCGGCCGGGCTCGCGCAAGTGGGTGTGCAGGTCGACCAGACCGGGCAGCGCGACCAGGCCGTCGGCGTCGACGACCTCGGCGCCCGCCCGGCTGAGCCCGGCCCCGGCCTCGGCCACCACGCCGTCGGCGATCACGAGGTCGGTGGCGGCGCCCCCGAGCAGCCGGGCACCCTTCACGACATAGGTCCCGGTCACTGCGACACCTCCCCGTCGGTGGCCCCGGAGAGCAGCAGGTAGAGCACGGCCATCCGGACGCTCACCCCGTTGGTGACCTGTTCGACGATCGTGGACCGTGCTGAGTCAGCCACCTCGGCTGCGATCTCCATCCCGCGGTTCATCGGCCCCGGGTGCATCACGATGGCGTGCTCAGGCAGCTGCGCCATCCGCGCCCCGTCCAGCCCGTAGCGCCGGCTGTACTCGCGCGAGCTCGGGAAGAACGCCGCGTGCATCCGCTCCCGCTGGACGCGCAGCATCATCACCACGTCGCTCTTGGCCAGCTCGCCGTCCAGGTCGTACGACGTGGCGCACGGCCAGACGTCGACCCCGACCGGCAGGAGCGTCGGCGGCGCGACCAGGGTTACCTCGGCTCCGAGCGTGTGCAGGAGCAGCACGTTGGACCGGGCGACCCGCGAGTGCAGGACGTCGCCGACGATGGTCACCCGTCGACCCGAGAGGTCGGTGCCGACCGCTGTGTCGCGGCCGTTGAGGCGCCTCCGCATCGTGAACGCGTCGAGCAGCGCCTGGGTCGGATGCTCATGGGTCCCGTCCCCGGCGTTGACGACCGCGCCGCGGATCCATCCCGAGTGGGCCAGCCGGTGCGGCGCCCCCGACGAGTGGTGGCGGACCACGACCGCGTCGGCGCCCATCGCCTCGAGGGTGAGCGCGGTGTCCTTGAGGCTCTCCCCCTTGGACACGCTGGACCCCTTGGCGGAGAAGTTGATGACGTCGGCCGACAGCCGCTTGGCGGCGGCCTCGAACGAGATCCGGGTCCGCGTCGAGTCCTCGAAGAAGAGGTTCACGACGGTCCGCCCGCGCAGGGTGGGCAGCTTCTTGATCGGACGGTCGGCCAGCCGGGCCAGCTCCTCGGCGGTGTCGAGCACGAGCAGCGCGTCGTCGAGCGCGAGGTCGCCCGCGCTGAGCAGGTGCGGCTTCATCGGGCCACCCCCGTTGGCGTCTCGATGGTCACGCTGTCCTCGCCGTCCTGCTCCTCGAGCAGCACGCGGACCCGCTCCGAGATCGAGGTCGGCAGGTTCTTGCCGACGTAGTCGGCCCGGATGGGCAGCTCGCGATGGCCACGGTCGACCAGGACGGCCAGCTGGACCCGGGCGGGGCGGCCGAGGTCCCCGAGGGCGTCCAGCGCAGCCCGGATGGTGCGGCCGGAGTAGAGGACGTCGTCGACCAGGACCACGGTGCGGCCCTCGACGCCGCCGGGCGGGAGGTCGGTGCGCTCCAGCGCGCGGGCCGGGTGCAGCCGGAGGTCGTCGCGGTACATGGTGACGTCGAGTGACCCGACCGGGACCGGGGTGCCTTCGACCGCCTCGATCCGGGCGGCCAGGCGCCGGGCGAGGGGCACGCCCCGGGTCGGGATGCCGAGCAGCACGAGGTCGTCGGCGCCCTTCGCGCGTTCGAGCACCTCATGGGCGATGCGCGTCAGAGCCCGGCCGATATCGGGGGCCTCGAGGACCCGCCGGGCGGTGGGTGGGGCCGTGGGACGGCTCCTGGATGTGCCTGTGATGGGCGTCATGCGCCTACCGACCTCCTTCCCCGCCTCACTGGACGGGTCGTTAAAGGACGTCTG
>DASYEF010000076.1:0-9289 GCA_036499185.1 Actinomycetes bacterium | reverse complement strand
AGGATCGGCGGGTGACGCGGGGCAGGGAAGGAGACGTCGTCGTACCCGAGGTAGAGGCGCGGGACGGCGCGTCCCATCACGACTCGCGGCTCGGACGCGGCCCTTACGTTGCTGCGTCGGCCGTGACGCTGGTGCTGCTCGCGCTCTCGACCCGCTACGGGCCGCACCGGGACGAGCTCTACTTCATCGCCGCGGGTCACCATCCGCAGTGGGGCTACCCGGACCAGCCGCCGCTGACGCCGCTGGTCGCGGCCGCCGCCGACCAGGTCGCCCACGGGTCGCTGCTGGTGCTCCGGCTCGTCCCCGCGCTGTTGGTCGGCGTGGTCGTGCTGATCGTCGCGGACCTGGCCCGCGACCTCGGTGGAGCTCGGCGCGCGCAGACCCTCGCCGCGATCGTCACCGCGTCTGCCTCGGGCGTGCTGGCGATCGGCCACCTGCTGTCGACCGCGACGCTTGACCTGTTCTTCTGGACCCTCGTCCTGCGGCTCACCGTCGGGCTGCTGCACCGCGACGAGCCGCGCGGCTGGCTGCTGGTCGGCCTGGTTGCCGGCCTGGGCCTGGAGAACAAGCACCTGATGGCGTTCCTCGGCGCGGGCCTCGCGGCCGGGATCGCGCTGACGCCGTCGCTGCGCCACCACCTGCGTTCGCCCTGGTGCTGGGCCGGCGCGGCGATCGCGGTCCTGCTCTGGTTGCCCAACCTGGTCTGGCAGGCGACCAACGGCTGGCCGCAGCTCACCCTGGCCGGCGACGTCCGCGACGAATACCTCACACCTGGCGGGACGGTGCAGCTCGTCCTGTTCCAGGTCCTGCTGCTGAGCCCTCTGGCCGCGGTGCTCGCCTACCGCGGCATCGTCGCCATGCTCCGCCGCACCGAGCTGGTGTTCGCCCGACCGGTCGCGATCGCCTACCTGTTGCTGCTCGTGGTGTTCGTGGTCAGCGGCGGCAAGCACTACTACCTGCTCCCGCTGCTGGCCCCTCTCGCGGCGGCCGGTGCGGTCGTGACGGAGCAGCGAGTCACCGCGCGGTCCATGACCCGGTGGAACGTCTGGACCCTGCTCGTTGCACTGGTCCCGTTGCCGGCGCTGCTGCCGGTGCTGCCGGCGACGACCCTGGACGGCACGGTCTGGGCCGCCATCAACCCCGACTCGCTAGAGACCATCGGCTGGCCGCACGTGGTCGGCCAGGTCCGCGACGTCGTCGCGACGTTGCCGCCCGCCGACCGGCGTACCGCTGTCGTCGTCACGCAGAACTACGGCGAGGCCGGCGCGCTGAAGTGGTACGGCGGCGCGCCGCCGGTCTACAGCGGGCACAACGGGTTCGGCGACTGGGGACCACCACCGGCGTCCAGCGGCCCGGTTGTGTACGTCGGCTTCGAGAAGCCCGCTGCGGACCAGCTCACCGACTGCCGCAGGGCGGCGACACTGCACACCGGCGTCGACAACGAGGAGGACGGCGACGGCGTGTGGGTCTGCGCCGGCCCGGCCGGCTCGTGGGCGCGGGCCTGGCCGCACCTGGTGCACCTCGATGCCTGAGCGCGCCGCACCGGCCGATGTCGTGGTCGGGACAGTGCGTCCCGACGAGGAGGGATGGGCGGCGTACGTCGGCCTGTTCGCCGACTACCGGGCCCACTACGGCGCAGGTGAGCCCGAGCCCGGGGCGTGCGACCGCTGGCTGCGCACCCACGAGGCGACCGTGCACTGCTATCTGGCTCGCGCACCGGAACCGGTCGCGATGGCGGTGGTCGTCGTGTCACCGGCGTCCCTGCGGCTCGGTGTCTTCTGGCAGCTGCGTGACCTCTTCGTGGCGCCGGAGGCCCGCCGACGCGGCGTCGGTCGGGCCGTCGTGACGTCGGTCGCGACCGACGCGCGAGCCGCCGGGGCGCTGCGGTTGGCGCTGCAGACCGAGTCGAGCAACGCGGCGGCGCAGGCGCTCTACCACGGCCTCGGGTTCGAGGACGTGGCCGGCTACCTGCAGATGATGCTGACGCTCTGAGCCTTGCTTCCGCACGTCCGGCGGGTTGATCACGCCATGATGGCCCCGTGTCGACCATGGTCGTTCTGGCGGGGGCGGCCGGGTGAGGACCGTGCTCACCGTCGCGCTGCGGTCTCTCCTGTGGCGCCGCTGGGCCACCCTCGGGCTGCTTTCGGCTGCGGCCCTCTCCTTCGCGGTCGCCGCCATCGGCCCGCTCTGGTCGGCCGCCGCCCAGGACTCGATGCTCAATCAGACCTTCCGGGCTCACGACGGAGCCGCCGGACTTCTTCTCGTCACCGCCAGCGGTAACGACCCGGCATCCGGGCACCGGCTGATCCCCGCATTCACGCTCGACGAGGCGACCAGGACGGCCACCTTGCCCGCAGGCCTCGAGGACGCGTTCACGCCTGCCCGCGCGGTGCTCGCCACGACCGGCCGGGTGCTGCTCGTCGGGCGCCACCGGGCGGCGGTGCTGGCCGCGATGGCATGGAGTCCGAACGGATGCCGGAGCCTCTCCCTGACGGTCGGTCGATGCCCCGATAGCGACGACGAGCTCACCGTCTCGGCGCAGACAGCCGGCCGCCTGCACCTCGCCGTCGGATCCGTCGTGCAGGTGCCGGAGTACAGCAACGAGCCGCCTGTCGCCGGCACCGGCGTCCCGTTCCCGACAGCCTTCCGGGTCGTGGGCGTCTACCGGCCTCCGGCGACGAGTCGGCGCTGGGCCGGGTCCGAGGACCTGTTCACCGCGGTGGCGGGCGAGCCGGACGCCCGGGACCCACTACCTCCACGTACCGAGGCAGCATTCGGGACCCACTCGCTGTTGCTGCGCCTTGCCCATACCCCGGTCACGGCCACGGTCTCGCGCTTCCTCGGCGTCGAGCCCTGGCACGCCGACGTGGTCGACGCACTCGCCGCCGGCCTTGCGACCTGGGACGCGGCGCAGCGCCGCAACCACGGGTCGGTCGTGATCGCGGACGGGCCACTCGACACGATCCGAGCGGTCGCCGAGCAGCGGTCCGCGGTGCGGCTGTCGTCCTGGTTGGTGAGTCTCCAGCTGCTGGCGCTCGTCTGGTACGTGCTGTTCCTCATGACCGCGGGGGCCGCCGAGAGCCGCGCCCACGATGTCGCGCTGGCCAAGCTGCGCGGCCTGCGGCCGAGGCTGGTCACCACGCTCGGCGTGCTGGAGCCGCTGCTCGTGGTGCTCGCCGCCCTCCCGATCGGCTTCCTGGTGGCGCTCGTCTCGGTCGGTACGGCGACGCAGGCCCTCCTGCCGGGCGGCGTCGCCCTGCGAACCACCGGTGACGTGGCCGTCGCGCTGCTCGTCGCGCTCACCGGGTCGTGCCTGGCCGCCGGGCTCGCCGTGCGCCGGGCCGTCAGGGAGCGCGTGCTGACCCAGCTGCAGGGCGGCCGACGGGTCTGGGCCCCGCGCGGGCTCCTGCTCGGGGAGGCGACGGTGGTCGTCCTCTCCGGCGCCGCGCTCTGGCAGGTGTGGACACGCAGTGACGATGACGGCCTCGACGGCCTGGTGCTGCTGGCGCCCGGGCTCGCCGCCGCAGGTGTCGGGGTGCTCGCGGCCCGGGGGCTGCGGACCGGTGGCCTGCTCTGGGCCAGGCGGACACGGCACCGGCCACGTCGGGCGACCTACCTCGCCTCGCGGCGGGTCGGGCGGCGACTACAAGGCACCCGCACCGCGGTGTTCGCGGCCGTAGCCGTGTCGCTGGCCGTCTTCGCAGCATGCAGCTGGGGCATGGGCGAGCGGCAGCGAGCCGGCCAGGCGGCGATGGAGGTCGGCGCCGAACGGGTCTACCAGGTCCGCGCACCGTCGACGGAGCTCCTGCTGCAGGCGGTCGACCGGCTCGACCCGGCCGGGAGGCACCTCGCGGCAGCCGCCCAGCTGGACACCGGCAACCCCTCGGCCGCGGTGTTGGCGGTGGACACCACCAGGCTCGGCGCCGTGTCGTCCTGGCAGGCGGAATGGGGCATCGATGCCGCCGAGGTGGCTCGACTGCTGCGCCCACCCACCGCCCAACCATTGGTCGTGCGCGGCCCGGCAGTCGACGTCGACATGACCGTCCACTCGTCGGTGCCCGTCAACCTGGTGGCGATCCTCGTCGATCACCTCGGCAACGAACACCCGGTGGCGGCGACCCTGGTCGACGGCCGACAGACGGTCCGGTTGGTGCTGGGCGACGAGTGCGCCACCGGTTGCCGACTGGACGGCCTGACCTTCGTCCGCCAGCCGCAGCAGATCGGGCTGATGGTCGGCACCGCAACCTTCAGTCGACTCGTTGCGGCGAGCGGGGCGGAGGTACCCGACGCGTTCGCCGTCGTCGGCTGGCGGTCGTCGCGGCTGAACGACCGAGCGGCGACCTCGCCTCTGTCCTCGAAGCTCGCGACGGCGACGTCCGGACTGTCGATGGCGTTCAACGTCGGCCCGGACGACGTCGCGGGGCTGATCCGCGACGACGTGCCGGAGGGACTGCCGATGCTCGCGACGGGGCTCACGTCGGTGACCGGTGTCGGCCGGGGCGGTCTCGTGCTCGCGTCGTCCCTCGATGGCGGCACCGCCGTCGCGAAGGTCGTCGGCCAGGCGGCCGTGCTCCCGCGACTCGGTGGCCAGGGTGCGCTGACCGATCTCGTCCTCGCCAGTCGTCGGTCCGGGAGTGCGGTTCCGTCGCTGCATTTCCAGGTCTGGGCCGCCCCGGGCAGCCCCTCGCCGGCGGCGCTACGCCGGGCGCTCGCCCACTCGGGTGTGCATGTCCTCTCGAGTGGGACCCTGGACGGACGCCGGGCCGCGCTCGACCGCACCGGTCCGGCGCTCGCCCAGCTGCTCCTGCTCGGGATGGCTGCTGCCGCGCTGGTCGTCGCGGCGCTCGCCGTGGTCGCGCTGGCGTTGATCGAAGGTCGCACCCGGGACCACGAGACGGCGTCCCTGCGGACCGCCGGCGTGGTGCTGCGGACGCTGCGCCGCGCTGCCTGGTGGGAGTACGGCGCCCAGCTGGCCACCGGGACGGCGGCCGGTCTCGTCGCAGGTGTCGTGGCGACGATCGGACTGGGCGACGCCGTCGCCCGGCTCGGGCTGACCGGCGCGATCGCACCGGTTGCGACGGGGCTGCCTGCGGCGTGGTTGCTACTCGTGCTGGCAACGACCGTGGGCTGCTTCGTCCTCGCGGCAGCGGTCTGCGTGCACACGACCGTGCGCGCAGCCCGTCCGGAGACACTGCGGGCTGGCCCGGCATGACCATCCGGAGTGCAGCATGACCACCGCGTTCGGCGTACGCAGCGAGGGCCTGGTCCAGATCTACCCGACCGACGAAGGCGAGGACGTCGTCGCGCTGCGCAGCGTCGACCTGGATCTGGCGCCCGGCTCCCGGTTCTCCCTGCTCGGGCCCTCCGGTTCCGGCAAGTCGACGTTGATCAACCTGCTGGCGGGCCTCCTGCGGCCGACCGCGGGCCGGCTACGGGTCGGTGGGCACGACCTGGCCCAGCTCTCGGAGACCGACCTGGTGGCCTACCGCGCCGGGGGCGTCGGAACCCTGGTCCAGGGCGCAGCCCGCAACCTACTTCCCTACCTGACTGCCGAGGAGAACGTGCGGTTCGGCCGGCTCGGTGTTCCCCGGCGCCGGCGCCACGTGCTGCGTCCGGTCGGGGAGGTCCTCGACGCCGTCGGCGCCGGCGCTCTCGCACGCCGCCGGGTGGCCGTCCTGTCGGGGGGCGAGCAGCAGCGCGTGGCTCTGGCCGTCGCGCTGGCCAACGAGCCCGGGTTGCTGCTGGCCGACGAGCCGACCTCGCAGCTCGGCGTCGACAACCGGGACGACGTTGTCGAGGGGCTGTGCCGCGTCAACGAGGACCTCGGGACGACGCTGGTGGTCGTCACACACGACGCGGCGGTGGCTGCGCGGATCGGCTCGACCGTGACGATCCGGGACGGGCGGGTGGGCGCCGTCGGGCACGACGATGGTGACTTCGTCGTGATCGCCGGTGACGGCAGCGTGCAGCTCCCACTGTCGGCGCGCCGGCGTTGGCCGCCCGGCACGCTCCTGCGCGCGGACGACGACGGAACCGGCGTACGCCTCACGGAGCGCGAGACGTGAGCGGTCTGCTGGCCGTCTCTGCGGTACGCGTCATTCGCGACGGGCGGGCGGTCGTGGACGGCGTCTCGATGAGTGCCACGGCCGGGGACATGGTCGGTGTCGCTGGACCGTCGGGCTCCGGGAAGACGACGCTGCTCGCCGTCCTCGCCGGCCTCAGCCATCCCGACGGGGGCAGCGTGCTCTTCGACGGCGCAAGACCCGGCGCGGCGCACCCCGACCCGGTCGGCGTGGTCCTGCAGGGGTACGGACTGGTCCCGGTTCTCACCGCGCTGGAGAACGTCGAGGTTGCCCTGCAGCACGAGCACCTGGACCAAGCTGCGGTCGCCGCCGCGGCCACCGAGGCGCTGGCCCGGGTTGGCCTCGGCACGCTCGCGGACCGGCTGGTCGACCGGCTCTCGGGCGGGCAGCAGCAGCGGGTCGCCGTCGCCAGGGCCCTGGTGACGAGACCTCGCCTCCTGGTCGCCGACGAGCCGACCTCCGAGCTCGACGAGACCACCCGCGACGAGGTCCTGGACCAGCTGCGCGCCGAGGCGGCCCGCGGTGCCGTGGTGGTGGTCGCGAGCCACGACCCGGCAGTGCTCGAACGCTGTGACCGGTGCATCCGGCTGGCTGCCGGCCGGGCCGCGTGACTCAGACGAAGACCGCGAGCGCCTTCGTGGTCTCCCCGCGGTCCTCGAGCAGCGCGAGGAAGGTGCCGTCGGGACCGAACACCGCGACCGGCCCCTCGGTGCCGGTGGCCGGCAGCGGGCCGCCGTGCGAGACGACGACCGCCTCGGCAGCGTCGACGTCACGGGCCGGGAACGCCTCGCGCGCCGCCTCAGCGATGGGCAGCACGACCAGGTCCTCGGCGAGCGCGTCTAGGGTGCGGGCCGCGTCCAGCCCATAGGGGCCGACGCGGGTCCGGCGCAGTGCCGTCAGGTGACCGCCGACCCCGAGCGCCGATCCCAGGTCGCGCGCGAGTGCTCGCACGTAGGTGCCGCTCGAGCACTCGACGTGCACGTCCACGTCGACGAGCGACCCCTCCCGCCGGGTCCCCAGCACCTCGAACACGCGGACGGTGACCGGGCGCGGCGGCAGCACGACGTCCTCACCCTCGCGGACCCGCTTGTACGCGCGCTTGCCATCGATCTTGACCGCGCTCACCGCAGACGGCACCTGCTGCAGGTCGCCGGTCAGCGCGGCGACGCCGGTCGCCACCTCTTCGTCGGTGACACCTGCGGCGTCCGAGGTCGCGACGATCTCTCCCTCGGCATCGTCGGTCACCGTGGTGGCGCCGAGCCGGATCGTGGCGTCGTAGCCCTTCTCGGTCAGCGTGAGGTGGCCGAGCAGTCGGGTCGCGCGGTTGATGCCGAGGACGAGCACGCCGGTGGCCATCGGGTCCAGGGTGCCCGCGTGCCCCACGCGCCGGGTGCCGGCGAGCCGGCGTACCCGCGCGACGACGTCGTGCGAGGTCAGGCCGGACGGCTTGTCGACGACCACCAGGCCGTCATCAGTCACGCGGTGTCGCTGTCCACGTCGTCGTCCTCGGCATCGACCCGGGGCGCCTTGTAAGGGTCGGCGTCGCCGGCGTACGTCGCCCCGGCCGCGCTGCGGTGGACCTCGGCGTCGGCGGCCGCGACCTTGGCGAGCAGGTCCTCGATGTGCGCCGCGGTCTCGGGGACCGCGTCGGCGACGAAGGCCAACGACGGCGTGTGGCGTACGCCGGTCTGCCGTCCGACCTCCGAGCGCAGCACGCCCTTGGCGCTCTCGAGGGCAGCCGCGGTGTCGGCCCGCTGGGTGTCGTCGCCGTACACGGTGTAGAAGACCGTGGCCTGTTGCAGGTCACCCGTGACTCGCGTGTCGGTGATCGTGATGAAGCCCAGCCGTGGGTCCTTGACCCGCATCTCGAGGGTCTCGGCGACCACGACCTTGATCCGGTCGGCCAGCTTGCGCGCACGCGCGGCGTCCACCACGGCTAGTCGTCCTCCTCGTCGGGCACCTCGTCGGTGCTCTTCACGACCTGCCGCCGGGCGGACAGCAGGTCCATCTCGGGCCGGCCGGCGACCAACCGCTCGCACGCGTCCAGGACGTCGACGCAGTGCGCCCGGTCGGGCGCGACCACAGCCACACCGACGAGAGCGCGACGGTGCAGGTCGAGATGACCTGCCTCCGCCGCGCTCACGTCGAACTTCCTGCGCAGCTCGGCGACCAGCGGCCGGACGAGCGAGCGCTTCTGCTTCAGGGACCGGACGTCGCCGAGCAGCAGGTCGAACGACGTGCTGCCGACGAACATCCGGCCCCCTCAGCGAGTACGGACCAACGGGCTGGTGCGACGCGCGTCAGACGCGAGCCTTCTCGCGCATCTCGAAGGTCTCGATGACGTCCTCGACCTTGATGTCGTTGAACGACCCCAGGCCGATGCCGCACTCGTAGCCCTCGCGCACCTCGGTCGCGTCGTCCTTGAACCGCTTGAGCGACTCGACCGTGAGATTGTCCGCGACCACGGCGCCGTCGCGGATGAGTCGTGCCTTGGCGTTGCGGCGGATCTCTCCGCTGCGCACCAGGCACCCCGCGATGTTGCCGAACTTGCTGGACCGGTAGACCTCGCGGATCTCGGCGGTGCCGAGCTGCGCCTCCTCGTACTCGGGCTTGAGCATGCCCTTGAGCGCCGCCTCGACCTCGTCGATGGCTTGGTAGATCACCGAGTAGTAGCGGACGTCGACACCCTCGCGCTCGATCAGGTCGGTGACCCGCTCGGCCGGCCGGACGTTGAAGCCGATGATGACGGCCTCCGACGCGACGGCGAGGTTGACATCGTTCTGCGTGATGGCACCGACTCCGCGGTCGATGACGCGCAGCTCGACCTCCTCGCCGACCTCGATGTTCATGAGGGCGTCCTCGAGCGCCTCGACAGCACCCGAGCCGTCACCCTTGAGGATGAGGTTGAGCGTGTCGACCTTGCTCTGCTCCAGCCAGTCCTCGAGCGAGACCCGCTTGCGTGCCTTGGCCAGCGCAGCGTTGCGCTGCATGGCCGCGCGCTTCTCGGCGATCTGCCGGGCGATGCGGTCCTCGTCGGCGACGAGGTCAGCCTGCGGGTCATCGACCGCGGTGTCGGTGCGATCACCGAGACCAACGTCGACCTGGCCGCCGCTTCCGACGCGATCATCATCGGCTTCAACGTCCGCCCGCAGGGCAAGGCGAGCCAGATGGCCGACAAGGAAGGCGTGGAGATCCGGTACTACTCG
>DASYEF010000075.1:0-5152 GCA_036499185.1 Actinomycetes bacterium | reverse complement strand
CCGTAGGCGTAGGGCACCTTCACCTGGAAGGTCACGGACTTCAGGCCGGCCTCCTCGGCGTACGACGTGTCGAGCACCTCGGCCGGGTAGTTGTGCCGCTCTGCCCAGCGCAGGTACATCCGCATCAGCATCTCGGTGAAGTCCGCCGCGTCGACCCCGCCGGCCTCCGCCCGGATCGTCACGAGCGCCTCGCGGGAGTCGTACTCACCGGAGAGCAGGGTGCGGACCTCGAGCTCCCCCAACGTCTTGCGGATCGCCGTTAGCTCGGCCTCGGCCTCGGTCAGCGTCTCGGCGTCGCTCTCGTCCTCGGCCAGCTCGAAGAGCACGCCGAGGTCGTCGAGGCGACGCCGCAGCGACTCGACCCGGTTGAGCTCGCCCTGCACGTACGAGAGCCGGCTGGTCACCGACTGCGCGTGCTCCTGGTCGTCCCAGAGATCCGGTGCCGCGGCCTGCTCGTTGAGGTCGGCCAGCTCGCGGCGCATCGCGTCCAGGTCGAGCACCGACTCGATGCTGGACAGGGTCTGGTCGAGCTCCTTGAGCTCCTCGGAGACGTCGACGGCGGCCACGTGCAGGAAGCGTACGCGACCGAGCGCACGCGTCCCGGGTCAGCGCCCGCCCGCCTCCGGGACCTGCTGTCGAGGAGTGCTCGCCACGTAGATCACCCGGTCGCCGGCCCGCAGGGTCGCGCACGCGGCGTCGTCGTAAGGGAGAGTCCGCCCGTCGCGTACGACGGCGACCACTGGGGCGCCGGTGCCTTGCGGATCGCGGCCGACCTCGTCGGCAGCGATCACCCGCTCCCGCAGGTCGAGCCCTGACCCCACCGCGATGAGGTCCTCGACGACGGAGACGACGTGCGGGCTCTCGGTGGCGATGCCGAGCAAGCGCCCGGCGGCGTCGGAAGAGGTGATCACCGAGGTGGCTCCGCTCTGCACGAGCAGGTCGGCGTTCTCCTCCTCGCGGACCGTCGCCGCCACGACGGCATGCGGCGCGAGCTGGCGGACCGTGAGGGTCGCGAGGACGGCGGCGTCGTCGCGGTCGACGGCGACCACGACGGCGCGGGCTCGCCCCACCTCGGCGTCGCGCATCACGTCGTCGCTGGTCGCCGAGCCCTGCACGGTCACCAGACCGTCCGCCGCCGCGCGCTGGACCGCGTCGGGGTCCGGGTCGACGACGACGAGGTGGTCCGCCGGAACACCTTGCTCGCGCAGAGCGCGTACGGCGCTGCGTCCCTTGGTGCCGTAGCCGCAAACGACGACATGGTCCTGCACGCGTGACCTCCAGCGGGCGACCTTGTACTCGTCCCGGGACCGCTTCGTCAGCACCTGGATCGTGGTGCCGACGAGCACGAGGACGAAGATGAAGCGCATCGGCGTGACGACGAGCGCGTTGGTGAGACGGGCCGACGTGGTCACGGGCGTGATGTCGCCGTACCCGGTCGTCGAGAGCGTCACTGTCGTGTAGTACAGCGCGTCCACAGCCGACAGGTGCCCGTCGACAGCGTCGCGATATCCATCGCGCTCGAGCAGGACGACGACCCAGTTCAGCAGGACGACACCGACCGCGATCGCGACCCGGCGGCCGATCGCCACCATCGGCGGGACGGAACGCGACCGCGGCATGCGCAGCGGTTGCGTCTCGTGTGCCATGACCACATTCAGCCATACCCGTCAGCCGAACGGACGACTACGTGGTGCGCATGGACCGTTACGCCTCGGTGCATTTGTCCGGGGGACGCCATGACCTGCGTCACTTTTCGCAGACAGGACAACGGTTTTGGTCAAGTGCACCGGTGTTTGTGCCGCATGGTTAAAGGCAGCCAAGTCCTCGCCGAGCACGGCGGGGCCACGCCACGGACGCCTAACCCTGCCACCCGTGTGCGTGACCACACCCTGATGTGGCAGGGGCGGAGAACCCAGGTACGACGATCGCGCTCGACGCGGTCTTGGGGTGAAGCCACGCACGAGTGGCCGGGCAGCCTTCGCGCCCGAACCCGACAGGACACTCCCCGCAGGCGCACCGAAGGAATGCATGCTGTCCACCAGAACTGCTCCTGTCCGCCTGCTCGTCGCCGCCCTGCTGAGCCTCGGCCTTGCCGCCGGTCTGTTCGCGATGACCGCCACGGCACGAACGGCTCCACGAGCCTCGGCCACCGTCACTGCCCTCACCGGGGACCACGCACTCGCGTGGGCTCGCAGCCGCAAGGGATCGCCGTACGCCTACGGCGCGACCGGCCCGCACCGCTTCGACTGCTCCGGGCTGACCCGCTGGGTCTACGCGCGGCTCGGCAAGTCGTTGCCGCACTCGTCGTCGCGCCAGGCGCACGACGTCGTACGCATCTCGCGCAGCCACGCCCGCCGCGGAGACCTCGTGTTCTTCTACGGGTACGGCGGCGTCTACCACGTCGGCATCTGGGCCGGCCACGGCTACATCTGGCACGCCCCGTTCCCGGGTACGCACGTCCGTCGCCAGCACCTCTGGACCAGCCACGTGTTCTTCGGCCGGGTCCGCTAGCCCGAGCCTCGCCCGCTCCTGCGTCAGCGGGGGCGGGCGAGGCCGAGCCGGGCAGTGGAGAGACCGGGGAACACCGACGCGGCGCTGACCCCGCACCGGGTCTCGAGCAGCTCGGCGAGCACCGTGCGGTAGTCGTTGGCAGCCGGCAGGTCGCCCGCGTCGAGCGCGATCGATGCCAGCCCGCGCCAGGCGCCGTGCACGCGCCCGCCCACGACTCCCCCGACGAGCACGAACATCAGGTTGCCGTGCCCGTGGTCGAGCCCGCCGCTGGCGTTCTCCTGCACCCGTCGGCCGAACTCCGAGAGCGTCACGAGGCTGACCCGCGACATGGAGTCGCCGAGGTCCGCTGCGAAGGCCGCCAGCGCCGCGCCGAGCTCGGTGAGCTGGTCGTGCATCCAGCCGCCGTCGACCCGCCCGAGGCCTTGGTGCATGTCCCAGTCGCCGAAGTCGACGGTCGCCACGCGCAGCCCGACGTCGGCCTTCACGAGGCGGGCCACGTCCTTCAGGGCGTCGCCGAGGTCGCCGTTGGGGTACGCCGCGGCGCCGGCCGGCTGGTAGCCGGCGTCCTTGAGCGCGGCCGCCGTACCGAGCGCGTTCAGGGTCAGCCGCGCGGGCACGGCGAGGTCACTGCGGGAACCGCGGTGGATCGCCTCCAGCGCCGTGGTCCAGCGGGCCCGCTCCCCCGGGTCGTCGGCGCCGGAGAGCGAGAAGCCGTCGACCGAGCTCATCAGCAGCTCGGGCGCCGGTCCGAGCAACGCGCGCTGGTTTGCATCGACCCCCACGCCGACGGTCGCGAACGCGCCACCGGTGCCCTGCGCGGAGCTGACCCGGTCGAGCCAGCCGGTGCGGACGCTGGAGCCGGGCGCCGCGCGCTCCATCTCCTCCATCGCCTCGAAGTGCGAGCGGGTCGGGTCGGGCTGGCCGGCGGCGTGCACGAAGCCGAGCTGCCCGGCGTCCCACAGCGGCTTGAGCGGCGCGAGCGCGGGGTGCAGACCGAAGGTCGGGTCGAGCTGGAGCAGCTGGCCGGCCGGTACGCCGATGCCGGGGCGCAGGCCGGCGTACGCCGGGTCGGCAGCCGGCACGACCGCGGAGAGCCCGTCGAACCCGCCGCGCAGGCTGAGCACGACGAGCACGTCGCCGGTGTACGTCGTCGCGGCGAACGCGTAGCGCGAGGTCGCCGTGTCGCGGGCCAGGCCGCCGACCACGCCGAGCCCGGCCGCGGCACCGGCCGCAGCGAGCAGCCGGCGGCGGGACATCCCACCGCGCTCGACCTGTCCGCACCCGCAGGTGGTGGTCTCCTCGACGCCGTCGTCGGTGGTGGTCATCGCACGGCCGCCGCGGGGCTGTCGAGCAGCAGCGCGTAGATGTACGGCAGCCGCCAGCCGAGCGCCTCGTCACCCGCGGCGAGCGGTGCGCCGGGGGACTTGCCGAGGAAGGTGCAGATCGCGTTGCGGACCGTCGTTGTCGGGCGGGGCAGGGCGAGGCCGGCGGCAGCCGCGTCGACGAGTGCGCCGTGGGTGCGCGGCTTGGCGGGAGCCAGCCGGAACTGCAGCGGCGGGTGGCGCAGGTCGTCGGGCCACCAGCCGGCGGCCAGGCTCAGGTGCGCGTTCCAGCGGGCCAGCGTGCCGCCGGCGCTCTGCCACGAGGCCGCGACGTCGGGATAGCCGTCGGGCGGGTGCCAGCCCAGCGGGGCGTGGCCCAGGCCGCCCGCCATCCACTGCATGGCGCGCACACCGTCCGTACCGGATGCGGGCGGGCGGATCCCGAGGGCGCGCACGGTGGACACCATGTCCTCGAACGGCCGCTTGACCTTGTCGCCGGACGAGGTGCGGAACGCCTTGGAGCGGAAGAGCTCGCGCAGCACCGGGCGCACCTCGGTGCCGCTGTGCAGGTAGACCTTCGCGAGGTGTGAGACGAGCGCCGCCGGGGGTGCGTCGGACACGAACCGGACCGCAAGCTTGCGCGCGATGTGCTTGGCCGTCGCGGGGTGGTGCGCGAGGTAGCGCAGGTAGGCCTCGGCCACGTGCTCGCCGTACGTCGAGCGGTTCGCGTCGGAGAAGCCGAGCACCTTGACGGGGCCGGTCGCGTGCTTGGACGTGTCGTAGAGGTAGGTCTGGGAGTCGTAGTCGACGGAGAGACCGGTGAGCAGCCGGGCGGCGGACTGCACCATCGCCTCGGAGTAGCCGGCTCCGACGCCGACCGTGTGCAGCTCGAGGAGCTCGCGGGCGTAGTTCTCGTTGGGGTGGTGCTTGTCGCTGCTGGCGTTGTCGAGGTAGGCCAGCATCGCCGGGTGCTTGGCCGAGGCGACCAGCATGTCGCTGAACTTGCCCAGCGCGTGGGGCCGGATGACGTGGGCGTCGTAGAGGTGCCGCGTAGCCCAGACGTCCGAGGACGGGCAGGTCACGTTGAGGTGGTTGCACCAGAAGTCGACCATCACCTCGAGCAGCTGGCGGTTGGACCAGCAGGCCCGCGCGATGTGCGCGTCGACGAGGTCGAACATGCCGTCCCACTGGAAGCGGCCGATGCGGTTGGTCAGCTGGATCGCGGACAGCCGCAGGGTCGGCCATCGGCGGAGCAGAGCCGTCATCGCCGGGTCGGACACCTTCGCCGGGTGCAGCTGGCGCTCCAGCCACGGGCCGGC
>DASYEF010000074.1:0-5835 GCA_036499185.1 Actinomycetes bacterium | reverse complement strand
CCGCAGGCCGCGCACGTCGGCCTCGGCGATCAGGTTCGCGCGCAGCGCGGCCAGACGGGCTTCGGCGATCAGGGTGAGTGCGATGGCGTCCTGGACCTGGTCATCGGCCAGCTGCCAGGCCGCGGCCCGCGCGGCTGTGCCCAGTGCGGTGGAGGCGCGACCGGCCGCGGCGAGCAGCGGGTGCTCCACCAGCAGATCGGTCGAAGACATGTTCGAAGCGTACCGGATGTCGGGCCACTACGGAAGGGGAAATCCCTTTATCCACAACGGTTTCTCGACCAACCTCACGATCGGGCAGGCGCCTGGTTGCGGCGTCCAAACTGGACCGGCTGCATGGCGCAACACGCCGCGCGTACCCGGTCCACTTCGCTCTTCACCACCTACGGCGCGTCGGGGAAACCAGTGCGTTGCGGAGCTCAGCCAGTCACGGCTTCACGTACTCCAAGTCCATCGTGTCCACGTGCTTGCCCCAGCGCAGGGTGAGGTGCCAGCAGCCGGGCCGCGGCAGGTCGACGTACGACGGGCCCGGGGCACCGAGCGACCGTCGGGCCCGGATGTCGGTCCCAGCGAGCGCCGCGTCGATGCGCAGCGGACCGCTGTCGGCCGAGGGCCGGGTCACCCAGAGGATCTTGTTGTTGACCTCCTTGGACGGCGGCGAGTACAACGCGCCCCCGAACAGGATCGCCACCATCTCGCCCTTCGCACTCATCACGTGCGGCACGGCCGGATGCGGGTCGGAGAAGCCGGCCGTCGCCCAGGGCGGGATGACTCCGTCATCGACGACGGCGCGACAGGCGCCGCTCGCAACAGTGCTTGTCGTACTGTGGCTCGTGTCTCGTACCAACGCCGCTGTCACCCCACCGCCGAGAACCAGCGCGACGACCACGGCTGCGCCGACGAGCACGCGCCGTCGCCGACGCAGCTGCTGACCACGCCGCAGGCCGGCGCTCGCCAGATCCTGGACAGGTGGAGTGAGCGTCGCGGTGCTGGAACGCATCGCCGACGAGAGGTGGTCCTCGAAGCTCATCGGTGTCCTCCGGTACGACGGTGTGGTCAACGGGCGAGCAGGTGGGCGAGGTCGTCGCCCAGCACGTCGCGCAACCGCGTGAGCGCGCGGCTGCATCGAGTGCGGACGGCGGTGGCACTGAGTCCGACGAGCTCGCCGGTGCTGGGTGCGTCGAGGTCCTGCCAGTAGCGCAGCACCACGACGGTGCGATCGAGCCGGTCGAGCTGGGAGAGCGCGCCGAGCAACGTGACCCGCAGGTCGGAGTCTGCCTCCGGCACGGCCTGGCCGATGTCGACCAGCTCGCTGGGTCGTTCGCTGCTGCTGCGGCGGCGGCGGTGGCTGAGGAAGGTGCGTACCAGCACCGAGCGGGCGTAGGCCTCGGGCTGGTCGGCCGCAGCGACCTTGGGCCAGTGCACGTACAGCCGTCCGAGCGTCTCCTGCACCAGGTCCTGCGCGAGGTGCCAGTCGCCCGTGAGCAGCCACGCCGTGCGGAACAGAGTCGAGCTCCGGGCGGTGGCGAACTCGACGAACCCCGGCTCGGCCTCCATCCACCACCCTCCCTGACTCTCGCGGCCCTCACCTTCAAGACGCTCCAGGGTGCCGCAGGTGTGACAGCCGCGCCGCCCATGGACCGGACGAATGGTGCCGAAAGGCGGTATTGCCGACCGCGCGAGACGCTGGCATGCTGACCGCAGCCGTCCCAGCCGACCCCGGGAGTTGCCGTGCGCAAGATCCTTTTCGCAGCCGTCCTCGTCGTGCTCGTCGTGGGAGCCGCCCCGGCCGCGGGAGCGTCATCCGCTGGCATCCAGCACGCGCCCAACCACAAGGTCACCCGCAGCACGAGCACGAACTGGGCCGGGTACGCCGCCATCAACACGACCTTCACCAGCGTCTCGGCGTCCTGGAAGCAGCCGACGGCCACCTGCACCGGGTCGCAGAGCTACTCGAGCTTCTGGGTCGGCTTGGACGGCTACTCGAGCAACTCCGTCGAGCAGACCGGGACGGACGCCGACTGCTCCGCCTCGGGAACTCCGACGTACTACGCGTGGTACGAGATGTACCCGAAGTTCCCCGTCAACCTCTCGCCCACGACCTACCCGGTCGCTCCTGGCGACACGATCACTGCATCGGTCACCTTCAGCGGCAAGAACTCCTTCGCCCTCACCATCGCCGACAGCACGAAGCACTGGACCTTCACGACGACCCAGAAGTCCGGCAAGGCAGCCCGGTCGTCGGCCGAGGTGATCGCGGAGGCGCCGTCGAGCTCCGGTGGGGTCCTGCCGCTGACAAACTTCGGCACGGTCGGCTTCACCAACGCGACCGCCAACGGTCAGGCCCTGTCGACGTTCAGCCCGGACAAGATCGACATGGTGTCAGGCACGACGACCAAGGCGACGACCAGCGCGATCAACGGCGGGTCGTTCTCCGTCGCCTGGAAGCACGCCTGACGGCTCCCACCTCTCGGCTCAGCGCAGGGTCTCCACCCGCACCGAGCCGTCCTGGGTGCTCACCGCGACGTGCCGGTCCGACGAAGGGTCGGTCGGCACGTCGACGGTGCGCGAGCCGTCGCTCGTACTGATGTTGACGCGGTACGCCGCGCCGTCGTGCGGGACGTCCACGAGCACCGAGCCGTCGCTGGACGTCACCCGCACCGCGGTCGGCGGCGCGAGGAACGAGAGGTGCACGGAGCCGTCGGACGTCGACGCCCGGACGTCGCCGGTGTGCAGGCCCGTGGCGCTGATGCCGCCGTCGCTGGTGCTCAGCCGCAGGGCTCCGGTGGCGCCGTGCACCTCGAGCCCTCCGTCGGACGAGGAGAGGTTCATCGCGCTGGTGACGCCACGCACGGTCAGGTGGCCGTCGCCGCTGCCGCCCACGATCCGCGTCGCGGCCGGGACGACGAGACGCACGCGCCCGGTGCACGGAATGCCTGGCGACCATGGGCAGTGTGAGGAAACGGTCAACGTGTCACCGCTGAGGTGGGCAGCGATGTCGGGTCGAGCCAGCGACCAGTGAAAGGTGCGAATCATCCTCACGCCGGTCGCGCTGCTCGACCCGACCACGTCGACCGACTCGAAAGACAGGTCCAGGTGCAGTGTGCGCACGCCCGCGTAAGTGGCGTGGCGGGTCCCGACGCCGCGAGCCAGCAGACTGACGACCGTCACGGCGCCGTACCCGACCAGGGCCAGGGCGACGACGACGGCAACCACCCGAACCGCGGTTCGCGTCCCTGAGTCGTGGTCGCCGGCCGGCGGCGGTGCGGGTGCGGTCAATGTCGTGGTCATGATGGCTCCTCAGCCCTCGATCCAGCGCAGCACGGCAAGCACTCGCCGGTGGTCCTGCTCGGCCGGTGGGAGGCCGAGCTTGGTGAAGATCGAGCTGACGTGCTTCTCGACCGCTCCCTCGCTCACGACGAGCTCGGTGGCAATACCGGCGTTCGACCGCCCTTCGGCCATCAGCCGGAGCACGTCGGTCTCCCGCGGGGTCAGCCCCGCGAGCGGGTCCGCGCGGCGACTGCGCACGAGCAGCTGGGACACGACCTCCGGGTCCAGCGCCGTCCCGCCGCCGGCAACTCGGCGTACCGCTTCGACGAACTCGGTCACGTCGGCCACCCGGTCCTTGAGCAGGTAGCCGAAGCCGCGGGTGTTGGAGGCGATCAGGTCGGTGGCGTAGCGCTCCTCGACGTACTGGCTGAGCATCAGCACCGCGACGTCGGGGTGCTGCGCGCGGATCACCAGGGCGGCGCGAACGCCTTCGTCGGTGTGCGTCGGTGGCATCCGGATGTCGACGACGCAGATGTCCGGCTCGAGCTCGTCGACGGCACGCAGCAGCTGGTCGGCGTCCTCGACCGCCGCCACGACCTCGAGGCCGGCGTCGGTCAGCAGGTGCACGAGACCCTGGCGCAGCAGCACCGAGTCTTCCGCGATCAGGACTCGCACGGGAGCTCCACTCTGATCGTCGTGCCGCCGGCGGGCGGGCTCGTCAGCCGGAACGTGCCGTCGACGGCGGCCACCCGGTCGCGCAACCCGGTCAGCCCGCCACCGGTCTCGGTGGCGCCACCGCGGCCGTCGTCGGACACCGACACGAGCAGCCGATGAGTGTCGCGCTCCACGTGGACCACGGCCTTGGTCGCCTCGGCGTGCTTGGCGATGTTGGTGAGCGCCTCGCTCACGACGAAGTAGGCGATCGCCTCGATGGTCGGGCTCGGTCGCTCCGTGACGTCGATGTCGAGCCGCACCGGAACCGGCGACTTCGCCGCGAGCGCGGACAGCGCGGCGTCGAGTCCGCGGTCGGTCAGTACAGCCGGATGGACCCCGCGGACCACGTTGCGCAGGGCGACGATCGAGTCCTTGGCCTCCTGGTGGGCCTGCTCGACGAGAAGGCGGGCACCCTCCGGGTCGTCAGCCATCTTCTCCTTGGCCCGGCCGAGGCTCATGGCGAGTGCGACGAGCTGCTGCTGCGTACCGTCGTGCAGGTCGCGCTCGATGCGCCGGCGCTCCGAGTCGGCCGCGTCCACGACCCGCGCTCTGGTCTCCCGCAGCTGGGTCACCTGGGCGCGCAGCGCGTCGCTGTCGCTCGGCGAGAGCAGGGCGCGGGCCATCGCGATCTGCGCGGCGGTGAGCCCGGCCGACAGCACCCGGGCCAGCAGCAACAGGGCCAGCCCGGCACCGAACCCGGCCCACGCCTCGGCGCCGACCGACCAGTGCAGCCAGCTGACGCCGGCCTCGCCGGGCAGTGCGCCGATGTAGAGCGGAAGGAGCACTCCGGCCACCGCGGCGGACCAGAACGCGAGCACGAGGCAGGCGGAGACCACGGCCACCGGGAGCAGGAGGACGGCGTGGGCCGCGTCCTTCCAGACCTCTGGTGACCTTGCGCGCACGAAGGCGCGCCGGACCCAGCCGACGCCGGGCACGGGGCGGACCGGTCGGCCGGGGATGTGCACGTCGAGCAGGGTGGCGGCCCGGGCGCGGTCCATAGCGGCCAGTCCGTGCAGCACGAAGATGGTGGCGACGAAGACCGGGATCCCGAGCAGGAAGACGGGCAGCAGGCCGAGGCTCAGGGCGAGCATCGTCACGGCGACCGTGAAGGTGACCACGCCGGTGAAGAGCCCAGCCACCAGGTAGCCGAGCTCGAGGGCCGGCCGGCCCACCCACCTGTGCAACATGTCTGCCTCTCGACCGATCCACACCGGCGCCGATCAGCGCCAACGTCTCCACGCTAGAGATCGGGAGCGCGACCGACGAGCCGGTTGGCCGCCGTACCGACAGGGGGGTAGCCCCACCACCAGGTCGGCCACTGGCCGCAGAGACGTCGGGGCGCGCGGCGACGAGCGTTGAGCACAGCCGGTCGACGACCGGCGGGGTCCTCCCAGCAGGGCCCACCTGCCCATCGACACGGAGCCCGTCATGTCAGTGCTCGCCCCCGACCGCACCGGTCCCGCCGCCGCAGCGCCGCGCCGGATCGGCGCCGCCGAACGCCTCGCTCACTGGAGCATCCGGCACCGCTGGAAGGCCCTCGCGCTCTGGTTGCTGCTCGTCGTCGGCGCCGTCGTCGGTGGCGGAGCCGCCGGCACGCGGACCCTGACCGACGCCGACACCGGAGCAGGGCAGTCCGGTCGCGCCGACCGGGTCCTCGAGCAGGCCGGCTACCCGGCCGACCTCACCGAGCGCGTGCTCGTGCAGGTGCCGGCCGGCCAGCAGCTGGCGGCCGGCGACCTCCGCGACGTCGCGGGTGAGCTGCGCGACCGCCTGACCCCGCTGCCGGCCGTGGCGAAGGTCGGGACGGCGGTCCGCTCCGCGGACGGGCGGTCTGCCGTCGTGCCGGTCCTGCTC
>DASYEF010000073.1:0-3405 GCA_036499185.1 Actinomycetes bacterium | reverse complement strand
TGGCGCAGCTGGGCGAGCGAGCGAGCGGTGGCCAAGTGCGCGAGCGGCTTCTCGACCGCCATGGCCGCGCGCAGGTGCCGTGGGTAGTCCGTGCGGCGACCGAACAGGCGACCGATCTCGCCGGTGAGGACGCCGCCGCCGGCGTGGTACTGCAGCACGAGCTGGCCCTCCCGCACGCCGAGGCGGTCGGCCGTCGTGCGGTCGTACACCTCCTCGACGGTCTGCAGCTCGACGAAGTGGTTGCTCGGTCCCACCGTCCCGAAGCGGAGCCTCGCGAGCTGGAAGGCGAGCGATGGCAGCTCCTTGCGCAGCCGCGCCTCGCCGCCGTAGGGCTCCAGATCGAGCTGCCCGTGCTCCTCGATTCTCTCGACGTCGTCGTCGTGGACACCCCAGCGTTCCTGGCCGAAGCCCGCGCCCCGGGCCGCGGCCAGGAAGACCTCGGTCCTGGTGAGGTCTCGCCGGTTCGTGGTCGGGTGCGGGTAGCGCTCGCGAACACCGCGGAAGAAGGTGTCGATCGCGGCGCGCGACGGGACGTCGCTATTGAGCGCGATGAGCGCCATACCGCAGTTGACCGATGCGCTGGTCAGGGTGGGTCGGATCGACTCCCGCGTCGCCACGGCGATGCTCGACGGCATTTCGAGCCTGCGCTTGTGGTGGAAGTCGGGCAGCACGACCGGCGGGGCCGCGAGGTCGGCGTCGGCGGTGCCTCTCCGGAGGGTGTCGAGCGCGCTCGGGTCCGCCGGCATGTCCGGGCTGTCGAACACACGCGGGTCGGTCGCCGCCCGTACCGCACGGGTGAACAGCGTCACGTCCATTGGGCCACCCCGAGGGTCTCGACCACATGGGTCAGGTGTGCGCCGGGCCGGTCGCCCAGGTCGAGCTCGAGGCAGGGAGCTGCCGAGCAGACCTGCTGGGCGACCGAGGCGACGGGCGGGTGCGCCGGACCCCGACCGGTCCCGACCGCAAGAGTCGCCGCGAAGCCCCAGTACCTGCGCAGCTCGCCGGCGGAGTAGGTGCCGGCCGTCAGCTCCCGGGCCGCGACATCCGCGGAGATCTCCCGCGCCTGCACCGCACTGGCCTCGCGCCGGAGAACCACGACGAGGTCCACCTGCGTCGCCAGGCGCCGGAGCGGCACCTGGACCAACCGCCGCCCATGCGTGGTGCGGGCCCCGTCGCCTCCGGCCGTACGGACCGGCTCGAGAAGGCCCCATGCGCTGCGGCCGTCGGAAACGACCACGTTGTCACTGACGAATGTCGCACCCGAACCGACCTCGGCCATGGCAAGGGTCGACTTGCCCACCCCGCTGGCACCGACCACCAGGACACCCAGCCCGCCGACGACGAGTGCGCCCGCGTGAAGGGGTGCCCGGCCACGCCAGCCCGACCGCCAGATCGCCGGGTAGTGCAGCAGCACGTCGGCGGTCAACAGGCGGGATCGCTCGGGCAGGACGCGATGCAGAGTCGCTTCCCGGATGGTCGGTCGCCGGTCGGCGAGAACCGACACCACATCGTCGGTGGCTCTGACATCCAGGTCGACACCGGACGAGCACGCCGACGTCAGCGCCAGGGCGCCGTCATGCGCCGTGACCCCCCGCCCGATCCGCCGGCCGTGTGCGAGCCGCTGCTCGGCCCAGCCGTCCCGCACCCGGACGGTCGGCGGCCCGTCGTGCGGGCCTGGCACCCGAGGTGGAAGGTCGCGAACCACCTGTGTCGCCCAGGACCCGGACGCGTCGACCTCGACCACCTCGCCGGCGGTCTGCAGCACCGCGCGCATCAGAAGTAGTCCGGGTACGGCGCAGGGGCGGCCCCGCCCGCCACAACCGGCTGCATCGCCGGGGCCGGCTCGTAGCCCGGGAGCATCCGGCGCAGGGCAGACTTGACTCTGGCCGGGTCGTTGGCCGACGCGGCCTGCTCGAGCTCCTCGAACAGGTGCGGGCGGGTGCAGGCCGCCTCTCCCGGGCAGGTCTTGAAGATCTGCTCGTGCTCGGTCGGCTCGCGCACCTCGTGCTCGCTGAACAAGGCCTCGTTCAGCTTCTCGCCGGGCCGCAGCCCCGTGTAGCGGATGTCCACGTCGGTGAGGTGTACCTGCGCCGCGAAGGTGCGGACGAGGTCCACGATGCGCACCGGGCTGCCCATGTCGAGGACGAACACCTCCCCTCGGTCGGCCATCCGGGACGCCTCGAGCACCAGCCCGACCGCCTCCTCGATCGTCATGAAGAAGCGCGTGACGTCGGGGTGGGTGACCGTGACGGCGAGGCCGTTGCGCAATTGCTCGGAGATGACCGTGAGCAGCGACCCCCGGCTGCCGAGAACGTTGCCGAACCGAACCGACGCGAACGACCCCGCACCGTGCGAGTGTTCCCGAACCACCAGCTCGCCGAGCCGCTTGGTCGCACCGAGCACCGAGGTCGGGTCGGCCGCCTTGTCGGTCGAGATGAAGATGAACCGATCGACCCCGAACCAGAGCGCGGCCTGGACCAGGTTCTGGGTGCCGATGACGTTGGTCTTGACACCCTCGCAGGGGTGCTTCTCCAGCAGTGGAAGGTGCTTGTGTGCCGCGGCGTGGAAGACGACGTCCGGTCGCAGCTCCCCGAAGAGCTGGTGGATCCGCCCCCGGTCACGGATGTCGGCAACGACCAGCCCGTCGTCGTCGAGCAGAGCCTCGCCTGACAGCTCGAGCTGCAGTCGGTGCAGGTTGGACTCGTCGTGGTCGAGCATGTACAGCTTGCTCGGCCCGAATCGGCTGACCTGACGGCACAGCTCGCTCCCGATCGAGCCCCCGGCGCCGGTGACGAGGACTCGACGGCCCTTCACCAGGGCCTGCGCCTCCGGGCTCACGAGGTGCACCTCGTTGCGGCCGATAAGTGCTCGGACGTCCAAGGCCCGCAGGTCGCTACCAGCCATGTCGCGCCGCAGTGCGGCGAGGAAGGACGGGAGGTAGCGCACCAGAGCGCCGCCGCGCGCGGCGTCGAGCGCGAGCACGCGGAAGCGTTCCGGCGGCAACGACGGGATCGCGAGCACGACCACCTCGATGTGGTGGTCGATGACGGTCTCCGTCAGGTCGCGGAGCCGCCCCAGCAGCGGCAGCTCGAGATCGGTCAGTGAGTCGTCGTCGTCGACGAACCCGACCGGTAGCAGCCCGAAGCTGGTCACCCCGAGGATGTCGCGCGCCAACGTCCGGCCCGCCGCTCCTGCACCGACGATCAGCGCCCTCATCTGCCGGTCCGCGTGCAGGTCGATCACTTCGGCGCGCGGCGTTGGCACCTCGACACTCATGCTGATCCCCCTCCTGAAGACGTGAGCGCGGCCTTGCGGCCGTGCCGTGCGCCGTCCCGCACGGCCTGCGCGACCCGGTCGACCTCGTCGTCGGTGAGAGCCGGGTGCATCGGCAGTGAGAGCAGCTGT
>DASYEF010000072.1:0-9428 GCA_036499185.1 Actinomycetes bacterium | reverse complement strand
AAGGTCGCAAACGGCGATCTGTGAGGCGGCGCTCGATCGGTTGACACGGGTTCTTTCGAAGGCTTAGTTTCGAAAGGTGTCTAGCGAATCAGCTCCGGTCGAGCCCGGCCCACGGATCCTCGACGACGACCCGGTGGCGATGCGCGCGCTGGCCCACCCCACCCGGATCCGGCTGCTCGAGGAGCTGACCCTGCGCGGGCCGATGACGGCGACCCAGGCGGCGGCGTACGTCGGGGAGTCGCCCTCGTCCTGCTCGTTCCACTTGCGCACGCTGGCCAAGTACGGCTTCGTCGAGGAGGCGCCCGGCGGGACCGGCCGGCAGCGGCCCTGGCGCGCGGTGAGCATCGGGCAGCGCTGGCACTCGGGGCCGGGCACCGAGGCCGGCGCCCGCGCCGCGAGCGACACCCTGAGCGCGCACGTCCGGCGCCGGGACGGCGAGCTGCTCGCCGAACACCTCGAGCACAGCGACGAGCTACCGGACGACTGGACCGAGGCCGTCATCCATTCCAACTTCGGCAGCTGGATGACCGCCGACGAGCTGGCCGCGATGGGCGCGGACCTGCTCGCGATGTGGCAGCCCTACCTGGACCGGCTTCGCGACCCGGCCACCCGCCCGGCCGGTGCCCGGCTGGTGCACATGTTCGTGCACGGTTTCCCACGGGCCGACGGGATCCCGGACGCCGCTGACCACGACCAGGCTCACGAGGACGGCGGCTCCGATGCGTGACCTACTGCGCCTGCGTGACTTCCGGCTGCTGCTCATCGGGCAGACGCTGTCGATGTTCGGCGACACAGCGATGCTGCTCACCCTCGGCATGTGGGCCAAGGACCTCACCCACTCCAACGCCGTCGCCGGCAGCGTGTTCGCGGTGCTCGGCCTACCGTCACTCGTCGCGCCCCTCGGCGGGCTGGTGATCGACCGGTTCCGACGCCGCCAGGTGATGATCGTCGTGGACCTCGCCACCGGTGCCGCGCTGCTCCTGCTGCTGCTGGTCCACGACCGGGGCGACCTGTGGCTGATCTACCTCGTCGCGCTGCTGTACGGCGCGTCGCTGATCCTGTTCTCGTCGGCCCGGTCCGCGCTGCTGCACACGATGCTGCCCGACGACCTGCTCGGTCCGGCGAACGGCTCGCTGTCCACGGTGCGCGAGGCGCTGCGCCTCGTCGGACCCGCTGCCGGCGCCGGCCTCTACGCGTGGCTCGGCGGCGGGTCGACCGCCGTCCTGGACTCCGTCACGTTCGTCGTCTCGGCCGGAGCACTGCTGCTGATCCGTACGCCGGAGGCCCGGCCGCAGCGCGAGCAGCACGAGTCGCTGCGGACCCAGGTGTCCACGGGCACCCGGTACCTCTTCGCGAGCCCGGTGCTGCGCGCCGCGGTGGTCGTCGTCGTCACGGCGATGCTCGCGCTCGGACTGGCCGAGTCGGTCTTCTTCGCCGTGGTCGACGAGGGGCTGCACAAGCCGGTGACGTTCCTCGGCCTGCTGCAGAGCGCGATGGGCGTCGGCGCGGTGATCGGCGGCGTCCTCATCACCGGCCTGATCCGGCGCACGGGGGAGCTGCGGCCGGTCAGCGTGGGCATCGGCCTGGTCGCCGCGGGGTCGGCGCTCTCGATGGTGCCGTCGGCGTGGGTCGTCGCCGGTGCGATGGTGCTGATCGGTGCCGGGCTCCCGGTCACCGTCATCTGCATCACGACGATCCTGCAGCGGCGGACGCCGTCGGCGATCCAGGGGCGAGTGTTCACGACCTTCGAGATGCTCACCGGCGTACCGCAGGTGATGTCGATCGCGGTCGGTGCGGCGCTGGTGGCCTTCGTCGACTTCCGGGTGCTGCTGACCGTGATGGCGCTCGGTCTGGCCGTGGCGGCTGCCTACGCCGCGGTGCGGCTGCGCGAGGACGGGACCACTGCGCCTACGGAGGTGGCCGAGGTCGACACCGACGTGCCGGTCGTGGAGACCGGCGTGCGGGTCGAGTTGTCGGACTAGGCATCACCCGGCGACCTGGCACGACTGTCGTTCAGGTGAGCCACAGGACGACCGCTCCGATGAGGCCGAGGGCCAGGAGCAACCCACCGATGCGCAACGAAGCCGGTGCCAGCCGCTCCTGCTGCCGGTAGTAGAGGACCTGCGCATCGGCGCCGTGCACCCAGCGGGCGAACAGGCTGGTGGCCCCGTTCACCACCAGCACGGCACCGAACACAACGAGGCCGATGACGACGAGACGCACCCGCCCAGGATGCTCTTCAGCTCTGCTCGACGTGGCCGCCTTCGACGCGTACGACTCGGTCGGTCTGCACCGTCTCGAGCAGCCGGCGGTCGTGCGTGACGAGGAGCAGCGTGCCGTCGTACGTCTCCAGCGCCTGCTCCAGCGCCTCGATCGCGGCGAGGTCGAGATGGTTGGTCGGTTCGTCGAGCACCAGCAGGTTGGCACCGCGGGCCATCAGCAGCGCGAGGTCCGCGCGGGTGCGCTCGCCGGGGGACAAGGACGACACCGGACGCAGGACGTCGTCCGCGCCGAGGCCGAACTTCGCGAGCAGAGTTCGCGCGTCGGCCACGTCCTGACCGGTGACGTCACGGAACGCGTCGACGAGCTGCTCGTCGCCGGGGAAGGTACGGCGGACCTGGTCGATCTCGCCGACGACGACGCTGCGGCCGAGCCACGACCGGCCGGAGGTCAGCGAGAGCCGGCCCACCAGCGCGGCGAGCAGGGTCGACTTGCCCGACCCGTTGGGTCCGGTCACCGCGACCCGGTCACCGCGGCGGACGTCGAGGTCCACCGGGCCGAGCCGGAAGGCGCCGCGGTCGACCACCGCGCGGGCAAGCCCGGCCACCTCGTCGGGACCACGGGACGCCGGGGCCAAGGTCAGGCGCAGCTCCCACGGCTCGCGGGGATCGTCGACCTCCTCGAGCCGGTCGAGCTGGCGCTGCACGCGGGCAGCCGCCGCGCCCCGGCCCTGCGCGCCGGCGACCCCCGCGGCCCGGATGAACTTGTCCGGCTCGGCGGCACGCGTCCGGGCACTCGTGGCGCGGGACATCCCCTGGCGGGCCCACTCCTTCTCCCGGCGGGCCCGCTCGACCAGCGTGCTGCGTTGCTCGTCGTACGTCTCGTACGCCGACCTCGCGGCCGCCCGGGCCCGGTCGCGCTCCTCGAGGTAGGCCGCGAAGCCGCCGCCGAACACGATGGCCTGGTGGGTGAACTCGTCGAGCTCGACGACGTCGGTCGCCACCCGCTCGAGGAAGGCCCGGTCGTGCGACACGACGAGCAAGGCGCCGGACCGCTGCGCGAGATACCCCTCGAGCAGCGACAAGCCGTCGACGTCCAGGTCGTTGCTCGGCTCGTCGAGGAGCAGCACCTCGGCCTGCGTCAGCAGCACCGCGGCCAGGCCGCACCGCGCGAGCTGGCCGCCCGAGAGCGCCACCGTCTCCTGGTCGAGCAGCGTCTCGGCGATGCCGAGCCCGGCGAGGACAGCGGGGAGCCGGCTGTCGAGGTCAGCACCGCCGAGCGCTAGCCAGCGCTCCAGCGCGTCGGCGTACCTCTCTTCGGACCCGGCGGTGCCGGCCGCCAGCGCGTCCGACGCCCGCCGCAGAGCAGTGTCCGCGGCGGCGACTCCGGTACGCCGGGTCAGGTAGGCCCGCAGCGTCTCGCCGGGCCGTCGGTCGCGCTCCTGGGGGAGCAGGGCGATCGTCGCGGTGGGCGGGCTGAGCCGCGCCGAGCCGACTTCCGGCACGAGCGCGCCCGCGACGATCGCGAGCAGCGTGGACTTGCCGGTGCCGTTGGGCCCCACAACGGCGAGCCGGCTGCCCGGGCCGGCGGTCAGCGTGACGTCGGACAGGACGGTGCGGGCGCCGTAGGAGAACCCGACGCCGCGCAGGTCGACGACGGCGCTGGACACGGGGTACGACGCTAGGCGTCATCGCCCCACACGGCGAGCGAGATCCGCGCCGGCCGCCGGCGTTCGCTCGGCTCAGTCGATGCGCACGGAGCCGTGCGTGGTCGCGAACTGCACGGCGACCAGGCCGGGCTCCTCGTCCTCGACCCAGTCGACGGTGAAGTCGAGCCCGTCGGGCGCCTCGCCGACCCACTCGACGACCTTGTCGCGGTCACCGCAGATCTCGACCTGCTCGATGTGCGGCGCGTGGTCGCTCTCCATCGCCGGGTGCAGGTCGGGGGTCGTCCACTGCACGAAGAACGGCAGGGCAGGATCGTCGAGCAGATCGAGGACACCGATCTGCCGCCAGGTCAGGTCGGTGCCGTCGGGCCGGCGCCGGTGACCCTCGACAGAGGAACGCCCGAGCCGCGTTTCGACCACAGCGATGTCGTCGACGGCGAGCACCCAGGCCAGCCAGCCGCCACCCGCGGCGGTGCGGGCCTTCACTGCCTGGCCGAACGGCGCCTTGTCGGCCGCGGGGTGGTCCAGAGCAGCGACGACCTCGAGGTAGACGCCGCCGAGGAGAGGCAGCACGAAGTTGCGGGTGCCGAACCGCGGGTGGATGCCCCCGTCGCGGAACCCGGCACCCAGTGCGGAGCCCAGCCGCTGCGCCGCAGCGCCCAGCCCCTCGGGTCCGGCGGCGTAGGACAGGTGGTCGAGTCGCACCACGCGACCCTCTCACTCTGTGGTGTGGGGCCTGGACCCGGGTCTGGAGCATAGTTGTCAGCCGCTAACCGACCGGGAGGTCGTCCGGCGGCTGACAACTTCTCAGTGGGCGGGGACGAAGTCCTTGGCCACCTGGAGGAACAGGTCGTTGGCCTCGCGCTCACCGATGGTGACCCGCGCACCCTCACCGGAGAACGGGCGGACGACGACGCCGGCCGCCTCGCAGGCCGCCGCGAACTCCTCGGTGCGCGCACCGAGGCGGAGCCAGACGAAGTTCGCCTCGGAGGGGGGCACTCTCGACCAGCCCTGGTCGCGCAACGCCGCCTGGACCCGGGCGCGCTCCTCGACGAGAGCACCCACCCGGTCCAGCAGCTCGTCCTCCGCCGCGAGAGAACGCACGGCCGCCGCCTGGGCCAGCGAGCTGACGCCGAACGGTACGGCGGTCTTGCGCAGCGCGTCGGCGACCGCGTCGTGCGCGACCGCGAACCCGACGCGCAGTCCGGCCAGCCCATAGGCCTTCGAGAAGGTCCGCAGTACGGCGACGTTGGGACGTTCGCGGTAGGCCTCCAGCGCGTCGGGCACGTCGTCGTCGCGCACGAACTCGCGGTAGGCCTCGTCGATGACAACGAGGACGTCGGTGGGCACCCGGTCCAGGAACCGGGTCAGCTCTGCTCGGCGTACCGCTGCACCGGTGGGGTTGTTGGGCGAGCAGACGAGGACCAGCCGGGTCTGTGCGGTGATCGCGTGGGCCATCGCGTCGAGGTCGTGGCGCTCGTCGGCGGTCAGCGGCACGGTCACCGACCGGGCGCCGGAGATCTGCACGACGATCGGGTACGCCTCGAACGACCGCCACGCGTAGAGAACCTCGTCGCCATCACCGGCGGTGGCCTGCACCAGCTGCTGGAGCACGCCGACCGACCCGGTGCCCGTGGCGACGTGCGCCGTCGGTACGTCGAAGCGGGCCGCGATCGCCTCGACCAGCCCCGTCGCGAACATGTCCGGGTAGCGGTTGACCGACTCCGCGGCGTTGCTCAGGGTCGCGAGAACCGAGGGCAGCGGCGGGTAGGGGTTCTCGTTGCTCGAGAGCTTGTAGGCCGGCCGGCCGTCCTGCGCGGCGGCGGGGCGCCCGGGGCGATAGGCGGGGATCCCGTCCAGGGCGTGGCGCAGGCGGGGCGTGGTCGGCGGATCGGTGCTCACGCGCGTCACCTTAGGACGTCGGGCGCGAGAGGGCCGCGGGCACGGCGTGAAGCCGGTCAGGCCACCAGGGGAAGCGCGACGAAGCACTGGGTCGGGTCGTCGTGGTAGCGCGCTACGAGCTCGGCGGTCGCGCGGTCGAGCCGGCGGTGCAGCGCCTCGCGGTACGAGGACAGCACGCTCTCGGCCGAGGACAGCCGGGAGAACAGCTGGGCCTTCTCCGCGTCGTCCCCGACGTCGACGCCACTGGCCCACAGCTCGGGCAGGTGCGGCAGGATCGGCATGCCGCCGTCGGGGTGCAACGTGATGATGACCTGGCGCGTGTTGGCCCCGCGCATCTCGGTGAGCGCCGCAGTCAGTCCGACCCGGTCCCCCGGGGCGTTGTCGGCGCGCAAGAGGTCCCGGCGGGCCTGGAGCAGCCGTCGCCAGTAGGACGCGCGCAGCTCCTCGTCGAGCAGGGTGCGCCGGTAGGTGCGCAGCCTGGTCAGCGTCATGTGAGCCAGCTCGGCGCTACGGGGCGGCGTCGTCGTACCCCTCGATGCCCGGGGCGTGGCAGGCGGAAGCGGGACGGCCGCCCCGGGAGGCTCGTCCGTCGCTGCGATCTGTCCCGCCGGTGTCACGAGTTCTGTGTCGTCGCGATCACCGACCGCCTTGACCCCGCTCACCCCTGCGGAGTAGACCGGCGCCCGTCACGCTCGCGCGAGCACCTCGCCGTGGACGATCGCGAGCCATCCATCGGGGTGAGCACCCCAGGCCGTCCAGGCGGCCGCGATGTCCGAAAGTCGCTGGTCGGTGGCCAGCCGGCGCTCGACGGCCTGGCGCGCGAAGTCCGAGGACGTGGCCCGGGTGGCCCAGCTGCTCGACCACCAGGCGCGGTCGGCCAGGGTGGCGAAACACCAGACCGACGCGGAAGAGGTGACCTCGGCGAAGCCCGCGGCGTGGGCCCAGGAGAGGAGGCGTCGCCCGGCGTCGGGCTCGGCGCCGTTGGAGCGGGCGACGGCGCGGTAGAGCTCGAGCCAGTCGTCGAGCCCGGGCAGGGCGGGCCACCAGGTGAGCGCGGCGTAGTCGGCGTCTCGAACCGCGACCAGCCCGCGGGGTCGGGTGACCCGGCGCATCTCGCGCAGGGCCGCGACCGGGTCGGTCAGGTGTTGGAGCACCTGGTGGGCGTGCGTCACGTCGAAGGTGTCGTCCGGCTCGTCGAGCGCGTAGACGTCGCCGGTGCGCACCTCGGCGGTCGGTGCGGCGGCCCGGGCCTCGGCGAGCACCTCCTCGGCCCGGTCGATGGCAACGACCCGCCCGGGTGCCACGGCGGCGGCGAGGTCGGCGGTGATGGTGCCGGGCCCGCAGCCCACGTCGAGCAGCCGGTCTCCGGGGCGCAGGTGCGGCAGCAGGTACGCCGCGGAGTTGGCCGCCGTGCGCCACCGGTGCGAGGTCAGGACGCTGTCGTGGTGCCCGTGCGTGTAGACGTCCGGCCGACCCGATGCATCCGGATCGTGGGACGCCTGGTCTTGCATCATGAACGGCACGGTACGCCGACGAGCCTGGCCGGTCAGCCGGCCGTCCAGCGGAGCAGGCGCGGCCGGGTGGCCCGCCGCAGCGCTCGGGGATAACGGGCCTCGGCCGCACGCGCCGCCGCGACCTCGTGCCCGAGCAGCAGCCCGAAGGTGAAGCCGTTCTCACCTGCGGCATACGCGGCAACGCCGAGGTCGCGCAGGACCCCTTGCGAGGTGACGGCGTCCTGGTGCTCACCCAGCACCTCCTGCAGGTCCTGCATCCGCTCGGCGAGGCGCCTCGCGGCCCGGCCGCCGACGGGTGCCGCAACCTCGGCCGCGTAGCGGGCCCGCTTGGCGGCCTTGCGGACCTCGTGCAGCTGATGATCGCGGTCACCGCCCACCGGCTCGGCCTCGCCGGCCGGGCGGCGGACCCGGCGGACCGCCCGCGCGACGAGTGAGGGCACGACCTCGGTCGCCGTGGCGAGCGCCGCGTCGTTCAGAGACGGGTCGTCGACCAGCGCGTCGAGCCGGTCCAGCAGGGCGTAGTAGCGCTGGTCGCGAAGTGCATCGGTGAGGACGCCACCGGCGGTCCGCTGGATCGCCTGCAGCTCGAGCGCGATGCGTCGGCGTACCGGACCGAGGACGAGGTCGGAAGAAACCTGGTCGAGGGACGAGGTCAGTCGCGCGGCCTGGACCTCGGCGTCCCGGGCGCCGCCGAGCGCCGCGCCGAGCCAGCGCAGCTCGACGCGGACCGGGTCGGTGACCGACCGGTCGACGAGGGGGCGGAAGGTCGCGAGGGCGCTGCGCAGCCGCCGGGTCGCGACCCGCATCTTGTGCACGGCGTCGGGTGAGTCGTGGCGCACGTCGCGGTCCCTGGCCAACAGCTCGTCCACCTGGGTGCGCAGGTGCTCGACGACGAGGGCGGCCGCCGAGTCGGGTGGCAGTGCCGCCGACGGGGGTGGCGGCACGTCGAGCACCCGGGCGAGCTTGGACGCGCTGGAGGACGCCGGCAGGCCGGCCGCGATGAGAAGTGCCCCGACGGCGGTCAGCAGGTCACGGTCGCCGGCGACGAGCTCGACCTCGACCTCCCGCCAGGTCGAGACCACGACACTGGCTCCGAGGCGCTGCTCGGCGTGCACGAAATCGTCGGCCAGCACGGTCAGGACACCGCCGTCGACGTCGAGCAGCGGGTGCTCGGTGCGTTCGGTACGCAGCACCGCGACCGGCACCAGCGGGCGGTCGCGGAGCAGCGCGCGCACCTCGTCGGTCAGCGCGGCGGGTGGTGTCGTCGACGACTCACCGAGCGGCTCCCGCAGCTCGAACCGTTCGTCCGCACCGACGGGCAGCTTGAGGTGCCAGCCCTCGTCCTCGCCGCCGGTACGCCGGCGCAGGGTGACCCGATGCCGGGCCAGGTCGAGCGTCGCGGTGTCCAGATAGGTCGCCTCGAGCCGGGTGCTGAGTGGTGGCCCGGTCCGGGCGACACCGGGGACCGAGACGAGGTCGGGCAGCGCAGTCCCCGGCTCGGCGTCGAACTTCCGCTCGACCTCGCGATGCTCCGACACGTGCCGCCTCCTCGGACCTAGGTGCGGCACGTTAGTCCGGCGACGTGAAGGCGCATCCACGCAAGGACGATCAGATGCGGACCACTAGCTCTGGGCCATGTCGACGAAGCGGGAGTAGTGGCCCTGGAACGCGACCGTGATGGTGGCGGTCGGCCCGTTGCGGTGCTTGGCCACGATGAAGTCCGCCTCGCCGGCCCGCGGCGACTCGCGCTCGTAGAGCTCCTCGCGGTGCAACAGCAGCACCATATCCGCATCTTGCTCTATGGAATTATGTAAAGCTACGCCCTCGGCAAGGAAGTTGTGCGTTCCAAGCACCGTGGCGTCGAAGACGGTTTGCGAACCCGAGGGTTCGATGGACTTCACGCTGTCCCAGAGCACGTCGTTAGTTGCAACGACATCGAGCTGGGCCGAGTCGAGCACAGCCGCCATTCGTGCCAATCGACTCCGTGAGACGGAGTGCGCAGAGGACGCCGCAGGGATTCGCGATCCGACGGCCTTCGTGAACTCGGGTTCGGTCATGCCCTTGTCGGTCATCACCTGCCGCACCTGCGCCCACACCGCCCTCGGGATCGTGTCGACGTTCGGCTT
>DASYEF010000071.1:0-12544 GCA_036499185.1 Actinomycetes bacterium | reverse complement strand
GGCCGCCTCCGCTCCCGTCCGGGGCGCCCGGCCGGTGAAGGTGTACTCGCCGCGGGCCCCGAGCCGGTTGCAGTGCCAGGGCAACGCGTGCCGTTCGATGCCCGCGTCCACGCCGTCGGCCCAGCGAGCCCCCAGCGGCAGCATCCGGGCGAACGCGTCGTCGGTCAGCACCTCCGTGAGCGTGGTCCGCATCGCGGCCAGGGAGAGCGCGTTGCCGGCGAGGGTGCCCCCGATGCCGCCGACGTCGATGTCCTCGAGCTCGATCGACCGGGCGATCCGCTCGGCCACCTCCGCGGTCATGCCGAACGCTCCTGCCGGGATCCCGCCGGCGATCGCCTTGCCCATGGTCAGCACGTCCGGCTCGAGCCCGTGCGCGCGGGTGTAGCCGCCGGGGCCGGCGGAGAGCGTGTGGGTCTCGTCGATGACGAGCAGCACGCCGTACTGGCGGGTCAGCTCGCGCAGCGCATCGTGATAGCCCGGGTCGGGGAGCACGATGCCGATGTTGGTGAGGGCCGGCTCGGCCAGGACGGCGGCCACCTCGCCGCTCGCCAGGGCCCGCTCCAGCCCGTCGACGTCGTTGAACTCGACCACCACCGTCGTCTCGGCCGGGTCGACCGGGGCGCCGATGTTCCCGCGCCGCGCGACGGTGCGCCCGGACGCGTCGAGCGTCGCGAACGTCTCGTCGACGCTGCCGTGGTAGCACCAGTCGTGCACCACGATCTTGGGTCGGCCGGTGAGGTGTCGGGCGTAGCGGATGACGTGCCGGTTGGCGTCGGTGGCGGAGAGGGTGAACTGCCACAGCGGCAGGCCGAACCGGCGGCGCAGCTCCTCACCCACGACGATCGAGTCCTCTGTCGGCAGCATCGTCGTGATCCCGCGGCCCACCGCTTCGCGCACGGTCCGCGCGGTAGGGGCCGGCGAGTGCCCGGTCATCGCACCGGTGTCGCCCAGGCAGAAGTCGACGTACTCGATGCCGTCGACGTCGCGGAAATGCGCACCCTCGGCCTCGGCCACGAAGACCGGGAAGGCCCCCGGCCACTTGGCCATCCAGCTCATCGGTACGCCGTAGGGCATGACGTGCCCGGCGCGCTCGAAGAGCTCCTGGCTGCGCGGGTGGGTGCGCAGGAAGAGGGCATCCTCGACGGTGGTCAGCTCGGCGACGCGCGCCGGATCGACCGTGGAGGTGACTGTGTCGGAAGCGTCGGCAGGGGACATGGCCGAACGCTAACGGGACCACCCGCGACCCGGGCGGTGGAGACGGGGACCGGCGTCCCCTGCCGTTGCCGGCCCCCGTCCATGTTTCGGGTTCCCGCACCTACGCGGACCAATCCAGTTGTCGGGGGCAATCGGCGTACGTCATGGAGCTCGCACTACGCTCGCCGGGTGCACCGATCGGACCGCTGGGCACACCTGCGGCGGACCCTGCTCGTGGGGTTCCTGGTGCTGCTGATGGGGGTCTGCGGGCTGCTGGTCCTCGGCTCCGTCACCTCGGACACGGGAGTGCTCGGCTTCCTCATCGGCATCACGCTGGCCGCCCTGCCGCTGCCGGTGGTGATCGCGGCGTTCCGCTGGCTGGACCGCTACGAGCCCGAGCCCGCCGGGATCCTGCTGTTCGCCTTCTTCTGGGGCGCCACGGTCGCTGCTCTGGTCGCCGCGGTGCTCAACACCGCGAGCCTCATCGCGATCGCCCGCACGAGCGGGGGGTCCGGACTGGACGTGACCGCGGTGTTCGTGGCGCCCTGGTTCGAGGAGGCCGCCAAGGGCGCCGCCGTGCTGTTGGTCCTGCTGTTCCGGCGGCGGGAGTTCGACGGGGTCGTCGACGGCATCGTGCTGGCCGGCCTGTCCGGCGTCGGCTTCGCCTTCACCGAGAACATCCTCTACTTCGGCCGCGCATTCCTCGCGGGTCAAGAGCAGAGCCTGACGACCGGGTTCTTTGCTGCCGGGTTCACCTTCGTGCTGCGCGGTGTGCTGTCGCCGTTCGCGCACCCGCTGTTCACGACGATGACCGGGATCGGTCTGGGCATCGCGGCGCGCACCACTCGGCCGGGGCTGCGCATCGTCGCACCGCTGGCCGGCTACCTGGTGGCGGTGGTGCTGCACGGCGCGTGGAACCTGTCCTCGCTGTCCGGGCTGACCGGGTTCTTCACCGGCTACGTCCTGGTGATGCTGCCCACCTTCGGCGTGGCGGTCGGCATCGCCCTCTGGTCGCGCCGCCGCGAGGGCGCGACCGTGGCGGCCCGCCTGCCGGCGTACGTCGAGGCGGGGTGGTTGGACCCCGACGACGTACCGATGCTGGCGTCACTGCCGCGGCGGCGACAAGCCCTCGACTGGGTGGCCGGGCGGTACGGCGACCAGCGGGCCGTGGCCCTGCGCGACTTCCAGCACGCGGCGACCGAGCTGGCGTTCCTGCGCGACCGGGTGGAGCGGGGCCTCGACGTACCCGACTTCCCCGGCCGGGAGCGCGAGCTGCTGCGGGAGGTCTCGCGGACCCGCGCCGCCGCCTCGCTCGCCACCGCCTGACCGCCCGACAAGGCCGCCGTTTGCGACGTTGTTGCGCGACACGCCGGGCGTGTCGCACCACAACGTCGCAAACGCGGGGAAGTGGGGGCGGGCCGCCGGGTGGGTCAGCGGTCCTCGGCCACCAGCCCGTCGATCCAGGTGTCGCAGGCGAGCCGGGTGTGCAGGTCGAGCAGGTCGTCGTGGGTGAGCGGCGGCCCCGCCACCGCCGTCTCCGGGTGCCGTGGCGCGGGGAGCGGCGACAAGCTCAGGTGGGTCACCCCGCCGGTGACCAGCAGCGCGACCGCGGTGGCGTCGACGGTGACGGTGACCGTCCGGTGGCAGAACAGGCAGGTGAACAGGACCTCGCCGCGCGCCGAGACGCCCTCGTCGACGCGCACGAGCAGCCGGCGGGCCGAGAGCGACACGTCGGCGTGGCACTCGGGGCACGACATGCTGAAGCGCGTCTGGCGTGGGCTGGTCGGGCTGGACATCGGGTCCTCCTTCGTCGAGGTCCACCGTGCGCCGCTCGGCTGGCAAAGCACTTGCAGCGCACTTGCGGTCCTGACTCAGTTCGGGCCACAGAGTGCCCCCGGTCGGGTCGCCGCGTCCCGAGGATCGCCGGGCCGGTCCGCACTTTGACGCCAGATCGCCCTACGGATGCCCGACAAGGTGTGACATGACCCGCTCTGGTGCTAGGAGGAGAGCAGCTTCCACTGACCCTCGGAGATGACGTCGACGGTGCCATCGCTCACCCTGATCGCGGTCTCGTCGTCGATCGCGTACGCCGGAATCGCGAGGTCGGCCGCCCACTTCTCTGCATTGACCATGGTGTTCTCCGGCATCAGCTCGTGACCCAGGTGCGGGAAGATCGAGAAGTCGACGATGCCCAGGGTGGTGTCTCCCCCGGCGGGAGGCTGCCAGTTGACGAAGTCCGTCCCGATCCGGGGCGTCATCACCATGCTTCCGGCGCTCACCCCCACCCAGACCGTCTCCGGCAGGGTCGGCAGCAGGTCGGCCAGCCCGGACTGCCGCATCCAGTGGCACAGGTACGTCGCGTCGCCGCCGTCGACCAGCAGCACGTCGGCCGCGCGGACCCACGGCACCCAGCGCTTGGCGCCGATGGTGGGAAGTGCGGTGAGCTCGAGGACGCCGAGCGACGCCCAGCCCAAGCCGGACAGGTGCCGGAAGTCGGGCTCGGCGGCTACGAAGCCCCGCACCGATGCCGGACCGCACATCGGGTGGCCCCACTGTGCTGTCGGCACGCAGAGGGCGTGGCACTCGGCGATCGGCTTGCCCAGCAGGTCGACCAGCGCGTTGTGGATGCTCGCGTTCGTGACGCCGCCGGAAGTGAGCAGAAGCTTCACGCTGGCCCACTGGAGGTTGCGGTCATGACGCTCTCCTCGAGAGTCGGAACATCGGGTCTACGGGAGGCAGACCGGGCAGCACGGCGAAACTCATCGGCACCGGCACACCGCGTCAGGCGGGGATGTGCGCAGCGGCCAGCCGGGTGGCCTCGACCCAGGGCCGCGCACCGAGGGTCTCGAAGATGGCCCGCGCCTCGTCGAGCAGCTCGGAGGCTGCAAGCCCACTGCCCCGGCGTACCTCCGCAAGGCTGAGCAACGTGCGGGCGAGGTAGTACGGCGCCCCGAAGCCGCGCATCTCGTCGGCGCCCCGCGACAGGTCGCTGTCGGCGGACTCCAGGTCGCCGCGGGCGGACGCGATCATGCCGCGCAGGCGGAGCAGCTGGGCGCGGACGAGGGGCGCGACCAGACCCGGCGGCGCGTCGGTCACGGGCTGCAGCAACGAGTCGGCCCGGTCCAGGAGGCCGGCCGCCACGGCCGCCTCGACGGCCGGCGGCCAGTACAGACCGAAGTCGTCGTCGATGCCGGAGGCCTCGATGGACGACTCGACAGCGGCGAACGACCGGTCGCTGGCGGCGGCCCAGTCACCCCTTTCTGCGGCCACGAGGGCCTTGCACAGTCCGAACGTCGCTCGCAGGTACGGGTCGTCGAAGGCGTCGATGGCGAGATCGTCGGCGACATGCGCGAACACACCCGCGTCGAACGAACCCCGGGCCACGGCGACGAGCCCGGCCAGAAGTGTGGAGAGCCACTTGTTGCCGTTGGAGTCGTCCGCGACGACGTCGGCGGCGAGAGCCTCCACCTCGTCCCACCCGCCGCTGAACCAGAGGCCGAGCGCCAGATTGGCCTCGATGAGCGTCCGCCGGTCGCCGGCGTTGAGCCGGATGGCGATCTCCAGGGCCTCGCGTCCGGCGGCCTCGGCGGCGGCGAGGTTTCGGCTGTTCTGGAACGAGGCGACGTTGCCCAGCGGCCGCAACATCTCGTAGGGCAGGTCATGCGTGCGGGCCAGCTCGACGGCACTGTTCAACATGGCCACGCCGCCGGTCGGCATCCCCTGGAACGCCCACACCGTTCCGTAGCGCATCAACAGCTCGACGACCTGCGGCCAGTCCGAGCGTGCCTCGGCGGACTGCAGGGCACGTCGCGCGTATTGCTCCGCTTCCAACCCCACGCCGCGATAGGCGTAGATCCGCGCGAGCTCGCTGGCGAGAGTGGCCACCTCGCGGTCGGCAGTCTTGTCGTCGCCCAGCTCCTCGTAGACCGGCCTCATCAGGTCCTCGGCCTCCTGCAGCCGGCCCGCGTCGACGAGCGCCGCTCCCTGCACCGCTAACGCGCGGGCCGCGTCGACCGGCCGGCCGAGCTCCTGGTACAGGGCCCGGGCCTGCTCGGCATGCTCCTGCGCGACCGCACCGCGCGCCGCGGCTCGGCCCGCGAGGGCCGCGCCCTCGTGCAAGCGAGCCCGGGTCTCCGCCTCAGGGGTTCGTTCGAGCGCGGTCGTGTAGTGCCGCAGCGCCTCTTGGGCCGAGCCGAGCGAGCTGGCCCGTTGTGCTGCTCTCTCGAGGAGGCCGAGAGCGGTTCGCCGGAGCTCGTCCGCGTCGTCATCGTTCGGGGCCGCATCCAGCGCATCCAAGTAGTGCCTGGCCTGTACTCCCGCCAGCTCATCGCCCTGGTCCTCGGCGGCGATGAGGTGTGCGACCACGAGGTGCCGTGCCTTGCGGTCTCGACGGGACAGCGTGTCGTAGGCGACGGTACGGACGAGCGCTTGCACGAAGCGGTACTGGCCGCGCTCGGGCGAGAACGCGTCGTCGTGCACGGCCACGATCTCCTTGCGGACCAACGAGGCGAGGCAGGCGTCGAGGTCGACCACCGGCGTCGTCGCGAGCAGTGCCTCGCGGGAGAACATCATCCCGTGCACGCTGGCCTCGCCCACGACTCGGCGCTCGTCCGGGCTGAGGGCGTCGAGCCGGGCGGCGATCAATGCTTGCAGGCTGCTCGGGGCGCCGATCGCGGCCAGGTCTCCCCGGCCGACGGCGTCGTCGGCGAGCACGTAGCGGCCGCCGCGCGGGATCACGGTGTCGTTGTCGATGAGGGCGCGCACGGTCTCGACGGCGTACAGGGGGATGCCCTCCGAGCGCGCCGTGAGGGCGTCGCGTGCGTCCTCGGGCAGGCCGTCGACCAGGCCGTCCACCAGGCGGCCCATCACGGCGTCGGCAAGCGGCTCCACGTACACCGGAGTCGCCCGCCTGCCGGTGCCGAACTGCGGTCGCGCCTCGGCCAGCTCGGGGCGGGACAGGACGAGGACGAAGATCGGGGACCGCGCAGACTCCACGAGGTGTTCGATGAAGTCGAGCAGCCCGCTGTCGGCGTACTGCATGTCCTCGAACAGCAGGACTGCCCCGTCTCGGGCAGCGGCCACCTTCTCGAACAGAGCGGTCCAGGCCGAGAACAAGTCCTGGCGAGAGAACGACGCAACGTCGCCGCGCCCCTCCAGGCCGAGGAGGACGGCGAGGCGGGCGGTCATGCGGTCGCGTTCGGAGGGGTCGGGCACCAGCTCCGAGAGGGCGGCCGAGAGCCGTTGCTGCTGGACCGCCGCGGGATCGCCGTCGGCGATGCCCAGGCGGGACCGCACCATCTCGGCCAGCGCCCAGAACGCGACACCGTCGCCGTAGGACAGCGCGCGACCCCGGTGCCAGCCGACGCTCGCGCCGATGCCGTCGACGTACTTCTCGAACTCCCAGCCGAGCCGGGACTTGCCGACGCCAGCGCTCCCCCACACGGCGACCATCCGCGGCCGGCCGTCCTCGACGACCGAGTGGAAGAGCTCTTTGACCAGGCGCAGCTCACGATCGCGACCGGTGAAGGGTGCCTCGAGGCCGTCGACGCGCTGGCTCCCGCGCATGGCGGCGACGACCGCGCGCGCCGCGAACAGGCGTAGCGGCTCGGACTTGCCCTTGAGGAGATGCTCGCCGGCGTCGTCGTACGCGACCGCGGCGGCGGTCAGCGACCGGGTCGTGTCGTCGACCCAGACCTGCCCGGGTACGGCGGCTGCCTGCACCCGGGCTGCGGTGTTGACCGCGTCGCCGGCGACCATGCCCTCGCCGACCGCGCCGAGGGTGACGGCGACCTCTCCGGTGACGATGCCGACGCGGGTGGTCAGGCCGGTGACCCCGAGCTCCTCGCCGAGCGCGATCACCTCGGCGACCAGGTCAAGCCCGGCCCGGACCGCGCGCTCCGCGTCATCCTCGTGGGCGACCGGCACACCCCACACGGCCATCACCGCGTCGCCGATGAACTTCTCGACCGTGCCGCCGTAGCGCTCCACAACGGTGCGCGCCTCGACGAAGTAGCGGGACAGGATCTCGCGGACCTCTTCCGGGTCGCGCGACTCGGCCATCGGCGTGAACCCGACGAGGTCGCCGAAGAGGACCGACGTGACACGGCGCTCGGCGACGGCCGGCGAGCTCGGTGGCAGCGCGCGGGGCTCGGGTCGCTGCTCGCCCGACGTGGCTCGGCCGCACTCCATGCAGAACTTGGCGCCGGGGATGAGTGGCTGGCCGCACCCCGCACAGCCGGCCTCCGCCGGCGTACCGCACTCCATGCAGAACTTGGCGCCCGAGGGCAGCGCGGCTCCACACCCTGTGCAGTGCACGATCGGCATCCTAGGCACGCCGACGCCCGCACGAGGCACCTTCGTTCTGTTGGCCGTCGGCAACGGAATGCCGGGCCTCCAGAGACGGCGAACCCCCGGCGGCGTGGTCGCGGACCGGGTCGGGCGCGCCGGCCGGTGGGCTTCGGGCCTCCGGCGTCGGGATGATCATCGTCGACGTGCTGGCGATCACCGCGCTGCAGCGCGACATCCCGCGCGAGCTGCTGAGCCGCGTCGTCAGCATCGGTGACATGGCGATCTTCGGCGCGACGCTGGCCGCCAGCTGCTGCGGGAGTCGCGGGCGAGCTCGTCACTCATGCAGACGTCGGGCACCCGGCTGGCGCGGACGCACCCGCGGCTCGCCGCCGCCTCGCCCGACGGCCCCGCACCGATCCCCCAGGGCAAGCACGCGCGGGACGACGCCTGACGTGCGGAGGGTCCGTCAGCTCTGGTCGTAGCTCGCGAGCAGGACGGTGGCACCGGCGAGCAACGTCGGGGCGAGCAGCTCGCCGACGATCCGGAAGAACTGCTCGTCGGCGTGCGACCAGGTGGTCGGCACGGACTCGACGACGGTTGCGGTGGAGCTGGGGGACTGGGTGGTGGTCTGGGTGCTCATCGCGGTCTCCAGGGGCGGGTGCCGGCGGCTCCGGCTGCTGCACCTCCGAAGCTAGGAGCCGCGCGATGGCGCGCCGACCGTGCTGGCCGTACGGCGGCCGCGGCGGGCCGCCGTACCGGCGGGTGGCTGGTCCCCCAAATGCCGGGGTGGCTGGCCCCCGGGCCCGGGCCTCAGCGCGTCGCCGTAGCGCCGAGGTCGTCGGACCGGCCGGCCGCCAGCCGCGACCACTGCGAGCTCGGCCGACCTCCCGTGCGGAACTGGTCGCCATTGGTCCGGAACCGCTGCGGCCAGCCCGCGGGCGAGTCCTCCCAGGCCTCCTGGCGGCCGTACACGGTCTCGTCGAGTAACGGGTAGCTGGGCGCCATCGCCTCGGCGCCACGGCCGGTCGTCCAGTAGGTCTCGAACACCCGGTCACCATCACGCAGGTAGCAGACCTGCAGGCCGAACCCGCGGCCGTCGACGAGAACGTCGCCGCCCTCGCCCGTGGAGTACCAGGGCACGTCCCAGCCCATGAACTCGCGGTAGCGGTTGCTGGCGTCGAACGGGCCCTCGCAGACCGTCGCGTAGGTGACGTCCCGCGAGTGCAGGTACGACAGCTCGCGCACCTGGCCGTTGAAGAACGTGCAGCCCTCGCACTGGCCCTCGGCCGGCTGTCCGTCGTGCCACATGTGGAAGTAGACGTAGAGCTGACGGCGACCCTCGAAGACGTCGAGCAGGGTGACCGGGCCGTCCGGGCCGGTCACGGTGAGCGTCGCGTCGACCTCCACCATCGGCAGGCGACGCCGGGCAGCCGCGATGGCGTCCCCCTCGCGGGTGTGCGCCTTCTCCCGGACCCGGAGCTCGTCGACCTGCGCCAGCCAGGTCTCGCGGTCCACGAGCCTGGGCGTGGGCAGGTCCGTCGGGAGTGGGGTCGAGGGGGTCTGCACGGTCATCGTCTCGGTCACCTCGGGTCTCGTCGCTCGGGCGGTCACTGGTACAGACCAGCACGACCCTCGCAACTCATCGCCCAGGGGCACCCGCTGTGGCGCCGGTGAGACACATGGTGGGCCCCGTGGGGCTCGAACCCACAACCCGCGGATTAACCTGCCACTTCGCCTTTCGGCGCCGCCCGGTCGGGCGTTCGTGGTCTGGACTGTCCCTTCACCGTGGCGCTGTGCGCTGTAGGTGCCACCCGTCCAGTCTCTACACCTTCCGAGGTCACCCTCGGCTTGGCTCGGGATTGCCATGCCGGTCTTCCGGCGAAGGGTTCCCCGACTTTGAGTGGTGTCATCCCGACCGTTTCCGGCCGGGCGCTCCTATTCGAAGTCCGCTGCTCTGCCATTGAGCTAGAGGCCCTAGCAAGTCGGGAGTGTATCGGGCCGTCCAGGTCTCGACGGACATCCGACCGCCGCTGGCCACGGGGCGCGCCCATCGGCCCGTCGTCAGGCTCTGGGCGCCTCCGACGGAGCCGACAACGACCGGGCGATCGAGAGCAGGGCCCAGCCGATGAGGATGAAGACGAGGCCCAGGCCGGCCGCCATGGCGGCTACGCCGAAGGACACCACCGAGGTGAACAGCGAGGCGCGGAGGAACGAGGCCGTCATCACCGTGGCCCGGTTGGGGTCGTCCTGCGGCAGCTCGGCGTAGGTCTTGCCGCCACTGATCTCGGTGGCGTGCTTGTTGATCGTGTCCGCCTGGACATAGGCGGTGAGCGGGCCGTTGACCGCGTCCCCGGCGAAGTGCGACGCGTCCGAGGAGACGCTGATCTTCTCGTCCGCGAGCGTCGAGCGCACGACGAACCAGGTGGCCGCGCCGGCCACGACCAGCACCACGCCGGCGACGAGGACGAGGATCGAGAGCACCCGCAGGGCGGCCGGCGCACGGGTGGTGGCTGCGGTGGTCATCGGACCTCCCAGATCTCCCGCAGAGGGCGCCCGCGGGCTGGTTGCCAGCCTCGCGACGTACGCCCAGCGGCGCCTCACCGGAAACGGCTGACCCGGAGACGGCCGCAGCCCCGCGGGGGTGGGGCCAGCACACCCCTGGGGGTCGGACAGGCCGTCGTACACCGTGTGCCGGACCCCGCGCGGACGTGCGGTCCGTGCCATGGGACGCGGCTCCCGGTCACAGCAGTCTTCGAGGTGCCGGACGAGCACCTCCGCTCGCCGGACCCCGAACCGCCCATGACGGGCACCGAAAGGCCATGCCATGTCTGCACTTCTCTACCGCATCGGGCACTTCGCCGGACGTCACCCGTGGCGCGTTCTCGCCGCGTGGGTCCTGGTCGCGGTGACCGCTGTCATGCTCAACATGTCGCTCGGCGGACCGCCGGACGAGAGCTTCACCCTCCCCGGCTCCGACTCGCAGCGCGCGGCGGACGCCATCTCGGACCGGTTCCCCCAGGAGACCCTCTACAGCTCGAACGTCATCTTCCACGCCGAGGACGGCATCACGACCCCGGCCGCCAAGAAGGCCGTCGAGCAGGCCGTCACCGCCCTCACCGACGGCACGCACGTCACCGGCGTGAGCGATCCCTACGACCCCAGAGGCCCGACCGTCTCCAAGGACGGCACCACGGCCTTCGCGACCGTCGGGTTCGACCGCAAGGTGGTCGGCCCCGAGGACTTCGACGAGGCGGACGCCGCCACCAAGGCAGTCCGTGACGCGGGCATCCAGGTCGAGTACGACGGCGGCCTCGGCTACGCCAAGGGCGACGCCGCACCCGGCAGCGAGATCATCGGCATCCTGGTCGCGGTCGTCGTGCTCGCCATCGCGTTCGGTTCGCTCGTCGCGATGAGCCTGCCGATCGTCGTCGCCCTCGTCGGGCTGCTCATCGGCACCAGCGCCATCGGCGTCATGTCCGGCGCGATCCCCGTGCCGACCATCGCCAGCGTCGTCGGCATCATGATCGGCCTCGGCGTCGGCATCGACTACGCGCTGTTCATCCTGGCGCGGCACCGGCAGAACCTCGAGACCGGAATGCCGGTCCCCGAGGCCATCGGCCGGGCCAACGCCACCGCCGGCCTGTCGGTGCTTTTCGCCGGCGCGACCGTGGTCCTCGCGATCGCCGGTCTGTACGTGTCCGGCATCCCGATGATGGCAACGATGGGCTGGGCCTCGGCAATCATGGTTGCGGTCTCGATGGCCGCCGCCGTGACGCTGCTGCCCGCCCTGCTCGGCATCACCAAGCGACGCGTCAACAGCGTCAAGGTGCCGTTCGTGAAGAGGCGGCCCGCGTGGGACCCCAACTCGACGTCGGTCCGGTGGACCGCTCGCGTCGTGAAGAGTCCGGTCCGGTACGGCGCCGCAGCTGCGCTCGTCCTCGTCGTGCTCGCCATTCCGGTGCTCTCGATGCGGCTCGGCTTCGCCGACTCCGGCAACGACGCGCCGGTCACCACCACCCGCAAGGCGTACGACCTGATCGCCGACCACTACGGTCCCGGCAAGAACGGGCCCCTGGAGGTCGTCGTCGACACAGCCGGCACCAACGCCGACGCCAAGGCGACGGCGAAGGCGCTTGCCACCGAGATCGGCACCGTCGCCGGGATCGCCTCGGTCGACGCCCCGGTGCTCGACCCGAAGGGTGACCTGGCGATCATCGGGGTCACCCCGACCACCGGTCCGCAGGACGAGGCAACCTCGACCCTGCTGGCGCATCTGCGTACGGATGTCATCCCCGGCGTCGTCGGTCACTCGGCCGCGGACGTCACCGTCACCGGTAGCACCGCTCTCACGGACGACGTCTCGAAGCGCCTGCAGGACCGGATGCCCTGGTTCCTCGCAGCCGTCATCGGGCTGGCGTTCCTGGTGCTGATGATCGTGTTCCGCTCGGTGCTGGTCCCGTTGAAGGCAGCGATCCTCAACGTGCTCAGCGTCGGCGCAGCGTACGGCGTCATCGTGGCCGTCTTCCAGTGGGGCTGGGGCCGCGAGCTGATCGGGGTGCACGAGAACGTCCCGATCATGCCGCTGGCACCGATGCTGATGTTCGCGATCCTCTTCGGTCTGTCCATGGACTACGAGGTCTTCCTGGTGAGCCGGGTGCGCGAGCAGTTCCTCAAGCACCGCGACGCCAAGCGCGCCGTGGTCGAGGGTGTCGGATCCACCGCTCGGGTCATCACCAGCGCGGCGCTCATCATGATGGCGGTGTTCGGTGCCTTCATCCTGGGCAGCGACGTGGTCGCGAAGATGTTCGGTGTCGGCCTGGCCGTCGCCGTACTCCTCGACGTGACCCTGGTCCGGATGGTCCTTGTCCCGGCGGCGATGAGCCTGCTGGGCGACAAGGCCTGGTGGCTGCCGAAGTGGCTCGACCGCCGGCTGCCGCACCTCAACCTCGAGGAGGCGGACATCGCGACCGAGGAGTGGACGTCGGACGGACCGCATGCACCGCACGACGACGAGCGCGAGCTGGTGCTCGTCTGAGCCAGCGCGCGAGCAGCAACCGCGGTG
>DASYEF010000070.1:0-18277 GCA_036499185.1 Actinomycetes bacterium | reverse complement strand
CAGCGGCCACCGTGGTCGTCGCGACGAGCGTCGCCAGCGATCCCACCGGGTCTGCGCCGCCGGCGCGGACTGTCGCGACGCCGCGGTGCGCCAGCAGGGCCGCCAGGGCGAGGTCGGCGGTGTACGGGTCCGTGCCGGCGATCAGCACGGGCACCGGAACGGCCGGGGTCGGCGCCCCGGAGAGGACCGTGCGAAGCCACCGCGAGACCAGCGCAGTCGCGGCAACCTGCTCGTCGTCGCCGCACCACCGGGCCAGCCGGCGGACCGCCGGCATCACGACGTCGTCCACGGTCGCCGCCAGCCCCGACTCCCGCCGAGAGACGTCGAGGATATGGGCGACCGCGCCGGGGTCACCGGTGGTCGCCGCATCGACCACCAGGGCGATCAGCGCGCCGGTCCTGGCGCTCCGAGGCCCGAGCTCGCGCACGGTGGACGCCGCCTCGGCTGCTGGCACCCCCAGTGAGATCTCCTCGCGGAGCATCGCAACCTGATCCAGGTCCGTGATGGAGTAGCGCCGGTGACCGCCGAGGGTGCGCGGGGACACGGGGACGCCGTACCGGCGCTCCCAGGCGCGCAGGGTCGGTGCCGGCACGTCGACAAGGGCGGCAGCGGCGCCGGTGGCCAACCCGTCGGGCACCGACCCCGAGACCGCGGTCGGGACCGCACCGGCGCGCGCGGGACCGTCCCGACCGTGCTGCGGGCGAACGAGCATCGAGACCACCTCGTGACGGGAGCAAACGCAACGAGTCCCTCGACGGTACGTCGATCCGGCACGTCGTGGTCCAGGAAGTGCATAACTTTGGGGGGTTCACGGGGAGTCACGACCTGTTGCACGATGAGATGACGTCGGGCCGGGAGGCCCGCGCGACCGGACGTTGTCGGGCGAATCGGGCGGCAACGCCATTTCGTCGTCAGCATGGAGCTCTCAGGGGGCTGCAGTGGCGCGAGGGCGCGGTGGGGCGGACGGGATCGCGGCGGGTCGCGCGGTCCTGGACGCGAGCGCGGCCGAGCGCTCGTCGGCGAGCGTGCGCGCGCCGCAGGTGGCCCGGACCTTCGTCGAGCGCGATCGCCTCGACGACCTCCTGGACGAGGCAACCCGGCGGCCGCTGACCCTCCTGGTGGCCCCGGCGGGCACCGGGAAGACCACGACGCTCGCCCACTGGGCCCGCCGCCCGGTTGCGCCGCGGGCCCATTGGCTCGACGGGCGGGGTCTCGACGCCGGGCAGCTCGGTGCCGAGCTGGTGCGCGCCGCGCACGGTGTCGGCGTGGTCGGCGCGGAAGTCTCCGACCGCGACGTGGTCGCGGCCCTACGCTCGTCGCGCCGGGCCCCCGACATCGTCGTCGTCGATGACGCCCACCTTGCCGGTGTGGACTCCTGGTCGCTGCTCAACGCTGCGGTGGACGAGGTTCCGGACCGACTCCGGGTGGTACTGACCAGTCGGCGCGACGTGGCATTGCCGCTCGTGGCGCTGGCCCTGCGGGACGAGGTCACCGTGCTGCGCTCCGACGTGCTGCGCTTCTCACCGGGCGAGGCGCGAGACCTCGTGGCGGCGCACGCGCCCGCCGCCGACGACCAGGACCTCGACACGCTGCTGGGATCGGCCCAGGGCTGGGCCGCGCTGCTCGTTCTCGGCGCGCGTGCGCTCGGCGGCGCGCCCAACCGTGCGGCGGCCCGGGCGGGGCTCTCGCGGACCGAGCAGCCCGTGCTCGACTACTTGCTGGGCGAGATCTTCGCGACGCTTCCTGCTGCGACGCGCCACGTGCTGCTCTGCACGTGCGTCGAGGACCGCGTCACCGGCGAGCTGGCCGTCGTGCTCTCTGGCGACCCGGACGCCGGACGGCGCCTCGACGGGCTGGCCATGGACGGGATGCTGGTCACGAGCTATCCGGGTGACGACAGTGGCGACGAGAGCTCGGGGCTCGCCTGGGAGTACCACCCGCTGCTGCGCGAGCTGCTCCGCCGCCAGGTGGCTCGGGACGCTCCTGACCATGCTCTGGCGATGGCCGCCCACGAGCGGGCCGCGCGACACTTCGCCGATGTCGACGACGTCGGTGCAGCCTTGGAGCACGCGACGGTCAGTGGCGACGACGAGCTGGTCGTGGCGTTGCTCGTTGAACACGGGCCAGGTCTGCTCACCGGTGGAGGTGTGGACTCCCTGTCCCGGGCCTTGAACTCGCTACCGGACAAGGTCCGAGCCGCTCACCCGGCACTGTTGGGCGTCGGCGCCCTCGAGCGGCGCGCCCGGGGTGAGCACGCGAGCGCGCTGCACCTCGCCGACCTAGCCGTCGTCGCCGCTGAGAGCGCCCTCGCGCGGCTTGCCGACGCCGGTGACGACCCTGCGACAGCGCCGCCCGAGGTGCTGGCGCTGCTCACCGACGCCGCGCTGCTCTCCGCCTGGCAGGCCCGGTTCGGCCTGACGGACCCCGTGCGCGCGAGAGAGACCGGGGAGCAGATCCTGGCCCGTCACCAGCTCGGCATCGACGTCTCGGCGGAACCGCAGGGGCGGCGCGGTTGGCTGATGACTCCCGCCCGGTCGGCCCTGCTGCACCACGAGCTCGCGGCCGTTGCCATGTGGCTGGGCGACGTCGAGGCGGCGCGTGAACACGTCGCTGAAGTGCTGGTCACCAGCCGGGCGATCGGTCACGACCGGCTGATCGCCGGCGGCCTGGCGAACCAGGCGATGCTCGACCTGATGGACGGCCGCTACCTGACCGCGTCCTGGAACGCCGAGGCGAGCTTGGCGGCGGCCCGCCGGATCAACTCAACGGGCGACATGTACGTGCCCCGGAGCCGGCTCGCGCAGGCCTGGGCCCAGTACGTCGCGGTTGAGCACGAAGCGGCTGCGGTCACCCTCGCCGACGTCGAGCGGATGCAGGAGCGGCTTGCTGACCCGCTTGTCGCGGGTCTCGCGATGGTCCTGCGGGCGCGCCTTCTGACCGAGGCCGGTGACCTGACCACTGCCCACCACGTGCTCGCCTCCGTACGGACGATGCCGGGCCCGATGCCCCCGTTCCTGGTGTGGACGCTCGCGATGGCCGAGGCCGAGGTGGCGCTCCTCACCGGCAGCATGCTCGAGGCACAACGTCAGCTCGAGGTGCAACGCACCTGCGGCTGGCCCGAAGGAGGCGCCGTGCTGGGCGCCATCCTGACCGACCTGTCGGGCGACCCGACCGAGGCCCTGGTGTGCCTCCAGCGCATCCTCGAGGAGCCACCGGCCCCGGGGTTGTCGTCTCTTGCGGCCTGCGCGGCGGCGTACCGGACCCGCATCCTGCTGCGCGACGGCCAGCAGGCGGAGGGTCGAGAGGCGCTGCGCGACAGCCTTACCCGTGCCTACCCGGAGCGGCTGCTGCTCCCGTTGGCGTCCCTCGCCACCCCCGACCTGGGTCTGGAGCCGATGCTGCGCGACCTCGCCGCTGCCGACCCGCCACAAGCGCTGGCCAGCGAGATGCTCGAGGCGCTGGCTCGGCTGCCACGCCCCCGGGAGGCCTCCGACGGCGTTCCCCGGCCGGTCGCTCTAGGGGCTCGCCCAGCGAGCGTGGCGTCGGGTGTGCAGCTGCCGTCCCAACGGGCGGCGACCGGCCCCCTTACCCGCCTCACCGACCGGGAGGCCGATGTTCTGCGCGAGCTCGCGCTGGGCGGCTCCTACACCGACATCGCGCACGCCCTGTTCGTCACCGAGAACACGGTGAAGACCCATCTGTCGGCGGTCTACCGCAAGCTCGGGGTCGCTGGTCGCTCGCCAGCCCTGCGCGAGGCGCGGGCCCGCGGGCTGATCTGAGGTCGATCCCACAGGCGACGTTGGCGATCCACCTGGCCGACTGCGTCACCCACGGTTCCCCCTTGCCGGGCGAGGCGATCGTGCCCCGCGACGACTTACGGTCGGCGGGACGAACCGTGGGGGGCCTCGGCACGGTCTCACCGGCGCAGGAACGCGGCACGTCATGTTGCGGCGAGCATTGGGGAGCGACCGGCCGGAGGCGAGATGAAGAACAGCGGGAGCGGAGTCGAGATGCCGTCTCAGACCGCCGCGACGGCAACCGACGACATCGTGTCGCGACTGTGCCGGCTCGCCCTGCTCCGGGACCGGGACGCCCTCACCGAGGACGAGTTCCAGAGCGCCCGCGCCCGTCTGGTGGCTGGGTGGCAAGCGCGGGTCTCGCGCGGTGTAGCGCGGCCGTTGGCTCCCGCGGACGACGGGTCGGTGTGAGGCTCGTCCGGGCATGAGCAGCTGCTGCGGCCCGTCGAGACCGCAGGGTGGGGCGGCGCACGGGCCCAGCCGCGTCGAACCGGCTGTGGTGGTCGGTGCCGCAGCCGAGGAGTCGCACGGCGCGGGCCACCTCGTGACCCTTCCCGGGGGACCGTTCCTGATGGGCAGCGAGGATCCGGGCGCCTATGCCGAGGACGGCGAGGGTCCGGTCCGCGAGGTTCGGCTGGGTGCGTTCCGGATCGAGTCACGGACGGTCACCACGGAGCGGTTCGCCGCGTTCGTCGCGGAGACGGGCTACGTCACCGAGGCCGAGCAGGTGGGCTCCGCCTTCGTCTTCGCCGGCCTGCTGCCCGACGACATGCCACCCACCAGAGCCGTCGTGCAGGCCCCGTGGTGGCGCGAGGTCGAGGGCGCGAGCTGGACGCACCCCGAGGGGCCGTGGTCGGACCTGGCCGGCCGGGCCGACCACCCGGTGGTCCAGGTGACGTGGCACGACGCGCAGGCGTTCTGTGCGTGGGCCGGCCGACGACTGCCCACCGAGGCGGAGTGGGAGTACGCGGCCCGCGGTGGGCTCGTCCAGCAGCGGTTCCCGTGGGGCAGCAGCCTCACCCCGGGCGGCGAGCACCGGATGAACGTCTGGCAGGGGACGTTCCCTGGGCGTAACACCGCCAAGGACGGGTACGTCGGTACCGCGCCGGCCGATGCGTTCGCACCCAACGGCTACGGCTTGCACAACATGACCGGAAACGTGTGGGAGTGGACTGCGGACAGCTGGTCCACGACGTGGCACCGAACGGGCGGAGCCGCGGTGCTCACAGACCCCGCCGGGCCGCCCGAGGGCGACCGGCGGGTGCTGCGCGGCGGCTCGTACCTGTGCCACTCGTCGTACTGCTGGCGCTACCGCACCTCGGCGCGGATGGGCAGCACACCGGACTCTCCGACCGGCAACGCGGGGTTCCGCTGCGCGGCCGACGCGTGACGCGACGCGGGCTCAGACCTCGTTGTTCAGGCGGACGCTGCACAGCGCCCAGATGACGAACACATCGATCGCGATGATGACGATCGACCACAACGGGTAGTACGGCAGCCAGAAGAAGTTGGCAAGAGCCGACAGGCCCGCCAGCAGGATGCCGACGGAGCGAGCCACGATGTTGCCGGTGAAGATGAACACACCGGCGAGCACGACCAGGGCACCGAGGATCATGTGGATCCATCCCCATTGCGTCACGTCGAACTGGAAAACGTAGTTCTGGGTCTTGACGTAGAAGTCGTCGTTCGCGACGGCGACAAGACCCTCGAAGAACTGGAAGGCGCCGACCACGAGCATCATGGACGCCGCGAAGACGCTGACGCCCCCGGCCCAGGTGCTGTCGTTCGCGCGTGTCGTTGACATGGCTGACTCCCTAGATGTCCACGGATCTCCCGGTGCGTGACGCTAGGAGCGGCAGCGCGCAGGTACCTCCCCCGATCCGGGGGAGACCTGCCGACGTGCCGCGTGCTTCATTGGCCCACGGGAGGACGAGGAGGGCGTCGTGTCCAGGACCGCTGCGCAACGGGTGCCGTCGTTTGGTCGCAATGTCTAGTTCTTCGCCGGATTCGGGCGAGGCGCCGCCGCGCGAGACACCCCTACCGTCGGCAGATGCGCGACACGCACCAACAGATGCGCAACGCGGTCCGGAGGGTGGGCCGCGAGCTCAAGACGGTGGGGTGACCGGGCTGGTCGGGGCGGCGGCCGCGGTCGCTGTCCTGGTCGGGATCTCACTGGGGGCCGGCGTCGTCGCGCCGGTCATGCTCGCCCTGATCCTGACGATCGCCGTGGTTCCCGTGGCGGGGATCATGCGCCGGCGCGGGGTGCCGAGCTGGGCGGCGACTCTGACCGCGCTGGTGCTGGCCTACCTCATCGTCTTGTTCCTGGTCGTCGGGGTCGCGGCCTCGATCGTGCAGCTGGCCGCTCTCCTCCCGCAGTACACCGATCGAGCGCAGGACCTACAGACCTCGGCCACCGACAACCTCGCCTCGGCAGGGCTGAGCTCCGACCAGGTGCGCACCGCGATCTCACAGATCGACCCCGCCACCCTGGGTCACCTGCTCGGCTCACTGCTGAGCGGCGTGCTCGGCGTGTTGTCCAGCCTGTTCTTCCTGGTCACCGTGATGTTCTTCCTGGTCACCGAGGCGTCCGGGATGGGCCGGCGGGTCGCGCGGCTCGCGCAGGACCGCCCCGACCTCGCGGCGGCGCTGGCCGGCTTCGTCGGCACCGTGCAGAGATACCTCGTGGTCACCGCCCTGTTCGGGATGATCGTGGCGGTGCTCGACACCGGTGCGTTATGGCTGCTCGGGGTGCCGCTACCTCTGATGTGGGGGTTGCTCTCGTTCCTCACCAACTTCGTCCCGAACATCGGCTTCGTCATCGGTCTCATCCCGCCCGCGCTGCTCGCCCTGCTGGACTCCGGGGTCCAGAAGATGGTGGCGGTGATCCTGGTCTACTGCATCCTCAACGTGACGATCCAGACGTTCATCCAGCCGCGGTTCGTCGGTGACGCGGTCGGTCTGAGCCCGGCGGTGACGTTCCTCTCCCTGGCGGTATGGACTCTCGTGCTCGGTCCGATCGGAGCACTGCTCGCCGTACCGATGAGCCTGCTGGCCCGCACCCTGCTCATCGATGCGAACCCGGGCGCCGAGTGGGCCAGGGTGCTCGTCAGCGAGGGACCCGTCAAGGACGGCGAGAGACAGGCGCCGGTTGAGGAGCATCCGGTCGAGGACGGTGTGGAACCGGTCCCGGTTGCGGAGCCCTGATGGGTGCGACGATCGGCGAGCTGCTCCCGCTTGCAGTCGGCGTCGCGGTCTCGCCGATCCCGATCATCGCCACCATCCTCATGCTGCTCGCGCCCCGCGCTCGGGCGGCCAGCGCCGGCTTCGCGACCGGATGGCTGGTCGGCATCGTCGTCGTTGTCACGGTGGTCGCCGTGGTCGCCGCCTCCGCCGACCTGGGCGGGACCAGCGACCAGCCGTCGACCGGCGCGTCCTGGGTCAAGCTCGTGTTGGGTGGGCTGCTGATCCTGCTCGCCGGCCGGCAGTGGTCGAAGCGACCACGCGGCGACCAGCCAGGTTCGATGCCGAAGTGGATGACGGCCATCGACTCGATGACCGTGGGCAAGTCGGCCGGGCTGGGTTTCCTGCTCGCCGCAGTGAACCCCAAGAACCTGCTTCTGTGCCTCAGTGCCGGCGTGACGCTGGCCGGGTCCGGCCTGTCCGTCGGGGACCAGGTCGTCGCCGGCGCGGTCTTCGTCGTCATCGCCGCCGCCTCGGTGCTGGTCCCGGTGCTCGGTTACGCCGTCGCCGCGGACCGCCTGCGTGGCCCGCTGGACGAGCTGCGCGGCTGGCTGGTGCAGAACAACGTCGCGGTGATGGCCGTGCTGCTGCTCGTCATCGGCGTGTCCCTTCTCGGCAAGGGACTGGGTGGTCTCACGTGAGGGCCGAGTGACGTGACGGCGCACCCGACGGCCCGGCGCCGGATCCCACGGCCCCGGCGCGGCTACTGGCCGCGATCGGCGGACGCGTCCCACGACCTGGCCGCCGGCGTCACCGTGGCTCTGGTCAGCATCGCCGAGGGCATGGCCTACGCGATCGTGGCCGGCGTCGACCCGGTCTACGGGCTGTACGCCGGCAGCATCACCCTGCTCGTCGGCAGCCTGTTCGCGTCGACGTCCATGCTCGTCATCACCGCCACGAACGCGCTCGCGCTGGTCACGGCCGACAAGATCGGCGCGCTCGGCAAGGACACCGACCACGCGACAGCGATGTTCACGCTGACAGTCCTCGTCGGCGCGGTGATGCTGGGGCTGGGGCTGGCTCGCCTCGGCTCGGTGGTCCGGTTCATCTCCGCCGAGGTGCAGGCTGGCCTGGTGGCCGCGGTGGCGCTGCTCATCGTGGTCGGTCAGGTCGACGAGCTCACCGGGTACACGAGCACCCATGACGGCGGCAAGGTCGCCAAGGCCGTCGACGTCGTCCTGCACCTACCGACCTGGGACGGGCCGACCATCGCGGTCGGGCTGGGCTGCATCGCCGCCCTCGTCGTGGCCAAGGGGACGTTCCTGCGGCCCTACGCCGACATCGTCGCGATGGTCGGCGGGACAGCGGCCGTCTGGTTGCTCAACCTCACCAGCGTCGAGACCGTCGGCGACATTGCCCACATCCCGACCGGCCTGGACGCCGTGCCGACCCCGCACCTGCCCGACTTCTCGCTGATGCCGACGCTGATCCCGGCTGCGATCGCGGCGGCGATCGTCGGGCTCTCCGAGGCCGCGACCGTCGGTGCTGCCTACCCGAACCCCGACGGGTCACGGTCCAGTGTCAGTCGCGACTTCGTCGCGCAGGGGGCGGCCAACATCGCGGGCGGGCTGTTCCGTGCCCTGCCCGGTGGCGGCTCGCTCTCCCGGACGGGTGTCAACTCCTCGGCCGGTGCCCGATCGAGATGGGCCGGTGTATACGCAGGTGCGCTGCTGGTGGTTCTCGTCGCCGTGGCAGGCGGCGTCGCCGAGCGCATCCCGACGACCACGCTTGCCGCGATCCTCATCGTGATCGGCGCCGAGACGCTGGCCAGGGAGGTGCGTCACCTGGTGGCGGCCCGCTGGGTGTCGAAGCCGCACCTGGTTGCGGCCGGGGTGACCATCGTGGTCGGCCTGGTGGCCGAGCTGACCGAGGCCATCTTCACCGGGGTCGCCCTCTCCCTGCTGCTCTATGTCCTCAGCGCCGGAGACCGGGCCCGACTGTGGCAGTGGGTCCGCGACGACGACGGTCGATGGACCGAGACGGAGCTGCCCGAGGACGGCATCCCCTCGGGGAGGGTCACCGTGCTCTCGGTGACCGGCCCGGCCTACTTCGCGTCGGCGTACCGCGCCGAGCAGACGTTGCCCGACCTCAGCACGACGCACGGCGCCGCCGTGGTCCTGCAGCTGCGCGACCGGTCGTTCTACTCGCTCACCGGCATCGACCTGCTCCGGCAGATCGCGGACGAGGTCCACGCAGCCGGCAGCATCCTGATCCTCGCCGACGTCGGGCCCGACCAGCGCCGTGCACTGGAGCGGACCGGGCTGCTGGCCGACCTCGGCCCGGAGCATGTCGTGTGGCGCAGCCCGACGATCGGGGCCGCCGTGGAGGAGGCGGTCCGCACCGGTGAGCAGTGGGTGGCCGCCCAGCGCATTACGCCGTCCGGCTGATCTGGTCGACGAGAGACACACGCCCGACTCACCCCTCCCCGGTGAGCCGGGGACGTCCGCGGCACCCGTAACGTGGTCACGTCTGGTGACGACGGGAGGACACGTAGTGGTGCTGTTGGTCCTCCTCGCGCCCGTGGCGGCGCTGGTGATGGTCCTGTTCCTCGGCCGGGTGGAGGAGCGCCTCGCGCAGGACGCCGAGGACGGCTCGCGACGGGCCGACCCGGCGAGGCACCCGTCCGCGTGACGTCGGGGCCAAGGCCCTCCCGCGCGGCGCGCCGTCGCCGTACCGTGTGACCGTGCCGATCAAGGAGCCCGCGCGTCGGGTCGAGACCCTTGGGGTGTCGCCGACTCTCGAGGAGACGTACGACGCCGCCGTCGCCGGAGCCGTCCCCGGGCTCGCCGCGGGGCTGGCCCTGCTGTTCGCGGTGTTCTCCGGCCTGCACCTGGTGATGCTCGACGGATCCACCCGGTGGACGATGGCGAGCACGGCCGCCGTGAGCGCCGTCCTGCTCGCGGGGTTCGCGTTCTTCGCGCATCGCCACCCGCTGCCGACGCACTACGCCCAGCCGGTGACGTCGGGCCTCGTCCTCGTCGCGGTCGGCAACGCGACGCTCCAGCTCGTCCTCACCGAGCAACCGCGGCAGACCTCCAACCTCATGCTGATCCTGGTGGGTGCCGGCGCTGTCCTGCTCTCGCTCCGCTGGCTGGCCACGACCCTCTACGTCGTCTGGGGCGCCTGGGGCGTCGGCGCCTTCGTGCTCGGACCGTCACCGCAGTGGCCCCACTACGTCGTCGGGATGTGCAGCGCGACGTTGCTCGCGCTGCTGGTCAACTACCTGCGCCGCTCCAACGTCCGGGACCTCGCGCAGTCGCGGTCGGCGGCGGAGGCGGCCGCGGTCCGGGACCACCTCACCGGGCTGGCCAACCGGCGGGGGCTGGCCATGGTCGGCGGGCAGATGGTCGAGCAGGCCCGGCGCCAGGGTGACGCCGTGCACTGCATCTTCGTCGACATCGACGGCCTGAAGAAGGTCAACGACGCCCTCGGGCACGCGGTCGGCGACGAGGTCATCGTGGCGGTGGCCGAGGCGATGCGGGCCGCCACCCGCGCGACCGACGTCGTCGCTCGCTGGGGCGGCGACGAGTTCTGCGTCGTGGGTCCCGGCCCCGGCATGCCGCCGCTGGAGCTCGAGCGCCGGGTGCGCGACACCGTGGTGCTCGCCGCCGACGTCCCCGCCGAGGTGTGGCCGGTCCGGGTCAGCGCAGGGGGCGCGATGCTGGCCCCGTGGGACTCCGGCACCCTGGAGACGCTGCTCGGCAAGGCCGACCAGGAGATGTACCTGCGCCGGTCGCTGCGGCGCGAGGCGGGCAGCCTGCCGCAGCGCCACTCGGCGGCGCCGCCGGCCGCCGACTCGCCGTCGACGCCCGATTCCAGCGCCTGAGAGCCCTCACCACCGGTTATCCGCGCGGCCTTGACCGCGGGGCCACGGGGCGGCCCGCGTCCGTTATGGTGGACGGGTGCGGACCGGACTGCTCCTTACCGAGCCGCGCTGAGCAGGCAGCACCTCAGCGCGGCGACCCCTCCTGGGCGAGGGGTTTTTTCATGTCCGGAGCCTGATCCAGGCCGCATACCCCGGCTCGTCCGAGCCGCAGACGAAGAGGCGCCGAGATGACCGAGAGCCAGACCAGCGACACGGTCCGACCTGAGGTGGCCGGCGAGAGCGTGCCGCCGTACCGCTACACGGCCGCGCTGGCCGCGCAGATCGAGACGCACTGGCAGGACCGGTGGGACCGCGAGCACATCTTCGAGGCGCCCAACCCGGCCGGGCCGATGGGCGAGCCGGAGAAGGTCGCGGCGCGACCGAAGAAGTACGTGCTGGACATGTTCCCGTACCCCTCGGGCATCGGGCTGCACGTCGGGCATCCGCTGGGCTACATCGCGACCGACGTCTTCGGGCGGTTCAAGCGGATGACCGGGCACAACGTGCTGCACGCGCTGGGCTACGACGCGTTCGGGCTGCCCGCCGAGCAGTACGCCGTGCAGACGGGGCAGCACCCGCGCGTCACCACCGAGGCGAACATCGAGACGATGCGCCGCCAGCTGCGCCGGATGGGACTGGCGCACGACCCGCGGCGCAGCGTGTCCACCATCGACACCGGCTTCTACCGCTGGACGCAGTGGATCTTCCTGCAGATCTTCGGCAGCTGGTACGACGAGGAGGCCGGCCGCGCCCGGCCCGTCGACGAGCTGGCGCCGCTGCTGGCCTCCGGCGCCCGGCCGATGCCGACCGGTGTCGAGGGTGTGCCCGACGGCGTCGCCTGGGCGGACCTGGACGACGTGACGCGCCGGCGGGTCATCGACGCGCACCGGCTGGCCTACGTGTCGAAGGCGCCGGTCAACTGGTGCCCTGCACTAGGGACCGTGCTGGCCAACGAGGAGGTCACCGCGGAGGGGCGCAGCGACCGCGGCAACTTCCCGGTCTTCAAGCGCGACCTGCGGCAGTGGAAGATGCGCATCACGGCTTACGCGCACCGGTTGCTGGCCGACCTGGACACGCTGGACTGGCCGGAGTCCATCAAGCTGCAGCAGCGCAACTGGATCGGGCGCAGCGAGGGCGCGCGGGTCACCTTCGCCAGCGAGGGCGGCGCGATCGAGGTCTTCACCACGCGCCCGGACACCCTGTTCGGAGCGACGTTCATGGTGGTCGCGCCCGAGCACCCCGCCGTCGACCGGCTGGCGTCCGGCGCCTGGCCGAGCGACGTACCGACGACGTGGACCGGGGGAGCGGCGACGCCGCGCGGCGCCGTCGAGGCCTACCGGCGCACGACCGAGCTGAGGACCGACCTGGAGCGGCAGACCGAGGGCCGCGAGAAGACCGGTGTGTGGACGGGCGGCTACGCGACCAACCCGGTCAACGGCGAGGCGCTGCCGGTGTTCGTCGCCGACTACGTGCTGATGAACTACGGCACCGGCGCCATCATGGCGGTGCCCGGACAGGACGAGCGCGACTGGGAGTTCGCCACCAGGTTCGGCCTGCCGATCGTGCGCACGGTGGCGACGCCCGAGGGCTGGGAGGGTGAGGCGTTCACCGGCGACGGGCCGGCGATCAACTCGGCCAACGACGAGATCTCGCTGGACGGGCTGGGCGTCGTCGATGCGAAGGCGCGCATCATCGACTGGCTGGAGGCGAAGGGCACCGGCCGTCGTACCGTCACCTACAAGCTGCGCGACTGGCTGTTCAGCCGGCAGCGCTACTGGGGCGAGCCGTTCCCCATCCTGTACGACGAGCACGACCTGCCGATCGCTGTTCCCGACGGGCAGCTGCCGGTCGAGCTGCCGGAGGTCGACGACTACTCGCCGCGCACCTTCCCCGAGGACGACACGACGTCGGAGCCCGAGCCGCCGCTGGCCCGCAAGACCGACTGGGTCGAGGTGACGCTGGACATCGGGGACGGACCGAAGCGCTACCGCCGCGAGACGAACACCATGCCGCAGTGGGCCGGCTCCTGCTGGTACGAGCTGCGCTACCTGGACCCGACGAACACGGAGCGGTTCGTCGACCCCGAGGTGGAGCGCTACTGGATGGGTCCGCAGTTCCCCGGCGACACCGGCGGCGTCGACCTGTACGTCGGCGGTGCCGAGCACGCGGTCCTGCATCTGTTGTACGCGCGGTTCTGGCACAAGGTGCTGTTCGACCTGGGTCACCTGTCGAGCAGCGAGCCGTTCCACAAGCTGTACAACCAGGGGATGATCCAGGCCTATGCGTACGTCGACGCGCGCGGGCTCTACGTCCCCGCCGAGGAGGTCGTCGAGGAGGTCGTCGACGGCCACCCGGCGTACACGTTCCACGGCGAGCCCGTCTCCCGCGACTACGGGAAGATGGGCAAGAGCCTGAAGAACATGGTGACGCCGGACGACATGTACGACACGTTCGGCGCGGACACGTTCCGGCTGTACGAGATGGGGATGGGCCCGCTGGACGCGTCGCGGCCGTGGGACACCCGTGCGGTCGTCGGCTCGCAGCGATTCCTGCAGCGGCTGTGGCGCAACGTGGTCGATGAAGAGACCGGCGACCTGCGCGTCGTCGAGGACCCCGCGGACGACGAGACGCGCCGCCTGCTGCACCGCACGATCGACGCGGTCCGCGCCGACCTGGAGAACCTGCGGGCCAACACGGCGATCGCCCGGCTGACCGAGCTGAACAACCACGTCGTCAAGACCGGGGTCGCGTCCCGCGAGGTCGCGGAGGCCCTGGTGCTGATGGTCGCCCCGTTGGCGCCGCACATCGCCGAGGAGCTGTGGGGGCGGCTGGGTCACGAGCAGTCGCTGACCTATGAGGACTTCCCGGTGGCCGACCCCGCGCAGCTGGCCGTCGAGCACGTGACGGCGGTGGTGCAGGTAGCCGGCAAGGTGCGCGACCGGCTGGAGGTCGCGCCGACCATCGGCGAGGACGAGCTGCGCGAGCTGGCGCTGGCGTCCGAGGCGGTGCAGAAGGCGCTGGACGGGCGCCCGGTCCGCACCGTGGTGGTCCGGGCACCGCGGCTGGTCAACGTGGTGCCTGGCTAATGGCACTGCGTCGCCGTGAGCTCGGCTCGCTAGCCTCTCGGCCATGACGGACGGCGGCCGGGTGGCCCTGGTCACCGACTCGACCTGCTACCTGCCGACCGAGCTCGCCGCCGAGCTCGGGGTCCAGGTCGTGCCGCTGCAGGTCGTCGTCGACGGCTCGTCGTACGACGAGGCCGACCCCGCTACGGCCGAGCGGTTCGCCGACGCGCTGCGCCGCCGTCGTCCGGTCACCACGTCGCGCCCCGGACCGGCCGCGTTCGCGTCGGCGTACCGGAACGCCGCGGAGCGCGGTGCCACTGCGGTGGTGTCGGTGCACCTGTCCTCGCAGATGTCGGGGACCGTCGAGTCGGCGCGCCTCGCGGCCAAGGAGTCCGACCTGCCGGTGGAGGTGGTGGACTCCGCGTCACTGGGCATGGGCCTTGGGTACGCCGTCGTCAGCGCCGCGCAGGCCGCAGCCGGTGGAGCGGACGCCACCGAGGTCGTCGACGCGGCCGTGCGGCGGGCGCAGGCGTCGTCGGCGATCTTCTACCTGGACACCCTCGAGCACCTGCGTCGCGGCGGCCGGATCGGCCCCGCCGCGGCGCTCGTCGGGTCGGCGCTGGCGATGAAGCCGTTGCTGCACCTCGTCGACGGTCACATCGAGCCGCTGGAGAAGGTGCGGACCTCGACCCGGGCGATCGCACGGCTGGAGGACATCGCGGTCGAGCGGGCCGCCCGGTCCGGCGGTGACGCCGTCGATGTCGCGGTGCACCACCTGTCCAGCCCGGAGCGCGCCGCATCCCTGGCCGGGCGGCTGCGCGAACGGATCCCCGGCCTCGAGGACGTGTACGTCGGTGAGGTCGGCGCGGTCGTCGGGGCGCACGTCGGCCCGGGAATGCTCGCCGTGGTGGTCGCGCCGCGCTGACGGCGGCGAGCCCTTGACCCGTCGTGCACAGGCGGGGTCTGTCCACCGGTCCGCCCGTGGGACGGAGGTGCCGGTCGGGCGTCCCTAGCGTCGAGGCGTGAGCCCTCGACCCTCGCGCCACCGGCGACCCGACGCCGCCGCCCGCACCCCGGGCGAGGCCCTGCTCGCCCGGCTGGGCGATCTGCCCCCGGCGCTCGCGCAGCCCGCGTTGTCGGCACCGCCGACAGCGCTGACTCCGCCGGGTTCGACGCCTTCCGGCGGCTGGGTGCCCGGCCGGCCTGCGCCGCCGACGTTCGCCCCGGACGTGTCGGGCGCCGCACCGTTGCGCGTCCGCTGGGTCCCCAGCCGGCGCGCGGCGGCCGGTCTGGGGCTGGTCCTGCTGGTCGCGGGTCTCGTCGCCGTGCTGCTGCTGTGGCGGGCCCAGCCGGCGGCCCGCGCCGCACCCCCCGTGCACCGGGTCGCCGCGAGCGCGTCGCCCCTCGGCTCGACCACGACTTCGGCACCGGCGCCTGGCGGGGCGATGGCCGCGACCGGCGCGACGTCGGCGGCGCCTACGGCTGATGTGGTCGTGCAGGTGGTCGGCGCCGTGCACCGGCCCGGCCTCGTCCGGCTGCCCGCTGGGTCGCGGGTGGCCGATGCGGTGCGGGCTGCCGGTGGCCTGACGGCCGGTGCTCAGGAGGCGAGCGTCAACCTGGCCCGCGTCCTGGTCGACGGTGAGCAGCTGCTCGTGCAGCGCCGCGGCCGGCCGCCGATCCTGCCTGCTCCGGGACCGGCCGTCGGCGCCGCAGGAGGTGTCAGCGGTGGCTCAGCGCCGGGTGGGTCGCCGACCGCGCCGGTCGACCTCAACACGGCGACCCTCGAGCAGCTCGACGGGCTGCCGGGCATCGGACCGGTGCTCGCCCAGCGCATCCTCGACTGGCGCACGGCCAACGGACGCTTCGACAGCGTCGACGAGCTCGGTGAGGTGTCCGGGATCGGCGAGGCGCACCTGTCCGACCTGCGGCCGCTCGTCGTCGTGTGACCGAGCAAGCTGTGCCCACCGCCGCGGGGCCCGCGACCGCGACCCGTGCCGCCGTGGACGCGCGCCTGCTCGTGCCCGCGGCGACGGTCTGGCTAGCGGCGTTCGTCTCGACCGGGTCGCTCCCGGCGCTCGCTCCCGGCTGGGTCGTGCTGACGGGGTGCTTCGGCGTCGGTGCCCTGGCGCTGCTGATGAGCACCGTGCTGGCTGCTCGCGGGTGGCTCAGTGCAGGCGTGCCTCGCAGCGGGCGGCGCCTGATCGCGCTCGGCATGCTCGGTCTGCTCGGCGGCGCGGTCGTCGGCTCGGCCCACCTGCAGGCCGTTCGCGGCAGCGGGCTCGCCGAGCTGGCCCTGAAGCGGGCGACGATGACGGGCAGCGGCGTCGTGACGGCTGACCCGGTGTGGCACCCGGGCGGCATCCGCGGCGGTGACCACCGGGTGGCCGGCTTCGTCACCGTCGGCGTCCGGCTGGACATGCTGGCCGCCCGAGGCCAGCGCTGGCGGGTGCGGGCGCCGGTTCTCTCGCTCGCCTCGGACCGCCGTTGGCTGGGCTTGCTGCCGAGCCAGCACGTGCGGCTGGCCGGCCGGCTGGAGCCGGCGGACCCCGGCCAACCGCTGGCCGCTGTCATCGAGGTCCGCGGTCCACCCGCCCTGCTCGGTCGGCCGACTCGGGTGCAGCGGTCGGCGGGTTCGTTGCGCGCCGGGCTGCGCGCCGCCAGCGCCGGGTTGCCGGGTGACGAGCGAGGCCTGCTTCCGGGGCTGGTGGTCGGTGACACCTCCCGGGTGCCTGCCGACCTGGTCACCGCGATGCGGATGACGGGGCTGACCCACTTGGTGGCAGTGAGCGGGGCCAACTTGGCCATCGTGGTCGGTGCCGGGCTGGTGGCTGCGCGCTGGTCGGGGGTGCGCGGTCGCTGGCTGCCGGTCGTCGGCGTCCTCGCGCTGGCCGGCTTCGTCGTGCTCGCCCGGCCGCAACCATCGGTCGTCCGGGCGGCCGCGATGGCCGGCCTCGCGCTGGCCGCCGTCGTGACCGGCCGGTCCCGCCACGGCGTGTCCGCGCTGCTCGCCGCGGCGCTCGTCCTGGTCCTTGTCGACCCATGGCTCACCCGGTCGTTCGGCTTCGCGCTGTCGGTGGCCGCGACCGCCGGGCTGCTGGTGGTCGCGCCTGGCTGGGCCCGGGCCTGGCACCGGCGCGGGGTTCCACGTGCCCTCGCCGAGCTGCTCGCCGTACCGGTGGCTGCCCAACTCCTCTGCGCGCCGCTGGTCGCGCTGCTCAGCAGCCGGGTGAGCGTCGTCGCCGTACCCGCGAACCTGCTCGCGGCTCCGGCGGTGGCACCGGCCACGGTGCTCGGCGTGCTGGCGACCGTGGTGCACCCGCTCGACGCAACCGTCGCGCGCTGGCTGGCCGGGTTGGCGAGCGTGCCGGTCTGGTGGATCGCGCAGGTGGCGCGCCGCAGCGCCGGCGTACCCGGCGGCTCGCTGCCGTGGCCAGGTACGGCCTCGGGCGCGGTGCTGCTCGGCGCCCTCACGCTCGCCGTCGTGCTCGCCGTGCCATGGCTGGTCCGGCGGCCGGTCGCCGCGGCGGGGACGGTGGCCGTGCTGGGTGTCGCACTCGTGGTGCCGGCCGCCTCGCCCGGGTGGCCCCCGCACGGCTGGGTGATGGCGGCCTGCGACGTCGGTCAGGGCGACGCACTCGTCCTCGCCGTCGCTCCCGGGACCGCCGTCGTGGTCGACGCCGGACCGGACCCCGCCGCGGTCGACAGCTGCCTGCGCGGAATGGGCGTCCGGCGGGTCGCGCTCGTCCTGCTGACCCACCTGCACGCCGACCACGTCGAAGGGCTGCCGGGCGTGCTGCACGGGCGGTCGGTCGGCGAGGTCGCCTGGGACGGGTACGCCGAGCCGGCCGGCGAGCTCGTCCGGGTCCGCCGCTGGGTGCGGGCCGACGGGCTGCGGCTGCACCGGGTCGGGGTCGGTGACCGGATGTCGGTCGGCCCGGTGCACTGGCAGGTGCTGTGGCCGGCGCGGGTGATCCGGGAGGGCTCGGTGCCCAACAACGCCAGCCTCGTCCTGCTGGTGCACAGCCACGGGCTGCGCCTGCTGCTTACCGGCGACGTCGAGCCACCCGCCCAGGCGGCGCTGCTCGCCCGCTCGCACCTCGGGCCGGTCGACGTGCTCAAGGTGGCGCACCACGGCTCCGCGCACCAGGACCCCGACCTGCTCGCCGCCGTGCGCCCGCGGCTGGCGCTGGTCAGCGTCGGGGTCGACAACGACTACGGGCATCCGGCTGCGGTGACGCTGCGGGCGATCCACCGCGAAGGTGCTGTGCTCGGGCGGACGGATCGCGACGGCACGCTGGTGGTGGTCGGCG
>DASYEF010000069.1:0-8402 GCA_036499185.1 Actinomycetes bacterium | reverse complement strand
CTACGCGAGCGCTTCCGACGGTCACTGGACGAAGTTCGGCACGGGGCTGCCGACGACCATCTCCTCGGACCTGCTCATCCAACAGGACCCGAACGGCACCTACCTGTACGACGGCACGTTCGGTCGGGGCATCTGGAAGGTCAAGCTCTAGCCGACTGGTGAGGGGCGGCGCCCGTTCCTCGGGGACGGGCGCCGTCGCCGTGCGGCGACGGTCAGAGGCGGCGGTCGGCGAGCACCGGGAACGACGCGCGGGTCCGCGCCACGAGCTCGTCGTCGAGCTCCACCACGAGCACCTCCTCCACGTCGGGGTCGGCCTCGGCGAGCACCTCGCCCCACGGGTCGACGACGGCGGAGTAGCCACCCATCGCTACCCCGGCGTGGGTGCCCGCTGTGTTGCAGGCAAGCAGGTAGCTCTGGTTCTCGATGGCACGGGCGCGGGCCAGCAGCCGCCAGTGCCCGACCCGCTTCGCCGGCCAGGCCGCGGGGAGCAGGACGACCTGCGCGCCGGCGTCCAGCAGCCCGCGGAACTGCTCGGGGAAGCGCAGGTCGTAGCACGTCGCCAGGCCGAACCGGTCGTGCACGACCGGACCGTCGCCTGCCGTCATCAGCTTCGGCTCACCCTCGCCGAAGCCGAACAGGTGCACCTTGCGGTAGGTCGTGAGGATGCTGCCGTCGCGGTCGAGCAGGACCGAGGTGTTGAACAGCCGGCCCGCGTCGTCGCGTTCGACGAACGAGCCCATGTGCACGACGGCACCGAGGTCGCGGGTCGCGGCGCGTAGTGCCGAGACGACGTCACCGTCGAGGGACTCCGCCGTGGCCTCCCAGGTGTCGTAGGAGAAGCCGCCGTTCGGCCACAGCTCGGGCAGCAGCACGAGGTCGGCATCGGCCTGCGCGCGCAGCAGCTCGGCTACGCGCGTGGTCCGGTGGTCGATGGTCTCGGTGTCGTCGTACCCGAGCTGGATGACGTGGGCCCGCACGCGCCCTAGCCTCGCACGCATGACGACGGAGATGCAGTCCCAGCTCGCGGCGTACGCCGATGCGCTGCGCGACGTCCTCGCGGTAGCCGAGTCGGTCGAGGTGGACCAGTGGACGCTGCCCACCGCCTGCCCGGGCTGGTCGGTCCGCGAGCAGGTCGCGCACGTCCTCGCCGTCGAGCGGCAGCTGAGCGGGGAGCCCGCGCCGCGCCGCCTGGAGACCTACCCACCCCATGTGCGCAGCCCCTCCGGTGAGCACATGGAGTCCGGCATCGCTGCGCTGCGCGACCTCAGCCCGGCCGAGCTCGTCACCGGTCTCGCCGGCACCGCCGACGTCCGGCTGGGCCAGCTGGGCGACCTCGACCCCGAACCCACCGCGACCGTGAGCGGCACCCTCGGCACCCAGGTACCGCTGGCGCGGTTCGTGCCGATCCGGGTGCTCGACCTGTGGACCCACGAGCAGGACCTGCGCCAGGCGCTCGGCCGTCCCGGTGGCCTGGACGGCGCCCCCGCGCGCCTGTCGCGCGACACGATGGTCGGCTTCCTGCCCCGTGTCGTCCCCGAGGTGGGCGCCCCGGCGGGCAGCACGGTCGCCCTCGAGGTGTCCGGCCCGTTGGCCGTCAGCGTGACGGTGTCGGTCGGCGCGGACGGCACGCCGACGCCCGTCGACCGCCTCGACGGTCCGGCGACGGCCACCGTGCGCACCGACTCGTGGACGTTCATGCGGCTGACCGCGGGCCGCGTCGACCCGACGGCGGCCGACGTCAAGATCGAGGGCGACAGCGACCTCGCGGCGCGGGTCCTGGAGGAGCTGAACATCAGCCCCTGAGTGCCAGCAGTTCTCGGATCACCGCGGCGGGAGCCGGAGCCGGGCGACCCCGGCGTCCAGGTCGACGGTGCTGCGTGGCGGGGCGGCCTCGGTCTCCTCGTCGCGCACCAGCTCCTGGTGGCGGCGCTGCGCGAGCTCGTCGGCCTTGCCCGGGGACAGCGCGGCGTGCAGCAGGTCGAAACCCGTCGAGGACACCTGGCTGTCGCCGCGCCACCGCACGATGCCGCGACCGTGCAACCGGAGCATCACCTGGTCGACCGCCGCGACCGCGAGCAGCAGCAGCACCAGGCCCGGCAGCGTCAACGCGAGGACGAAGCCCACACCGACGACGGTAGCCCGCCGGTGCCACCACCCGCCGCCGTGGAGCAGGTACTGGCGTCTACGGTCGACGCCGCAGGGGCTACCAGAGCAGGGCGGTGGCCGGGTCCTCGAGCACTCGGGCGATGTCGGAGAGGAACATCGAGCCGAGCTGACCGTCGATGAGCCGGTGGTCGAAGGAGATCGCCAGCTGGGTGACCTGCCGGACGGTGACCTCGCCCTCGTGGACCCAGGGCATCGGCCGGACCTGGCCGAAGCACAGGATCACCGACTCGCCCGGGTTGAGGATCGGCGTACCGGAGTCGACGCCGAAGATGCCGACGTTGGTGATGGTCATCGTGCCGCCGGCCATCTCGGCCGGCTGGGTGCGACCGGCCCGCGCGGTGTCGACCAGGGCGCTCAGCGCGTCGGCCAGCTCGCGCAGCGACATCGCGTCCGCGTCCTTGATGTTCGGTACGACGAGGCCGCGCGGTGTCGCGGCGGCGATGCCGAGGTTCACGTAGTGCTTGACCACGATCTCCTGCGCCGCCTCGTCCCACGCGGCGTTGACGTCGGGGTTGCGCTTCGTCGCCAGCAGCAGCGCCTTCATCACGACGAGCAGCGGGCTGACCCGCACGCCCTGCCAGTCCCGGTCGGCCTTGAGCCGCTCGACGAGCTCCATCGTGCGGGTGACGTCGACCGTCACCCACTCCGTGACGTGCGGCGCGGTGAACGCCGAGGAGACCATCGCCTGCGCGGTCATCTTGCGCACGCCCTTGACCGGCACCCGCGTCTCGCGCTCTCCCGTCGACTTGTCAGCCGCTGAACGACCGATAGGTCGTTCAGCGGCTGACAGGTTGGCGGCTTGCTCGACGTCGGCGCGGGTGACGACCCCGCCGTCGCCGGTCGGCGTGACGGTGGCGAGGTCGACGCCCAGGTCCTTGGCCAGCTTGCGGACCGGCGGCTTCGCCAGGACGCGGCTGGTCGCGGCGTCGCGGGCCGACGGGACGGTCCGCGCAGGCGCGGCGTCAGGTACCAGCTCGACCTCCGGCTCCTGCACCGGTGTCGGGCTGGTCATCATCGACGTCTGCACGGCCTGCTGCGCCGTGGCCGCGGACGCGCCAGCCGGGGTCGCGCCCTTGCGCGGCCGGCGCACCGCGCTCGTTGTCCGAGGCCCGTAGCCGACGAGCACCGAGGTGCGCCCACCGGGTGCAGGACCGCCGATCAGGCCGGGCTCGACCGCCTGGTCCTCGCTCGGCGTACCGACCGCCGACGGGTCCTCCGGGATGGCGGGCGCCATGTCGTCACGCGGGGGCGCCGCAGCAGGCCCGCTGCCATCGTCTACGGAGATGATCGGCGTACCGACGTCGACGGTCGTACCCTCCTCGACCAGCAGCTCGGCCACGACACCGGCGAACGGCGACGGCAGCTCGACGAGGGACTTCGCCGTCTCGATCTCGACGACGATCTCGTTGACCTTCACGGTGTCGCCGGGCTTCACCTTCCACGACACGATCTCGGCCTCGGTGAGACCTTCGCCGACGTCGGGGAGCTTGAACTGCTTCATCGGGACGGGACTCCTAGCAGCGTCACTAGTACGCGAGTGATCGGTCGACGGCGTCGAGGATGCGGTCGAGGTCGGGGAGGTAGTCCTCCTCGACCCGGCTCGGCGGGTACGGCGTGTCGAAGCCGCCGACCCGCAGCACCGGCGCCTCCAGGGCGTAGAAGCAGGACTCGGTGATCCGGGCCGCGACCTCGGCACCCATGCCGAGGAACACCGGCGCCTCGTGCACCACGACCAGCCGGCCGGTCCGCTCGACCGAGGACCGCAGCGTCGGCATGTCCAGTGGCGACAGCGAGCGCAGGTCGACCACCTCGATCGAGGTGCCCTCCTCGGCGGCCGCGGTGGCGGCCTCCATCGCGGTCTTCACCATCGGGCCGTAGGCCGCGACCGTGATGTCCGCGCCCTCGCGCACGACGCGCGCGGCCGACATCGGCAACGCCTGCTCGAGGGTGAGGGACTCGTCGAGCTCGGCCTTCTCCCAGTAGCGGCGCTTGGGCTCGTAGAGGATGACCGGGTCGTCGCTGGCCACCGCCTGCTGCACCATGAAGTAGGCGTCGACCGGGTTCGAGCAGGCGACCACCTTGAGGCCGGCGGTGTGCGCGAAGTAGGCCTCGTTGCTCTCGCTGTGGTGCTCGACCGCGCCGATGCCGCCGCCGACGGGAATCCGCACCACAATTGGCAGAGAGATGTAGCCCAACGAACGTGCGCGCATCTTGGCCAGCTGGCTGACGATCTGGTCGAACGCCGGGTAGACGAAGCCGTCGAACTGGATCTCGCAGACGGGCCGGTAGCCCCGCAGCGCCAGGCCGATCGCCGTACCGATGATTCCCGACTCGGCCAGCGGCGTGTCGATGACGCGGTCCTCGCCGAAGTCCTTCTGCAGGCCGTCGGTGACCCGGAAGACGCCGCCGAGCTTGCCGACGTCCTCGCCCATGACGAGGACCTTCGGGTCGGCCTCCATAGCCTTGCGCAGGCCCATCGTGATGCCCTTGGCGAGCGTGATCTGGCCCATCAGGCGTCGCTCCCCTCGAACGTGTCGAGGTAGGCGGCGAACTGCTCGCGCTCCTCGTCGATCAGCGGGTGCGCCTCGGCGTACACGTGGTCGAAGATGGACAGCGGCTCCGGGTCGGGCATCTCGAGGCAGCCCTGGCGCACGTGCGCCGCCAGCTCGTCGGACTCGGTCTCGAGCGCGTCGAGGAACGGCTGGTCGATCTTGCCGGTGCGCACCAGATAGGCCTTCAGCCGCTCGATGGGGTCCTTGAGCTTCCACGACTCCAGCTCGTCGGTGAGCCGGTAGCGGGTCGGGTCGTCCGACGTCGTGTGCGCGCCCATCCGGTAGGTGTACGCCTCGACCAGGGTCGGGCCGTTGCCCTCGCGGGCGTTCTGCAGCGCCGCCTTGGTCACTGCCAGCACGGCCAACACGTCGTTGCCGTCGACCCGGATGCCGGGGAAGCCGAAGCCCATCGCGCGCTGGTACAGCGGGATGCGGCTCTGCTTCTCGATCGGCTCGGAGATCGCCCACTGGTTGTTCTGGCAGAAGAACACCACCGGGGCGTTGAAGACGCTGGCATAGATGAACGCCTCGTTGACGTCACCCTGGCTGGTCGCACCGTCGCCGAAGTACGCGATGACCGCGCTCTCGGCACCGTCCTTCTGCATGCCCATCGCGTATCCGGTCGCGTGCAGCGTCTGGGCGCCGATGACGATCGTGTAGAGGTGGAAGTTCTTCTCGTTCGGGTCCCAGCCGCCGTGGTTCACGCCGCGGAAGAGGCCCAGCAGGTTGAGCGGGTCCACGCCGCGGCACCAGGCGACACCGTGTTCGCGGTAGGTCGGGAACGCGTAGTCGTCCTCGCGCATCGCCCGGCCGGAGCCGACCTGGGCGGCCTCCTGGCCGAGCAGGCTGGCCCAGATCCCCAGCTCGCCTTGGCGCTGCAGGGCGGTGGCCTCGGAGTCGACCCGGCGGACCAGGACGAGGTCGCGGTACAGGCCGCGCAGCTCCTCGTCGGTGACGTCCACGGAGTACGTCGGGTGCGTGACCCGCTCGCCCTCCGGCGTGAGCAGCTGCACCAGCTCCGGCTCGCTCGGCGTGGGCGAGGGGATCGGCGGCATCGCGACTCCCGGCCCGGCGTCGACCGGCTCGGCTGTGGCGGATTCGGGGGTGGCGGACTCGGCACTGGCGCTCACGGGCACTCCTCGCTCGCTCGCCGGCAGCGGGTCGCCGCGGGATCGCCGCGGTGCTGCCGTCGTGCTGTGCTCGCGGGTCCGCGAGCCGGGGCGGGTGGGCCCGGCTCGGCGTACCCCGGGTTGGGTGGGGTGCGGCTCACAGGGTGAGACGCGAGCCCCAAGGTACCTGCGCGAGGGCCTCCGCCACGAACCGGGCGTCAGTGCTTGGCGTGGCCCAGCGCCTTGCCGTGCTCGACCCCGACGGTGGGGGTGACGACCACGGTCGGCGCCGGCACCGGAGTCGACGCCACGACCGGCGCGACGTGGACCGGGCGCTTCACCGGCTTGTCCGCCTTGGGCCCCTTGCCGGGCTTGGATGCCGGGGCCGGAGGGCGCTGGCCGACCGCCTCGCCGGCCGCGACCGGCGGGAGCGGTGCGCCGGGCTTGCCGGGCTTGCCCGGCCTGCTGGCCTTGACCGGCTTGCCCGAGACCTCGGAGGCGCGGGTGTTGCCGACCCCGTGCCCGGTGGCCCGGGCTGGCGAAGCGGGGGTCAGGGCGAACACGGCGATGTCGTGGGTCGGGTGCACCGGGTGGGCCGGGTGGACCGGCTGAGCCGGCTGGAGGTGCCCGGCAGGGGAGGGCAGCGCAGCGGGGACGACGACGGGTGGCACGGGCGGCGTCGGGGTGGGTTCCGGCGTCAGCGTCGGAGCCGGAGTCGCGCCGCCGTTGCCCGACAAGGAGACGCCGCCGGGACCGAGGAGGAAGCTGCCCGGCTGGACCGGCCCGCCGCCACCACTTTGGTGGGTCTTGCTCGAGCCGTGGTGGCCTCCGGTGGAGCCGCCCGGTGCCGGGCTAGGCGTCTCGACGACGTCGCTGGGCGCCGCCGCCGTCCTGCCGGGCCGGCCGTCGGCCGGCGGACTTCCGACGTCGCGGACCTCGCCGGCGGTGACCACGCCCAGGGCCGCCAGGGTCCCGGCGCTGAGCAGCGCAAGGACACCCGTCGCTACACCGGTGGTACTTCCGGTGTCTCGGCGGGCGTGCTTGCCCCTCCGCCTGCTCAATGCGTTCCGTCTCGCGTGGTCTTGGTGTCTCGCCCGTGCGTCCTCACTTCACGTGACGATATGGACACCTTATGTCGCAGAACGGGCGGCGGGCAGGGCCGTTCCAGTGATTGTCCCCGGCAATCTGCCGGCCGCGCGGCAGACCGGGCGCCACAGAAATCGCCTGGACTGGCCGCGACAGGACCAACGTAGGGTATGGCTCATGACAGGGCGGACGGCGGCAGTGCCCGCCCGGGTGGGGACGATGTGGCTCGCCCTGGTCACCGTCTACCTGGTCTGGGGCTCGACGTACCTCGCGATCCGGGTCGTGGTCCGCACTACGCCGCCGCTGCTCGCGATGGGCCTGCGGTTCCTCGTAGCCGGTGCCCTGCTCGCCGCGGTCATCGCAGTCCGGTCCGGCCCGCGGCGCCTGGCCGTGGACCGGCGACGGCTGGCCGGCAGCGCGCTGGTCGGCCTGCTCCTGCTGCTCGGCGGCAACGGGCTGGTGGCCGTCGCGGAGCAGACGGTCCCGTCGGGTCTCGCCGCGCTGGTCGTCGCGTCGACGCCGCTGTGGCTGGTCGTGCTGCGGCTGGCGGTGGCCCGCGAACGCGTCGCCCGGCTCAGCCTGCTGGGCACCGCGCTGGGTTTCGCCGGCATCGCCGCGCTGGTGCTGCCCGGTGGCCTGACCGGACCGCACGGCACACCGGTGCGGGTGGCGGGGCTGCTCGTCGTCGTCGCCGCGGCGGCCTCGTGGGCGGTCGGGTCGTTCGTCAGCAGCCGGGTCCCGATGCCCGCGGACGCCTTCGTCGCGACGACCTGGGAGATGCTGGCCGGCGGCGTCGGCCTGGTGCTCGCCGCGGCTGCCGCGGGCGAGCTCAGGGACTTCCAGGTGGGTGACGTGTCGGGACACGCCTGGTTCGCGCTGGGCTACCTGGTCGTCGTCGGGTCGATCGTCGCGTTCTCGGCGTACGTCTGGCTGCTCGCGAACGCGCCACTGTCGCTCACAGCCACCTACGCCTACGTCAACCCGGTCGTCGCCGTGGCCCTGGGTGCGCTGCTGCTCGACGAGCCGATCTCCGGCGCCGTGCTGGTCGGCGGCGCGGTGGTCGTGGCGGGCGTCGGCCTGGTGGTCTCCTCCGAACGGCCCCGCAGGCCGCCGGCGCCGACCGAGTGTGGCCCGGTTGAGGACGGCCCGGAGGTGGTAGATCTCCGGTCGTGATCCCGCGATGACGGCGCTGCGGCTCGGACCGCTGCTGCGCCACGTGGGGGAGACCGACGCCACAGTGTGGGTCGAGACCAGCGACCCGTGCACCGTCGAGGTACTCGGGCACCGCGAGCGGACCTGGACGGTGGGCGGTCATCACTACGCCCTCGTCGTCGTGAGCGGCCTCGAACCGGGGGCGGCGACCGCGTACGACGTGCGGCTGGACGGCGCGGTCGTCTGGCCACCACCCGACGACCCCGAGCTCGCGGCGCTGCCGCCGTCCCGGATCCGCACCCAGGACCCGGACAGCCCGTTCCGGATCGTCTTCGGC
>DASYEF010000068.1:0-4006 GCA_036499185.1 Actinomycetes bacterium | reverse complement strand
CGGCAGGTCTGCTGGCCCGGCCATGCGCGGGGTCAGTCGGCGTCGGCGACGAGGCAGAAGACGTTGCCCTCCGGGTCGGCGACGGTCGACCAGCGCTGGCCGCCCTGTTCGCGGTCGGCGACCTCCGAGCCGCCGAGCTCGACCACGCGCGCGACCGCCGTGGCGATGTCGGCGACCGTCGGGACGTGCAGGTCCAGGTGCACGGTGTTCTTCGCCGGCCGTGGGTCGTCGGTTCGCTGCAGCACGAGCCGCGGCAGACCGGGCGCGGTCGGGCGCAGGCCGACGTACTGCTCCCACTGGCCCCGGACCTCGGTGCCCAGCAGCTCGCTCCAGAACCGCCCGAGCAGCTCGGGGTCCTTGCAATCGATCGTCACGGCGTCCCAGCGCAGCTCCATGACCGCATCCTGCCGTCTACCGCGAGATGGCGGCAACCGGCTCGGTCAGCCAGGTCAACCGGCGGCGGTTGCCTGAGCCGCGGTGGCGAGGTCGTCGACTCGGTCCGGGTGGCCTCGGGACCTTCGACACGGGTGAGGTGGCGGACGGGGCCTGCCGGTCGACCCTGACGACCATCGGGGTCTGCACCAGGGGGAGGTCCGGGTGGTCACCGATGCGGGCATACCCGCGCCACCGCCAGCGTGGTCACCATGGGGACGAGGTACCGAACGACGAAGCGGCTCCGGCCGCGGCCGTGGACCGAGCTGGCGCTGCTGGGCGTCCTCTACGTCGGCTACAGCGCCGCCCGGCTGCTCGCCGACGACGACCGCCGTCGGGCCGTCGCGAACGCGCGGCACGTGCTCGGGGTCGAGTCGTGGCTGCACCTCGATGTCGAGGCCGGGCTGAACCACCTCGTAGCGGGTGCTCCGGCCGTCGCGCTCCTCACGAGCTACTGGTACGCCGCACTGCACTACCTCGTCACCCCGGCCGTCCTGGTCTGGGTCTACCGCCGGCACCCGCTCGGTTACCGCAGGGTCCGCAACGCCCTGGTGGTGGCGACCGCGACCGGCCTGGCCGGCTTCGTCCTGCTGCCGGTCGCACCGCCACGGATGCTCTCGGGGTACGCCGACGTGCTGGCGAGCACGTCGGCCCATGGCTGGTGGGGCGGGGACGCTAGTGCCCCGAAGGGTCTCGGCGGCCTCACCAACGAGATGGCAGCGATGCCGTCGTTGCACGTCGGCTGGGCGCTCTGGTGCGCGTGGGTGGTGTTCCTGTGCAGCCGCAGCCGGTGGCTGCGGACCCTCGCCACGACGTACGCCGCCGGCACCGTGCTCGTCGTCCTCGGCACGGGCAACCACTATCTGCTCGACGCCCTCGGTGGCGCGGCCGTGCTGGCGCTCGGTGTGGCCGTGTCCTACCTCGGTGGGCCGGCTCAGCCGGTGGGGACGGTCACGTCGCGGCCGGTGACGACGACCCGGAAGCCGGTGCTCGTCGCGGTGACCGAGTCGACCCGAAGGCCGGACGGGAGACTGGTCAGCCGGTAGACGAGGGTGAAGCGCGCACCGAGCGCATCCAGCAGCGACGCGCTGTCGATCGACTTGCCGGCGACCTCGAACCCGGTGGGCTCGATGCGCAGCGAACGCCCCGAAGCATGCACGCGCCCGAGCGCGGCCACCGGGAGCGACTGACCGAGCACAGTGGCGGTGCCGCGCATCCGGACCCGGTCGCCACTCGCTGCGCTCAGGGCGACGCCGTGGGCACCGCTGCGGCGGACCACCTCGGCGTACGTCACCAGGCCGGTGCCACGGACCGAGCCAGCGGTCGCGTGACCGCCCTTCGGGAGGGTCACGTCGTGCGCCACCACGGTCAGGTCCTGCGCCGACCCGCTGGAGGAGGTGACGGCGTCACCGGACATGGTCACGGACTTGAAGCTGCGGGCCGCGAGCTGGGTCAGGAACGGGAAACCGCCGACCGACACCTGAGGATCGGAGACGCCGTGCGCGGCCAGCCTTGTCTCGGCGCGGTTGGTCGCCACTCGTTCGGCCACCCGGTCGGCTCCGACGGCGGCGAGGAGCAGGACGACCACGACGACGAGGAAGGCGCGCACCCGTCAGGCTTACCCGCGCAGCGAGATCGCTAGTCGACCCCGCGCTGCACTTGTCAGCCGTTGGACGCCCGATAGGTCGTCCAGCGGCTGACAGGTGAGCTCACACGTGACGAGCGTCACGTTGTCGTGTCTGGGAACACGACGACGTCGGGCGGCGGCTCGGGCGCGCTGTGCAGCTGCCAGTAGAGGTCGGCGATCTGCTCGACGTCCAGGGCCTTCGGCCCGCTCAAGACGCCGTCGATCGTCACGGTGACCACCCGGACGCCGTCACCGGCGACCTCCTTGTGCAGCGACCGGGCCAGGTTGCGCAGGGCCGCCTTGGCGACGCCGACGGCCGCCGCGCTGGTGGAGGCCCGGTCTGCCGCGACGCTGCCCGTGAGCACGATCGTCCCCCTGCCCGCCGCGCGCATCGCCGGGACCGTCTCCTGCGCCGTGACCAGCGCGCCGACGACCCCGACGTTCAAGGCCAGCCGCAGGCGCTCCGGCGGCAGGGCGGTGACCGACCCCTCGACGTACGCCGAGCCGTTGTAGACCACCACCGTGGCCGGGCCGAGCGTGCTCGCCAGCTCACCGAGCGCCCCCCTCAGGGCGGCGTCGTCGGACACGTCGGCGGCCGCGACGGCGACCGTCGGGGCTCCCGCGGCACCGACCTCGGCGACCAGGTCCGCCAGCGAGTCGGCCGACCGGGCGACCAGCCCGACGGCGTACCCCTCCCGGGCGAACCGCAGCGCGACCGACCGGCCCAGCCCCGGGCCGGCGGCCACCACAAGCAGCACGTCGCTCACGACGACACCGGCCGTGGGTCCCGGCGCATCAGCCAGCAGGTCGGACCGCCGTCGGGCATCGTCTCGTCGTGCACCGGCTCGAACCCCAGCCGTCGGTAGATCGTCACGTTCTCCTCGCTCGCTGTCTCGAGGTACGTCGGCAGGCCCGACCGGTCCGCCGCGGCCAGCATCGGTGCGGTGACCGCCCGACCCAGCCCGGTGCCCTGCCGGGCCGGCTCGGTGGCCAGCACGCCGAGGTACCAGTAGGGCGCGGCGCTCTCCGGCAGCGACATCGCCCGGTGGTAGGAGTCCCAGGCCTCGCGCTCGCGCGCCGTGTACCGCGCCCGCACGGCCTCCCAGCACTGCGCGGGCGGCTCGACGTAGAGGCCGCCCGGCGGGTCCCACATGGCGATGGCGGCGCCGTCGTCGGCTGACCAGACCTCGCCGCCGGCGAACCGCCCCTCGAGCAGGGTGCCGAAGAACGCCGGCGCGCAGCCGGCGTACCGCTCGTCGGAGGGCCAGACCCAGCGCAGCAGCGGGTCCGTCCGGAACGCCGACACCACCGTCTGCAGGGCGCGTTCGCGAGCCGCGGGCGGGCACCGGACGACAGTGGGCACCGCCCGATCATGCACCCGGACGGGTGGCCGACGGTCGAACGGGCGTTCGCTGGCGGCGTACCGGGAAAGGGTCTGTGGTGGAACACCGTCCGAAGCCGTTCAGTTGGACCCGGATAGACCCGACCAGGGGAAGAGTCACATCAAGGGAACAAGCAGCAAGATCGGTCAGCGTGCGGGCTAGCATGCCAAGGGACAGGTGATCGGTACCCAGCCGGTCGCTCCACCTGCCCGACCGCTCTCGTGAGGAGCGCAGATACATGTTCGAGAGGTTCACCGACCGCGCGCGGCGCGTTGTCGTCCTGGCCCAAGAAGAGGCCCGGATGCTCAACCACAACTACATCGGCACCGAGCACATCCTGCTCGGCCTGATCCACGAGGGTGAGGGTGTCGCGGCCAAGGCCCTTGAGTCCTTGGGTATCGCCCTCGAAGGCGTCCGGCAACAGGTCGTGGAGATCATCGGCCAGGGCCAGCAGGCACCCAGCGGGCACATCCCGTTCACGCCGCGGGCCAAGAAGGTTCTCGAGCTCTCCCTACGTGAAGCGCTCCAGCTCGGCCACAACTACATCGGCACCGAGCACATCCTG
>DASYEF010000067.1:0-1838 GCA_036499185.1 Actinomycetes bacterium | reverse complement strand
CAGCTCGACGGCCCGGTCGCCCGCCTCGATGTCGACACCCGCGGCGGCGTAGCTCGCGCCGCCGCCCGGCGAATCCGTCACCAGGGCAGCCTACCGGCGCGAAGATGGCGGTCATGTCCGACGCGACCGCAGTGAGCGGGGTGCTGATCACCGGCCCGTACGGCGTGGGCAAGAGCTCGGTGGCGGTGGAGCTGGTCACCCTGCTCGAGCAGAAGGGGTCCCACTACGGGCTGGTCGACGTCGACTTCCTCGGCTGGTTCGACGTCGGCGCGGGAGATGGCAGCGAGCTCCATCGGCGTACCAGGGCGGCGAACCTGACCGCGGTGGTCGGCAACTTCCGCGCCGCCGGCGTCCGCCGTTTCATCCTGCCGCGGTCGGTGCGCGACCACACCGAGCTGTCCGAGCTCGCCGAGGCGGCCGGGATCCCCTTGCGCGTCGCGGCGCTGCGCGTCCCGCTCGCGGTCGTCGAGCGACGGCTGTCGGCGGACCCCACCGAAGCTCGCCAGGACGACCTGCGCGTCGCCCGCCAGTGGTACGCCGACAGCATCGGCGAGGGCCTCGCCGAGATCGTCCTGGACAACGACCGCCCGATCCGGGCCGTGGCGACGGAGCTGCTGGCGTGGCTCGGCTGGTGACGGCTCACAGCCCGACGACGAGCGGATCGGCGGGCACACCCTGCCGAAGCACCGTCGCGAGCAGACCGGCAATGTCGCGTGGGGCGAACAGATCGGGTCCGTCGTAGGACGACAGCTCGTCGACGGTCCACCAGCGCAGGGCCATCAGGTTCTCGGCCGCGAGCTGCTCGGCGCTCAGCGAACCCGCAGGCTCGAACGCGACGGTGCGCACGAGGTAGATGTCGTTGACGACGCCGTCGTACCCGGCGGCGTGGCCGTGCGCCAGGACGCGTTGGTGCCAGACGTGCGGCGGCAGGGTGTCGGGCGGGTCGAGCAGCAGGCCGACCTCCTCGAGCAGCTCGCGGCGCAGTGCAGCGAGGTGCGTCTCGCCGGCTTCGATGCCGCCGCCCGGCGTGCCCCACACGGCCTCCGTCGGGAAGTCCCAGCGGCACAGTAGGACCCGGTCGACCTCGTCGAGGATCAGCGCCCGGACGCCGGGGCGAAGGTGGGGCTCGGGAGTGGAGGTCAGGGCCGGCTCAGGGCGTCGGTCGCGCCGGCACCGCCGAGCAGGGCGGACGCTTCGACCGGGCCGGCCTCGAGCAGGTGCTTGCCGAGCAGCTCCGGCTCGGGCAGCGGGATCGGATAGACGCCGTCGAAGCAGGCGCGGCACAGGTTCTCGGTCGGCTGCTCGGTGGCGGCGACCAGCCCCTCGAGCGAGATGTAGGCCAGCGAGTCGGCGTCGATCGACGCACGGATCTCTTCGACGGCGAGCCCGTTGGCGATCAGCTCGGCCGGCGTCGCGAAGTCGATGCCGTAGAAGCACGGCCATTTCACCGGCGGCGACGAGATGCGCACATGGATCTCGGCCGCGCCGGCCTCGCGGAGCATCCGCACCAGCGCGCGCTGGGTGTTGCCGCGCACGATCGAGTCGTCCACGACGACCAGCCGCTGGCCCGCGATGACCTCGCGCAGCGGGTTGAGCTTGAGCCGGATGCCGAGCTGGCGGATCGTCTGGCTCGGCTGGATGAACGTGCGCCCGACGTAGGAGTACTTCACCAGGCCGAGGCCGTAGGGGATGCCGCTGCCCTGCGAGTAGCCCACGGCTGCCGGCGTACCGGACTCCGGGACGGGGATGACCAGGTCCGCGTCCGCCGGTGCTTCCTGCGCCAGCCGTCGACCGACCTCGACGCGGGTCGCGTGCACCGACCGGCCGGCGATCTTGGT
>DASYEF010000066.1:0-14749 GCA_036499185.1 Actinomycetes bacterium | reverse complement strand
CCCATGGCGAACAGGCCGAGCATGCTCACGACCACCGTGCTGCCCGCGACCATGACGGCCCGCCCAGCGGTGTCGAGGGTGGCCACGGTGGCGGCGCGCTCGTCGAGGCCGACCGCCCGCCACTCGCGGAACCTGGTGACCATCAGCAGGGCGTAGTCGATGCCGATGCCGATCCCCATCATGGTGGCTAGCGAGGTGGACCAGTCGGGCGCCGCAACGAAGTTGATGAGCACCATGGTCAGCGTCGAGCTGACCGCCAGGCCGGCCACCGCGACGATGATCGGGAGACCGGCGGCGACGACCGAGCCGAAGGTGATCAGCAGGATGATCGCGGCCGCGGCCAGGCCGAGTCCTTCGGAACCGATGGCGCCCTGCTCGGCCTGCTGGATGGTCTGACCGCCCAGGGAGACGTGGACGCCGTCGGTGCTCGCCGCGTCGGCGAGGTCGATCATCCGCTGGCTGTCCTTGACGGGCATGTCGGGCGGGTTGACGACGTCGAGGCGGACGTGCGCGACGAGGGTCCGGCCGTCGCGCGACACCGACCCAGCCGTCGCGTAGGGGTCGGCGACACCTTCGACGTGTGCGACGCCGGCGAGCTGGCCGAGCAGGCCGGTCACGTCGGACCGGACCGCCGGGTCGGTGACCGGTCGGTCGGCTCGTACGACGACGTCGACCGTGTCACCGGACTGGGCCGGGAACTGGCGCTCGAGCAGCTTCTGGGCCGCGCTCGAGTCGGAGCCGGGGGCCGAGTAGTCGGCCTTGAACTCGCCGCCGAAGGCGCCGGCCAGGACGACGGCCACCGCGAGGGCACCCACCCAGGTGAGCACGGTCGTCCAGCGGTGCCGGAAGGTCAGGTCTGCGAGCCGGCCGAGGGGGCCGGGTCGCACGGCTCGGGCGTGGGGCGCGGCGGTCGCCGGCGGCGTCGGTCGGCGGGTCGTCGTGTCGGTCATGGCAGGAGTCCTCGGTGCTCTCGACGGTTACGTTACGCCTCATAACAAACACGAGGCTCCGTCACTTGTCAATGGGGTATCACGTGTGTGATGCTGCGTTACGCAATTGTCACCCCGCCCGTAACCCCCTCCCGAGACGAGGTCCTCCGCGTGGTCGCCGAGCTCGGCACCCCCCTCCCCGCCGCCCTCTCCCGTCGCGAGCGTGCCCGCCAGGCGACCGTGGACGAGATCAAGGCCACCGCGCTGGACCTGATGCGCGAGCACGCGACCACGGACGTCCGGTTCACCGACATCGCCCGTGTCATGGGAATGACCGCGCCGGCGCTGTACCGCTACTTCGACGACCGGGACGAGCTGCTCAGCGCCCTCATCGTCGACGGGTTCGACTCGCTGGGTGCCGCCGTCGCGGAGGCCGTCCGGCCGCTTGACGAGGCCGACCTGCCCGCCCGGTGGTCCGCCGCGTCCCAGGCCTACCGCGCCTGGGCCAGCGCCGAGCCGCAGATGTTCGCCCTGATCCTCGGCATGCCGGTGCCCGGCTACCAGGCGCCGGAGGAGGGCCCGACGACCGAGGCGGCGAAGGCGGCGATGTCCCAGCTGTCCAGCCTGTTCGTCGCGGCCGCGCAGCGGGGCGAGCTGCGCCCGCCGCTGATCCGTGAGGTCTCGGTCTCGATGGCCGACTGCGAGAAGTCCAAGCACGACGAGCTCTGCGACGTGCTGCCGCCGGAGAGCTTCCAGGCGATGCTCCAGACCTGGGCCATGCTGCACGGCTTCGTCAGCCTCGAGGCCTACGGGCACTTCGACTGGATGGAGCCCGAGGCGCGCGACGCGCTGTTCCGCAGCCACATGCGCCTCGCGGCGACTGCCTCCGGGCTTCCCGTCCCGCCCGCCTGATCTGCTCGCGAAGGCCCGCGCGGCAGCAGGACGACGTCAGGACAGGTCGAGGTCGACGACGAGCGGCGCGTGGTCGGACGGGCCTTTGCCCTTGCGGGCGTCGCGGTCGACGTAGGCGTCGGTGACCGCCTCGGCGACGGCGGACGACGCGTAGACCAGGTCGATGCGCATCCCCATGTTCTTGTGGAACATCCCGGCCCGGTAGTCCCAGTAGGTGAACGGCCGGTCGTACTTCAGCGGCCGGCCCACGACGTCGTGCAGCCCGGTGTCCCGCAGCGCGGCGAGGGCCGCGCGCTCCGGCTCGGTGACGTGCGTCGACCCGACGAACGCCGCCGGGTCCCAGACGTCGTCGTCGGTCGGGGCCACGTTGAAGTCGCCGCACGCGGCGAAGGCACCGCCGCTGCCACGTGCGGCGAGCTCGGCCGCGACGGTGTCACGCAGAGCGGCCAGCCAGTCGAGCTTGTAGGCGTAGTGCTCGTGGCCCGGCTCGCGCCCGTTCGGCACGTAGACCGACCAGAGCCGGAGCGGACCGCACGTCGCACCGACCGCCCGCGACTCTGCGTCGGGAAAGCCGGGCTCGTCGGTGAGGCCCCGGGTGACCTCGGAGAGCCCGACCCGCGAGAGCAGTGCGACGCCGTTCCACCGGCCGTCCCCGTGGCTCGCCACCTGATAGCCGAGCGCCTCGACCTCCGCGGTGGGGAACGCCGCGTCGGGAACCTTGGTCTCCTGCAGGCAGAGGGCGTCCGGCGCCGTCTGCTCGAGCCACTCGAGCAGTCGGGGGAGCCGGGCGCCGATGCTGTTGACGTTCCAGGTCGCGATCCGCACCCGAACGATGCTGTCAGACTCCCCGCGGCCCTACGCCGAGGTGTTCACCGGCTCGCGGTCGGCCTCCTGGCGCATCACCGTGCTCCGGCCCAGCAGCAGCCAACCGATGAAACCCACCGCGAAGGCGACGAAGACCCCGAGGTTCGCGTAGGCCCACGAGCCGGTCTTGCCGCCGAGCCCGAACGGCTCGAGCAGGTAGCCCTGCCAGGTGAGCCAGCTGGCCAGCCCGTTGGTGACCAGTCCCCACCCCAGGAAGGTCCCGAGGACGACCAGTCCGACGCCGGGCCAGTGGACGGCGCCGTAGCGACCGCGCGGGTCGTAGAGCTCGGCATCTGCGTAGGGGCGGTGCCGCAGCATCAGGTCGGCGACGAAGACGCCGGCCCACGCAGCGATCGGCACTCCGACGGTGATGAGGAAGCCCTGGAACGGCACGATGAAGTTGTCCGCGATGAAGACCGCGTAGATGGCGCCGAGGCACATGATGACGCCGTCGATGCCGGCCGCCACGGGACGGCGCACCTTGACACCGAGGGTCAGCAGCGCGAGGCCCGAGGAGTAGATGTCGAGCACCGCACCTCCGACCAGACCGAGCACCGCGACGATGATGAACGGGACGAGGTACCACGTCGGCAGCAGCGTCGTGAGCGCACCGATCGGATCGTTCTGGATCGCGTTGAACAGGTCCTTGCTGGACAGCGCAAGCATGATGCCGAACACAGTCAACACGATCGGTGCGGCTGCACCGCCGACCGTCGTCCAACCGAAGACCCCGCGGCTGGAGGACGCCCGCGGCAGGTAGCGCGAGTAGTCCGCGGCGGTGTTCACCCAGCCGACGCCGAAGCCGGTCGCGACCAGTGCCAGCGCCCCGATGAAGGCCTGGGTCGAGCCGGAAGATGCGCCGGATACCTTGTCCCAACTGACCTCGTCGAGGGTCAGGGCGATGAACCCGACGGTCAGGACGATGGTCGCGAGCGTGATCCAGGTCTGGAGCCGCATGATCACGTCGAAGCCGAGAATCCCTGCGCCCACGACGAGGGCCGCCGTGACGACGAACCCGAGCACCTTGGTGGCGTCCCCGCCGCTGCCCCAGCCCAGCTCTTTGAACACGGTCGCGGTCGCCAGGGAGGACAACGACACGAGCACGGTCTCCCAGCCGACAAGCAGCACCCATGACAGGAACGTTGGCAGGGCGTTGCCGGTGACGCCGAATGCGGCCCGGCTCAGGACCATCGTCGGTGCCGAGCCTCTCTTGCCCGCGAGAGCCACCACGCCACAGAGCGCGAACGAGAGGACGATGCCAACCGCGGCAGCGATCGTGGCCTGCGTGAACGACACGCCGAAGCCGACGATGAACGAGCCGTAGCTGATCGCGAGCACCGACACGTTGGCGGCGAACCACGGCCAGAACAGGCTGCGCGGCACGCCCTTGCGCTCGCTCTCGGCGATGACGTTGATGCCGTTCAGCTCGACACCGAACCCCCCGGTGGTCTGCCCGCCGACAGTCTCCGACGTGGTGGTCATGGGCCGTCCTTCCTGCTCGACTGAGGCACATCGTGGCGTATGGCGGTGAGGACCGCGGGCAGCACCCTGGACAGGCGCCGTGCGGTGGCCCGCGCCACGGCCACGACATCGTCCGGGTCGAGCAGCTCGCCGGTGCCCTCGCGCGTCGTCACTGCCGAGAGACCCAGCAGCTCCAATCCCGCCGCCCGGGCCGCGATCGCCTCGACGACCGTCGACATGCCGACCAGGTCGGCACCCAGCGTCCGCAGCATGGCCGTCTCCGCGACGGTCTGGACGGACGGTCCACGTAGCTGCGCGTACACCGCCTCCACGAGGGTCGGGTCCGCTGCTCTCGCCGCGGCCCGGAGCCGCCGCGACCAGGCGTCGGTGAGATCGACGAAGTCCGGGCCGGTCAGCGGGGAGACGAACGTCAGGTTGAGGTGGTCTGCGAGCACCGCGCCGGTTCCGGGGGACCAGTCCTCGCGCAGCCCGCCGGATGCGTTGGTGAGAACCGCGACCGTGGCCCCCGCGGCGGCGGCGACGCGGAGCGGGTGGGCAACCGGCCCCGGGCCGTGCCCTTCGTAGAGATGGGTCCGCCCGAGGTAGGCGAGCACCGCGAGGCCGGCGAGGTCGTAGGAACGCGCGAGACCCCGGTGCCCGGGCGCGACGGGCGCGAGGAACCCCGGCAGGTCGGCCACCTCGAGCTCGGCGACCAGGGTGCCGAGCACGTCGGCGGCGTCGTCCCAGCCGCTGCCGAGGACGACCACGGCATCGTGCCGCGGGACGCCGGTGGCCCGGGCGAGGAACGTCGCAGCTTCGGTGGCCGCAGTGTGCTCGACGCTCGTGACCACGGCTGTCACCGTAGTGCCCGCCGACCATGCCACGACATTTCACCCGTCCCGGGGACCGCTCCGCCAAAGGTGCTTGACTCCCGCTGATCTTGCCTCTAGTACTGACTAACCGACTCGCGGGAGGCGGCGCTGCCACAGCTGAGTGGGGGGAGTTCAGATGAGGAACGCGTACCGGGTTCTGGCGTACCTGCTCGCTGTCGAGGTGGTGGTCCAGGCCATGGCGATCGCCTACGCCATCGCCGGCCTCGGGAAGTGGGTCGAAGACGACGGCGGCGTGCTCAACAAGCAGGTCCTCGACAGTGACTCGCCGGACTTCAAGGGAGTCGGCGGGTTCGCGACGCACGGCCTCAACGGGACGCTGATCATCCCGATCGTCATCCTGCTGTTGCTGATCGTGTCGTTCTTCGCCAAGGTGCCCGGCGGAGTCCGCAAGGCGGCGATCCTGTTCGGTCTCGTCGTGCTTCAGGTCTTCCTCGGCATCTTCTCGCACAGCATCCCGTTCGTCATCGTGCTGCACGTGCTGAACGCGTTCGCCATCCTGGGGCTGTCGCTGGTGGCTGCCCGCAGCGCCAACGTCGTGCCCGAGACGGCGGAGCCCGCGGTGGCCGTCTAGGTGGCTGTCCAGCTTGACCCCTGAGCGTCGGCGACTGCTGATCGCCTTGGTCGCCGCTGTCGTCGTGCTCGGCCCGTTGGCCTACTTCTGGCAGGCCAGCCTGCTGCCCAACAACTACTCCGTGATGGACATGGGGTACGCCGACTCCGGCGGCGGCCCCGGGACGATGACCGACCATCGGCTGAACGGGATCAGTGTCGCCGACCTGGTTGCCGACCCCGACCGGCCGGCCGACGTGAACGTGACGCTCACCGTGCGCAAGGAGCGGTTCCGGTTGTCGACGGGAGAGGAGGTCGACGGCTACACCGTCAACCACACCTCACCCGGTCCGGTGATCCACGCCGTGCAGGGACAGCTCGTGCAGGTCCGGCTGGTGAACGGGTCGGTGCCGGACGGAGTCACGCTGCACTGGCACGGCGTCGATGTCCCCAACGCCGACGACGGGGTGGCCGGCGTCACCCAGAACGCGGTCCAGGTCGGGAAGTCGTTCACGTACCGGTTCGTCGCCGACCACGCCGGAACGTACTGGTACCACTCGCACCAGGTCTCGCATGCCCAGGTCCAGGGCGGCTTGTTCGGGGCGTTGGTGGTCAGCCCGCCGACACCCGAGCCGGAGGTCCGGGACCAGCTCGCCGTCTTGCACGTGTATCACGGCATCGCCACCGTGAACGGTGCATCCGGGACGGTCCCGGTCGACGTCCCCGACGGTCAGCGGGTCCGGGTCCGCGTCGTGAACACGGACAACGGCGCCACCCCCGTCTGGGTGTCCGGCGGCCCCTACCGCGTGCTCGCCGTGGACGGGTACGACCTGAACGGCCCGACCCCGGTGTCCGGCAAGACGGTGCGCCTCACCGCCGGCGGCCGGGTGGACCTCGAGGTGACGGCACCGGCCAGGGTCGAGCTCGGGGGGGCCACCGCACTCGCGCTGGGATCAGGCGTCCAGGCTGCTCCTCAGCCCACTGCGCTGGTCGACTTGCTGCACTACGGCACCCCGGCGCCGTTGGGATTCGACCCGAGCCACGCCGACCGCACGTTCGAGTACTCGATCGGCCGCCGCCCAGGCTTCCTCGATGGCCGTCCGGGCCTGTGGTGGTCGATCAACGGCCACCTGTTCCCCGACGTGCCGATGTTCGTCGTCGAGGAAGGCGACGTGGTGCGGATGCACATCTCGAACCACAGCGGCGCCGCGCACCCGATGCACCTGCACGGGCACCACGCGGTGGTGCTCGGCCGGGACGGTGTGAAGGCGACGGGCAGCCCGTGGTGGATCGACTCGCTCGATGTGGGAAGCGGGCACAGCTTCGACATCGCGTTCGTGGCCGACAATCCGGGGATCTGGATGGACCACTGCCACAACCTGCCGCACGCCGCACAGGGACTCGTCGCCCACCTGATGTACGCCGGTGTCACCGAGCCGTTCCGGGTCGGTGGCGCGAGCGCAAACGAGCCCGAGTAGCCGCCGACGGGTCAGGCCACCGAGGCCAGGGCGAAGGGCAGCACGCCCGGTGCGCCCGACGTCCGCACCAGCGCGCCGGCGACGGTCATCGTCCAACGCGAGTCGACGAGGTCGTCGACGAGCAGAACCGGACCCGCCAGTTCGCCGAGCTGCGCGCGCAGCCCGTCGGGGACGGTGAACCTGTCGTGCACCGCGGCGAGTCGGAACGCGGAGTTCCCGCCCGGGCCGTCGGTCGGTCGGTCCGTCGTCAGGCCGAGCTCGCCGAGGTCCTCCAGGCGACCGAGCCTCGCCAGGTGCCCGGCGACCGAGCGGATGAGCGTCGGGCGTCGCAGCGACGGGACGGCGAGCACGGCCACCGGCCGCTCCTCCCAGCCCCAGCCCGCGAGCACCTCGACGCACGCGGCGAGCAGCCGGTCGTCGGCGTCGGCGTCGGGAGCGTCCGTGCCCAGCAGGGTCCGCAGCCGCTGCCCCCAGCCGAGATCGGTCAGCCGGGCCACGACGCGGCCGGTCTCCAGCCGCTCGCCGGGCCCGATCCGCCCGGAGCGGTCGACGCCCAGCCGGGACATCCCGCTGGGCCACTGCGACCTCGGTTCGAGCGGTACGCCGACGCGGCGCAGCGTCCGGGTGGCCGCCTGCACTGCCCCGTCGGGCACGGTCGGGTCGTACCAGGCTCCCGCGCAGCGGTCGCACCGGCCGCAGTCGGCGGCGCCCGGGTCGTCCAGCGCCTCCTGCAGGAACCGCATCCGGCAGCCGGTGCCGTGCTGGTAGTCCAGCATCGAGGCCGCCTCCGCGTCGCGGACGGCCGCCACCCGGGTGTAGCGCTCCTCGTCGTAGGTCCAGCCCGCGCCGGTCGCCTCCCAGCCGCCGCTGACCCGGCGGACGGCTCCTTCGACATCGAGCACCTTGAGCAGCAGCTCCAGGCGGGTCCGCTTGACGTCGGCGACGGTCTCGAGCGCGGCCGTCGACATCGGCCGGTCGGCGGCACCGAGCGCGGCCAGCACCGCATCGGCGTCCGGGCGGCGCGGCATCGAGGCGGTGGCGAAGTAGCGCCAGATCTCGCGGTCGTCGGACGCGGGCAGCAGCAGGACATCGGCCCGCTCGGTGGCGCGGCCGGCGCGGCCGACCTGCTGGTAGTAGGCGACCGGGGACGCCGGTGCGCCCAGGTGCACGACGAAGCCCAGGTCCGGCTTGTCGAAGCCCATGCCGAGGGCGGAGGTGGCGACCAGGGCCTTCACCTCGTTGGCGCGCAGCGCCCGCTCGAGGTCGAGGCGGTCGGCAGGGTCGGTGCGACCGGTGTAGGCGCGCACGGCATGCCCGGCGTCGCGCAGCAGGGCAGCGGTGTCCTCCGCCGCCGAGACGGTGAGCGTGTAGACGATCCCGCTGCCGGGCAGCTCGCCGAGGCGGGCGGCCAGCCAGCCGAGTCGCGCGTCGGCCGTCGGCAGGGTGAGGACGCCGAGCCGCAAGCTGTCCCGGGCCAGGCTGCCGCGCACCGTCCGCACCGGCGCCCCGCCGGCACCGAGCTGCTCGACGACGTCGGACACCACCCGTGCGTTGGCGGTGGCGGTGGTGGCGAGGACCGGCCGGCCCGGTGGCAGGTCGGCGAGCAGGTCGCGGATCCGGCGGTAGTCGGGCCGGAAGTCGTGCCCCCAATCGCTGATGCAGTGCGCCTCGTCGACGACCAGCAGCCCGGTGGCCTCGGCGAGCCGGGGCAGCTGCTCGTCGCGGAACCGTGGGTTGTTGAGCCGCTCCGGGCTCACCAGCAGCAGGTCGACCGCGTCGTCGGCGAGCGCCGCGGTCACGGCGGCCCACTCGTCGGCGTTCGCGGAGTTCATGGTCACGGCGCGCAGCCCGGCCCGGCGGGCCGCGTCGACCTGGTCGCGCATCAGCGCGAGCAGCGGCGAGACGATCAGGGTCGGGCCACCGCCCCGAGCCCGCACCAGGGCGGTCGCGACGAAGTAGACCGCGGACTTGCCCCACCCGGTGCGCTGGACGACGAGCACCCGCGCCCCGGACTCCACGAGCTCGGTGACGGCCTCGAGCTGTCCGTCGCGGAACGCCGCCGCCGGGTCCCCAACCAGGCGGGCCAGCAGCTGCTGGGCCTCGGTGGCGAGCTGCCCGGTGTCCGGGGCGGCCGTGGTCGCAGGGGTGGTCATGGCCCCAGCAGAGCACAGCCTTGGGACATGGGTGACGATGGGCGGATGCCCGGCGACCTCAGGATCCGCATCGCCGTCGCCGCCGACGACGACGCGCTGCGTCGGATCGACGCCACGGCCTGGGACTCCTCGTCGATGTTCCCCTCGATGCTCGCGAAGAGGGACGACCAGCCGTTCTTCGGCGAGGGGCACCAGCCCGAGGACCACCTGGTCGCGGACCTCGACGGGAAGGTCGTGGGCTACGCCCGGCTCCGGCCGGCGACACCGCTGCCCGAGAGCGCGCATGTCCTGCAGGTCAACGGCATCGCCGTGGACGCCGCGGCGAGGAGCAGGGGGGTCGCCGCTGCCCTCCTGGCCGCCGCCGAACAGCGAGCCCGCGACGCCGGTGCCAGCAAGATCACCCTGCGGGTCTTCGGCACGAACGCGCCAGCCCGCCGGGTCTACGAGCGGGCCGGGTACGTCGTCGAGGGCATCCTGCGCGGCGAGTTCCGCATCGACGGCGTGGACGTCGACGACTACAACCTCGCGCGCTACCTGACTGCCGGTGGCGACCAGCGGTAGCCGACTCCTCGCACCGTCTGCAGCGCCGTCCCGGCGAGGTGTCCGAGCTTGGTCCGGAGCCGGTGCACGTGCACGTCGACGGTCCGGGTGCTGTCCACCCGGCCGTCCCACAGCGCCGTGAGCAGCGCTGCCCGGGTGTGCACGCGGCGCGGCTCGGCCAGCAGGTGGGTGAGCAGGTCGAACTCGAGGCGGGTCAGCTCCACCTCGGTCCCGTGCACGAACGCCCGCCGCTCGTCGGGGAGCACGACCAGGCCGAGGTCCGCGGTGGGCATCGGCGTGGGGACGGCGGACAGGTGGCGTCCCGCGGCGCCGCCGGTGGTCGGCAGGCCGGCCGCCCGCCACGCCTGGAACCCCCCGATCACGTCGGTGGCTCGCGCGACGCCGACCTGCTGCAGCGCGGCCGCCGCCAGGCTGGACGTGTAGCCCTCGGAGCAGAGCACCACTACCTGCACGTCGTACGACGCGAGGTCCAGGCGCGCCTCGCTGCTCGGGTCGAACCGCCACTCGAGCACGTTGCGCTCGACGGTCATAGCCCCGGGGACCTCGCCCTCCTCGGCCCGCTGGGCGGCGGGCCGGATGTCGACGAGCACAGCCCCGGCCCTCGTCGCGGCGAGCGCCTCGCGCGGGTCGAGGCGGCGCAGGCCGGCTCGCGCGGACGCGAGCAGCTCGACCACCGAGGTCGCGACGGCCTCGGCGCTCACCAGTCGGCCCCGGCCCGCTCGAGCGACACAACCTGGACCCGTCCTTCGTCGTCGAGGACGAAGCGGCGCATCGTCTCCAGGGCGGGCGCGTAGACGTGCAGGCTGACCGCGGGCTCACCCGTCCCAGCCGGGTTGCCGACGTCGTGGACGAGGTCGGGACCGAAGGCCCGCACCCGACCGGCCGGCAGCGTCCGGTGCACCAGCGCCGCCGGACCGCGGGAGCGGGCGGGCGGCATGGTCGACTCCTCGAGCACGCCACGCAGGACGGTGAACGCGCCGGCCGAGCCGCCGTGGTCGTGCAGACCGGTGGCCTGGCCGGGCAGCCAGGTCAGCAGCCAGGCCTCGTACTCGTGGGTCGCGGCGACGCGGACCGACCAGCGCGACGCCGCCGCGAACCGGACGTGCGGCTCCCAGAGCTCGGTGCGTTCCGCCAGGCGGCGGACGAGGCGGTGCATGCGGGGGGAAGTGGCGGTGAACATGTCGGGAAGTATGTCAGTGGAGAAACTTCCCTTCAAGTCCTGCTGTCGGCGTGTCCCGCTCCTCGTTGTGGCTGCGGGTCAGGGCAGGCTTTGGAGCAGGGTGCTGGGTCCGCGGCCGATCGGGCCTTTCCCGCCGTGTCGCATTTGGAGACGACCGAGTGCAGTGCGTCTACTGGCGCGTTTCGGCTGTCCTGTACCGATACAGAACCGGCCAACTCGCGCCAGTCGACGCATCGCGCGGGTCAAAAGTCCAAGGATGAGACGACCGCGGTCGGGCCCGGACGGACGCGGCCACCATCCCGTCCAAAAAGCCTGCTCGAACAGCACCGTGGGCGGCGGGAGGGCTCCGATCGGGCACTTCGATAGGCGGAACGGCGCCGGGGTGTGCCACCCGGCGCCGTTCCGTTCCCTCCGTGCAGGTCCGGCCAGGAAGGGCCGGAGGTGGTGGACTCCTACTGGACGGTGAACGACTTGGTCATCGACGCGGTCGACGAGTCGCCGGCGTACACGTCGATCTCACCGGGCTCGACGACGAACTTGCCGCTGTTGTCGTAGAAGCCGAAGTCGCTCTTGTCGAGGTGGAAGGTGACCTTCTGGGGGGGATCATTGGGTGCCAGCGTGACCCGCTGGAACCCCCGCAGCCGGCGTACCGGCTGCGAGATGCTCGCGACCGGGTCGTGGATGTAGAGCTGCACCACGTCGTCACCCTTGACCGAGCCGGTGTTCTTGACGTCCACGGTCACCGTCACGGTGCCGTTCTTGGACACCGTGGACCGGTCCAGCGTCAGGTTGGACACGTCGAACGTCGTGTAGCTCAGGCCGAACCCGAAGGGGTACTGCGGGTCGCAGGACTGCAGGTCCCGGTAGCGCGAGACGTACTTCTGGTCCACGGCGCACGGCCGCCCGGTCGGCAGGTGGTTGTAGTAGATCGGCACCTGACCGACGGTGCGCGGGAAGCTGACCGGCAGCTTGCCACCCGGGTTGTTCGCGCCGAACACGGTGTCCGCGACGGCGTTGCCCGCCTCGACGCCACCGAACCAGGCCTCGAGGATCGCCGGTGAGGCCGGGATGGCGTCACCGAGGGTCAGCGGCCGGCCGTTGAACAGCACGACGACGAACGGCTTGCCGGTCGCCTTGACGGCGTCGATGAGCTTCTGCTCGTCACCGGGCAGGCCGATGTCGGACCGCGCGGCGGCCTCGCCGCTCATCTCACGGGTCTCGCCGAGAGCGAGCACGACCTGGTCGGCACTGTTGGCAGCGGCCGTGACCGCAGCGATGTCCGCACCGCTGCAGGCGTCGTCGGGGCGGGAGTCGGGCGCGTTGTCGATGTTCTTCCGGGTGCAGCCCTGGAGGAACGTGGTGTTCGGGTTCTGGGCCTTGATGCCCTTGTAGACCGAGACCGCGTCCTCGTCCTTGCCCTGGCCCCACCACGGTCCGAGCATGTCGTGCTGGTCGTCACCGAGCGGGCCGATGACCGCGGTCGTCTTGGTGTCGGAGAAGGGCAGCGTCCCGTTCTCGTTCTTGAGCAGGACCATCGACTCGTTCGCAGCGTTGCGGGCCGCCTTGCGGTCGTCCGCGGTGAGGAAGCTGGCCGGGTCGGTCGCCTTCGTCTGGTCGACGTAGGGGTGGTCGAACAGGCCGGCGCGGAACTTCACCCGCAGGATGCGGCTGACCGCGTCGTTGAGCCGCGACATCGAGATCCGGTGCTGGGCCAGCAGCTGCTCGCCGAAGTCGCGGATGTTGGTGCTGACCATTTCCGAGTCGGTGCCGGCGTTGAGCGCCAGCGCACCCGCGGACGGCCCGTCTGCTGCTACACCGTGGCCGCACGGGCCGCCGTCCGGGTTGACCCCGGGGCATGCCCGCAGCTCGGCGACGGCGGTGTAGTCGGACTCGACGAAGCCGTCGAAGCCCCACTCCTTCTTGAGGATCTGGGTCTCGGTGTCGTGGTTCGCACAGCCCGGGACGCCGTTGATCGCGTTGAACGAGCACATCGCGGTGTCCGCACCCGCATCGACCGCGGCCTTGAACGGTGGCAGGTAGAGGTTGCGGAGCGTGGACTCGGACATGTCGGTGGTGTTGTACTCGCGGCCCCCCTCGGGGGCGCCGTACGCAGCGAAGTGCTTGGGGCTCGCGGCCACCTTGTCCGTTGCCGAGTAGTCCGTCCCCTGGTCACCCTTGACCCGGGCCGCGGCGAGCGCCGAACCCAGGTAGGGGTCCTCGCCACCGCCCTCGGAGATCCGGCCCCAGCGTGGTTCGTGGGAGACGTCGACCATCGGGCTGTAGACCTGCTTGAGCCCCACGGTCGCCGACTCGCGGGCCCCGATCGTGGCGTCGGTCTGGGCGATCGACGGGTCGAACGAGCCGGCTGCGCCGAGCGGGATGGGGAACACGGTCCGGAACCCGTGGATGGTGTCGTAAGCGAACATGATCGGGATGTGCAGCCGGGACTGGTCGACCGCGATGTGCTGGAAGTGGTTGATCTTCGCGGGATCCACCAGGCTGAACACACCGCCGACCCCGGCCTTGGCGTCCGCGTCGGTGATCTGACCGTCCGAGAGGAGCTGGACCTGCTCGAGCTTCTCCTTGGTGGTCATCTGCTTGACCAGCGCGGCCACCTTGTCCTCGATGGACTTGTTGGCGGCTTGCCGGGTGGGTGAGAGCGCAGTCTCGTCGGCGGACCGGGTTCCGGCCATCACGCCGGTGGTCGCGGCGGTACACACGGCCGCCAGGCCGGCGACGAGTGCGATCCGGGTGCGTGATCGCGTCATGCGGAACGACATGCCCGAAACCTTCCTTCGTCCGTGAAGGTCGGTCGGAGGATCGGCCGGCCAGGGACCTTCTGTACCGGCGGTGCATGGTTCAAACCTCGCGAATAGGTCGATCTCACCGAAAACCCGGTCAGATCAGAGGTAGAACCTGCTCCGCGACGAGGCGGAGGTGATCCAGGTCGCGCAGGTCGAGGACCTGCAGGTAGACGCGGCGGGCGCCGAGGTCCGCCAGCCGGCCGAGCTTGTCCACGACCTCGGCCGGGCGACCGGCCAGGCCGGAGGCCCGCAGGTCGGCGAGGTCGGAGCCGGTGGCCCGCGCGCGGCCGGCGAGCTCGTCCTCGTCGCCGCCGACGGCGAGGGTCTGAGCGGCGGAGAGGAGCAGGGTGGCCGGGTCCCGGCCGGCGTCCTCGCAGGCGCGGCGGGCCCGGTCGAAGCAGGTCGCGACGACCTCGGGGGTGTCGAACGGGACGTTGTACTCGGCGGCGTACCGGGCGGCCAGGCCCGGCGTGCGGCGCGGCCCCTTGCCGCCGACGACGACCGGCAGCGGAGACTGGAGCGGCCGGGGCAGGGCCGGTGAGCCGGTGAGTGTGTAGTGCTCGCCGGCGAAGGAGAACGTCTCGCCGCCCGGGGTCGCCCACAGGCCGGTGACGATCGCGAGCTGCTCCTCGAGCCGGTCGAAGCGCTCGGCGACCGGCGGGAAGGGCACGCCGAACGCCTCGTGCTCCCCGGCGTACCAGCCGCTGCCGAGCCCGAGCTCGACCCGGCCGCCGCTCATCGCGTCCACGGTGGCGACTGCGATCGCGAGGGGGCCAGGCAGCCGGAAGGTGGCCGAGGAGACCATCGTCCCGAGGCGGATGCGCGTCGTGTCACGGGCCAGGCCGGCGAGCACCGCCCAGGCGTCCGTCGACCCCGGACCGGGGTCACCGCCGCCGATGCGCTGGAGATGGTCGGAGCGGAAGAACGCATCGAAGCCCAGCCGCTCGGACTCACGGGCCACCGCG
>DASYEF010000065.1:0-35991 GCA_036499185.1 Actinomycetes bacterium | reverse complement strand
GCGCGGTCGGCGGGAGTGCGGCCGCGGAACAACCACAGGTCGCCGGTGCGGCAGACGTCGAGCGCCGACTCGAGGGACAGGTCGGCCGGCACGCTGCGTAGCCTAGGCAGATGCGCTGGTGGAAGGTCCTCGGCCTGGCCGGGGTCGTCGGGGTGGCAGCGACGGGTGTCGTCGTCACCCGCGCGACCCGCCAGCGCAGGGCCTACACCCCCGACGAGGTGCGCGCCCGCCTGCAGGCCCGGCACGCCGAGGCCGCGGCGCGCAGCGGCGAGGCCGACGTCACGCCCTCGACGCGACCCTGACCGAGCCCAACGCGGGCGCGAGGACCCGGGTCACGACGACCACAGCCACCGACTCGGCCGCCAGCAGCCCGACGAGAACCAGCAGCTGCAGCTTGCCGGCGTCCAGTGGGCTCGCACCGGCGAGCAGCAGGCCGACGTACGCCCCGGGCAAGGTGACCAGCCCGACGTTGCGGGTCTGGTCGAGGGCCGGGACCAGCGCCCGGGCGGCGGCGACCCGGCCCTGGGCTTGGACGGCCTGGCGGCCGGTGGCGCCGATCGCGAGCCAGCCCTCGATCTCGGCCCACTCGGTGGCGACCTGGTCGACGAAGCGTTGCCCGGCGAGCGAGGTAGCAGTCATCGCTCCGCCGACGACCTGGGCCGCGAGCGGCACGACATGGCGTACGTCGAAGGGGATCGCCCGGGTGAGCACGACCACGAGAACTGTCAGCGCCGAACCCGCGGCAATAGCCGCCCCCGCGGCCGGCCAGGACCGGCCCGGCACCCCGATCCGTCGGGCCGAGGTCGCGGTTGCGACGACGAGCATCACCGCGAGGTAGACCGGCGCCAGCGCGGGGGTGCGCAGTACGGCGGCGATGACCAGGCCGACGAGCAGGATCTGCACGATCGCGCGGGCCGTGACGACCACGAGCTCGCGGCCCCGGCCCAGTCCCCCGAGACTGGTCGCGACCACTGCGACCAGCAAGAGGGTGGCGAGGCCGGCCGCAAGGCCGCCCAGATCGTCCGGCACGGGGCCATCGTGGCGTACGGCGGGTGGGGCACCCCGCGGCAGCACCACCGGCGGCGTTCGGCAGGATGGCCGGCATGGACCTCGGAGTGCAGGACCACGTCTACGTCGTCACCGGAGCCAGCCGCGGACTCGGGCTCGCCACGGCGACCGTGCTCGCGCAGGAAGGTGCCCGGGTGCTGATGTGCGCCCGCGACGAGGCGTCGCTGCAGGCCGCGGCCGAGGGCCTGGGGGCCGGAGACCGGGTGATGGCGCTGCCCGGTGACCTGGCCGACACCAGCCTGGGCGAGCGGTTGGCCGCCGCCGCGGTCGGGCGCTGGGGCCGGCTCGACGGCTGCCTCGTGAGCGTCGGCGGGCCACCGGCGGGCCAGACGCTCGCCCTCGACGACAACGCGTGGCGGGCCGGCTTCGAGTCGGTGTTCCTCGGGGCGCTGCGCATCGCGCGCGCGATGACGGCCGTCTTCGGCGACGAGGGCGGCTCGCTGGCGTTCGTGCTCTCGACCTCGGTCAAGGCCCCGATCGACGGGCTCGCGGTGTCCAACGGCCTGCGCCCCGGCCTGGGCATGCTGGCGAAGACGATGGCCGACGAGCTGGGGCCGCGCAACATCCGGGTCAACGGCCTGATGCCCGGCCGGATCGACACCGACCGGATCAAGGAGCTCGACGGCGACGGCGCCAAGGGACGCAAGGCTCGCGAGGAGTGGGAGAAGAAGATCCCGCTGCGCCGTTACGGGACCCCGGAGGAGTTCGGCCGGATCGCCGCGTTCGTGCTCTCCCCGGCGGCCTCGTTCCTCACCGGGGCGATGGTCCCGGTCGACGGCGGGATGCTGCGCGCCCTGTAGCCCCAGTTCCACCGGGCTCGGCTAGCGTGCCGCGGTGAACGTCTGGGACCCCGAGGTCACGCTGGACGAGGACGGCGCGAGGGCGCTGCTCGCCGCACAGTTCCCCGACCTGGCCCTCGACTCGGTGGTGCACCTGGCCGACGGGTTCGACAACACCGTCTTCGTCGTGGACGGCGCCTGGGCGGTGCGCTTCCCGCGCCGTGAGGTCGCGGTGGCGCTGCTCGCCCGCGAGCTGCCTCTGCTGGAGCCGCTCGCCCCGCGCCTGCCCCTCCCGGTGCCGGTCCCCCAGCTGATCGGCCGGCCCACGGGCGGCTATCCGTGGCCGTTCTGGGGCGCCCGGCTGCTGCCCGGTGTGGAGCTGGCCGACGCCGCGCTGCCGGAGGACGCGCGTGAGTCGCTCGGCGGTGAGGTCGGCCGCTTCCTCGCGGCGCTGCACGATCCCGCGGTGGTTCGGGACCTCGGGAGTGGGCTGCCGCCGGACCCGATGCGCCGGGGCCAGCCCGCGGTGCGCGGCCCGCTGGCCCGCGAGACGTTGGACCGTCTTGCGTCGCGCGGGGGGTGGGAGACCGGCAGCGCGGTGGACCATGCCGTCGACGACCTCCTTGCGGCCGGGGCCTCGGTGCCGCCGCCGGACGGTGAGCCGGTCCTCGTGCACGGCGACTTCCACCTGCGTCACCTGCTGGTGACGGGCGACGGTGCCGCGACCGGAGTCATCGACTGGGGCGACGCCTGCCTGGGCGACCCGGCGGTCGACCTCTCGATGGCGTACGGCGGCTTCGCAGGCCCGGCCCGCGCGGCTCTCCTCTCGGCGTACCGCGGCGTGGTCGACGAGGAGCGCGAGCTGCGCGCCCGGGTGCTCGCCGTCGGCCTCTGCGCTGCGCTCGCCGACTACGCCGACGACGTCGGGATGCCAGCGCTCCTGGCCGAGTCCCTCGCCGGCATCGCCCGCGCCGTCTCGTGACCGCGGCCTGACGCGTGGTCGCTCAGGCCTGCGGGGAGGCGAACCAGACGGTGCGCTTGGTCCACACGCCGGGGCCGAGGCGCTGGCCGGAGCAGACGACGATCGCCAGCTGCGGTGGGCCGGTCCGGTCGTAGTAGCTGGCGAGGCCCTTGCTCGCGAGGACCTCGACGCGCTGGGTCACGTGGTAGCACAGGCGCGTGTCCGCGCCGACCACGACGATCCGGTCGCCGACCTGCAGGCCGTTGAGCAGATGGTTGCCCAGCGCGGTGCCGTCGGGCCAGGTGTGGGCGTTCAGCAGGACGTTGCCCGCCGGATCCCCGGGCTGCACGTGCTGCGCGCGGTCGTAGGCGAACTCCGTTTTCCCGACCGCGGAAATCGGGGGTGTGCCAGGGACGCCGCCCGAGTCGCGCGGCGGCATGACCACGGTGGCTGCGCGGGTGACGCCGGGCACGCTGATCTGCCTGGGGTCGAACCCGCCCGACGGCGTCGAGCACGTCAGCCTGGCCTTGGCCTGCGTCGGCGTGACGGTCGGTGTCGGCACAGCGGGCTTCGTCGATGATGCCGACGACGGGGTCACGGCCCCGGGCAGCGAGGACGCCGGTGCCGACGTCGCGCCGGCTGCGGCCGGCGGTCCGCTGCCGTTGTCGTTGCCGAGCAGCAGGACGACGCCGGCGACGAGGGCGAGCACCAGGACGGCAACCGCCGTCACGATCGCCGGCCGACGCCACCGCGGGCCGCCAAGCTCCGGGGTGGTCATCGCTTCGCCCCTGTGCCGTCAAGGACCGGTCGGCCCGTCCCGACCGTCCGCAGCGCAGTCGGCACCGCCCACCACTCATCAGGTCGGTCGACCACCGGCGCGGTCAGACCCACGTCGAGGACACGCGCGATCCGGAAGAGGTACGCCGCGATGCCCGCCGCCCCCTGCATCCACGAGGTGCCCGGCGCCAGCAGGGGCGGATCGTCGCGGTACTCGACGAACCGCCAGTAGGCGCGGTCGCCGTCGCGCACTGCCCGTTCGACGAGGGCCTCGGCCATCGTCACCGCGCCCGCGAGCCAGCGCCCGGCCCGGGCCGGGTCGTCGTCGTCCTGCGCGGCGTCGAGCAGGACGTCGCCGACACCGGCGGTGCCGCAGCACCGGCCGTCGTTGTCCCAGAACCCGGGTCGCAGCCGTTGCGGAACGCCCGAGGTGAGGACCGAGTGCAGGCAGCGCTCGCGCAGGTCCTCCACGGTCAGGCCACCGACCTCCTCGACCCCGGCCCGGGTGAGGGCCACGAACAGCTGGGACGTGCCGGCCGGCCCGTGGCACCAGGTGTAGGTCAGCGGCTCGACGACTCGTCGGGCCGGCGGGATGGTGTGCGGTACGACGAAGCCGCCGTCGTCCAGGGAGCCGACGTCGAGCAGGTGCTGGGCGCCGAGGACGGCGGCTGCCACGAAGTCGGCCCGATCGAGGGCGGTACCGGCAACCGCCAGCGCCGCGGACACGCCCGCAGTGCCGTGCGAGAAGTTCGGGCCGCGCGACGGCGAGCCGGGCACCATCCCCCAGTCCAGCCCCGCGGGGGTCCGGTCGGCCGCGGCGAGCAGCGCCTCGCCCCCGGACGTCGCGATCCGGTCCGACAGTTCACCGCCGCACCAGACCGCGGTCATGACGATGCCGGCGCTGCCGCCGATGACGTCGGTCAGCGGTACGCCGGAGGGGTCGGTCGTGGTGGGCCAGCCGTCGGGCGTCTGCAGCTCGGCGATGCGTGCCAGGGATCCGGTCTCGGTGCCGGGAGCGAGCATCCGCAGCGCCGCAACATGACCGGCGAGGCCTTCGTAGAGGCCGGACTCCGTGGCGGTCTCCGCGAGCCGCGAGAGCCGGGCCACGACCCCGTCCGCCAGCTCCGCCTCGGCGGGGGACAGACCGCGGTGCAGGGCGATCTCGGCCAGGACCGGCGCGAGGCCGGCGATCCCGTCGTACAGGCAGTCGCGCTCCTTGCTCGGCGTCGGGTCTGGCGGGCCCGCCGGCTCGTTCACGCCGACTGAAATCGGCAGCCACGGGCCGTCGTCGTCCCGCACCCGGCCCAGGACCCACGCCCACGCGGCCTCGGCCAGGTCCCGGTAGTCCTCGCTCGCCCCCACCCAGCCAGGTTACGGCCGCGGACCCCCGTCGGTCAGGCGCGCCGCCGAGACGGTGCGCCGCGCATCCCTCCACGCGATGAGGGCGCTGCGCAGCCGGCGAGAGCGCACGTCCGCACCTCTGCGGCGGGCCCGCAGCTGGTCGATCAACCAGGCGGGCGCGTCCGCCTCCTCGACGGCACGGGTCTTGGGGAGCAGCTCTCCCGTCGACATCGCGTGTCTCCCCCGCGCCATCGACGTCAGGCCGAGGTCGGTGATGACCGGGTCGAGCCACATCCACGGACGCCGCGCCGCCCAGGCCCAGTAGCCGGTGACCTCGCGACGGGCCGCGGCACGCACGTCGTCCGTGCTCATCGGCGGCAGGACGTCTCGCGGCGGCCGGCCGAAGACCGCGTACCCGTGCAGCACGAGCTCGGCCCGCACGATGCCGGACAGCTGCCTGCTCACCATCGCGCCGTGCGTCCACGTGGGGTGCCGCGCCTCCTCGTCTCGCAGCCGGGCGCCGTCGACGTAGACGCAGCCGAGGTCCCGCCCTGAGCCGGCGCCCGCGTCGAGCCGGCGGTGCAACGTCGTGAGGAACGTGGTGCGTTCCGCGTCCACCGGTCCGTCGACGAGGGCCACGAGGTCGAGGTCGCTCACGCCGGGGACGTAGTCACCGGTGGCCAGCGAGCCACCGACGAACAGGTCGCTGACCCAGCCACACCCGGACAGCTCCCGAGCCAGCTCGCCGACGACCGGCGGCTCGCTGTCCTCGGAGCTCACGGTCGATCTCCTTCCAGAACCGGGGGGACAGGGCGTCCCGGTCAGCGTGCCACGACGGGTCTCTGGGCCGCCGTCGGCGGAGCCACCTAGAGTCCCGAGGGTGACGATGTGCTTCGCCGGAGAGCTCGACCGGGACGTCGTGGTCCATGCGACCGACCTCGTTGCCGAGCTGGTCGCACGGCCCGAGGTGTCGGCCGCCTGGACCGCCGAGTCGAGCTGCCAGGGCATGAGCGTCGGAGGCCTGGCCAGGCACCTGGTCAGCCAGCCGGTGAACGTCGTCCGGCTGCTCAACACCGACGTCCCCGAGGGCACCGAGACGATCGATGTCCTCGAGCACTACGCGCGCGCGGCGTGGACCCGGGAGGACCTCGATGGGGACGCCAACACCTCGATCCGCGCCACCTCGGACGAGCAGGCGGCCGAAGGTCCGGACGCGGCGCTGGAGCTCGTGTCCGGCGCTCGAGAACAGATCGCGAGCGCGCTGGCCGGCGCACCGACGGCGGTCTACATCCCGTGGCAGGGGTGGGCGCTGGACGCGGACGACTTCCTCGTGACGCGGCTGATGGAGATGGTCGTGCACGCGGACGACCTCGCGGCCAGCGTGGCGGTTCCGGTGCCGGAGTTCGGACCCGGCGTCCTCGACCCGGTCTTCCGCCTGCTCAGCGCCCTCTCGGTACGCCGGCACGGCCAGGACGCCCTGGTCCGCGCCCTCACCCGGCCACAGCGCGCGCCGGCCACGGTGGCCGCGTTCTGAGCCGGCCGGAACCGATGAGACGCGATCGGCGGCGGCCGCGATGATGGCGGTCATGACGTGCACCGCCCCCGACGAGCCGCTGCCCGACTTCCCGCACACCGGGGACGAGCGACCCGTCCTCGAGGGCTACCTCGCCTGGCACCGCGCGCTGCTGCGCCACAAGTGTGCGGGCCTGACCGGTGCGCAGCTGGCGACGCGCTCGGTGCCGCCGTCCAACCTCTCCCTGCAGGGGCTGATCCCGCACCTGGCCAAGGTGGAACGCAAGTGGTTCCGCGAGCGGATCGGCGGAGAGCTCCTCGAGCCGATGTACGACTCCGCACTTGGCGAGGACGCGGACTTCGAGGACCTGGACCCCGGCCGCGCGCAGGCGGAGTACGACCGCCTGCTCGACGAGTGCCGACTCGCGGACGCGGCGCTGGCCGCGGCGTCGTACGACGACACCGTGACCGCCGCCGTCGGCGTCATGTCGGTGCGCAGCGTCGTCGTCCACATGATCGAGGAGTACGCCCAGCACAACGGCCACGCCGACCTGCTCCGCGAGCGCGTGGATGGCGCGACCGACAAGTGAGCGCCGACGGGACGACGGACCGGGAGCGGCTGGCGGCGACCTTCGACGCCGATGCCGAACGCTACGAGCGCGCCCGGCCTCGCTACCCGGCGGAGCTCTTCGCGGACCTCGGCGGCCTGGCCGGGCTCGCCCCCGGCGCCCGGGTGCTCGAGGTCGGGCCCGGCACCGGGCAGGCCACCCGCGGACTGCTCGCGGAGGGCTGGCGGGTGGTGGCCGTCGAGCGCGGCCCCGCACTCGCCGCCGTCGCCCGGCGCGAGCTCGCCGGGACCGACCTGCGGGTCGACGTCGGGACCTTCGAGACCTGGCCGCCCGACGGACACGACGAGGATCCGTTCGACGCGGTCGTGTCCGCCACCGCGTGGCACTGGGTGGACCCCGACATCGGCTACCGGCACGCCACCGACCTGCTAGGTCCCGGTGGCTCGATCGCTCTCATCGGCACGACCCACGTACTGCCTGCCGACGGGGACCCGTTCTTCGTCGACGTCCAGCGGGTGTATGCCCGCTTCGGCGAGGTCCTCGAGGGGGGCCCGCCCATGCCGGCCGACGTGGCCGACCCCTTCGTCGAGGACATCGCCGCGAGCGGGCTGTTCCACCCCGCGACGGTCCGCCGCTACCTGTGGCCGCACACCTACACGGCCGAGGAGTACGTCGACGTGCTCTCGACGTACTCGAACACGCTGACCATGCCCGAGCCGCAGCGGCGCGACTTCCTCGCCGGTGTCACCGCGATGATCCGGGACCGCCCGGGTGGGACGGTCACCAAGCACTACCTCAACCACCTCGTGGCGGCCCGCAGACTCTGACCCGGTGCGCGGCGCTGTGCCGCTGTCCGTGGCGAGGTAAGAGCAGCCTGGACGGGAGCGCAGGGTGCCGTCTCGACGGGCCTCTCCCGTGTGCCAGATATCCGCTGTGGATCACCGAACCGCAAGATCCAGAGGGGATCGGACGCAGAAAGTGGCAGCGACCCCCTCACGATCATGAGAACGGCGGGTCAGGAGGCGCCGACCTCAGCCGCCGCCTCCCATCCGGGCCGCCCTAACGGCCACCACCGCCGACGAGCACCTGCCGACCACGTCGACCAACTGCCGCCGAGGCCGCCCAGGCCGCCCAGGCCGCCCAGGCCGCCCAGGCCGTCCATGTCGCCATGGTCGTCGACCCGCACCTGAAACGAGCCCAGCCGGGCGCCGTCCAGGCCGCCTGACGCCAGTGGCCTCGGGAAGCTCCGCGGTCAGGCGACGCCGAGCGGGTCCTCGGCGAGCTCCGCCGGGTCCTCCTGGCTCGCGAACTGGGTCTCGTACAGGTCGGCGTACAGCCCGCCGGCGGCGAGCAGCTCGCGGTGGCGGCCGCGCTGCACGATGTGCCCGTCCTCGACCACCAGGATCTGGTCGGCCTCGCGAACGGTCGACAAGCGGTGCGCGATGACCAGCGAGGTGCGGCCGTGCAGCGCGGTCTTGAGCGCGCGCTGGACGGCGACCTCGGACTCGGAGTCGAGGTGGGCGGTGGCCTCGTCGAGCACGACGACGTCGGGTGCCTTGAGCAGCAGCCGGGCGAGGGCCAGCCGCTGCTTCTCGCCACCGGACAGCCGGTAGCCGCGGTCGCCGACGGTGGTGTCGAGACCGTCGGGCAACGACAGCACGAGGTCCCAGATCTGCGCAGCCTGCAGCGCCGAGACGAGCTCGTCGTCGGTCGCGCCGGGCCGGGCGTACAGCAGGTTGGTGCGGATCGTCTCGTGGAACATGTGGGCGTCCTGCGTCACGACGCCGACGACCTCGTGCAGCGAGGCCAATGTCACGTCCCGCACGTCGCGGCCGCCGATGAGCACCTCGCCGGAGATCGTGTCGTAGAGCCGCCCGACCAGGCTGGTGATGGTGGTCTTCCCGGCGCCGGAGGGGCCGACGAGCGCGGTCATCGTGCCGGCCGGTACGACGAAGGACACGTCGTGCAGGACCTGCTGGCTCGGTGCCTGGTCGAGCACGGCAACCGACTCCAGCGACGCCAGCGACACCTCGTCCGCTGTCGGGTAACGGAACGACACGTCGCGCAGCTCGACCTCGGTCGTCCCGCGCGGCAGGGTGACGGCGTCGGGCTTCTCGTCGATCATCGGCGGCAGGTCGAGGACCTCGAAGACCCGCTCGAAGCTGACCAGTGCCGTCATCACGTCGACCTGGACGTTGGACAGGGCCGTGAGGGGGCCGTAGAGGCGGCCGAGCAGCGCGGTGAGCGCGACCAGGGTCCCGACCTCGATGGCGCCGTCGATCGCCAGGACGCCGCCGAGCCCGTAGACCAGCGCCGTGGCCAACGACGCCACGAGGGCCAGCGCGGTGAAGAACACCCGGCCGTACATGGCCTGGGTGATGCCGATGTCTCGGACCCGGCCGGCCTTGACGCCGAAGGACTCCGACTCCTCCGGGAGCCGGCCGAACAGCTTGACCAGCAGCGCTCCGGACACGTTGAACCGCTCGGTCATGGTGGTGCCCATGCCCGCGTTGAGCTGCATCGCCTCCCGGGTGATGGTCTGCAGGCGGCGACCCACCCAGCGGGCCGGGAACAGGAACAGCGGTGTGAGCAGCAGTGCCGCGAGGGTGATCTGCCACGACAAGACGATCATCGTCGCGATGACGAGGGCCAGCCCGACCACGTTGGAGACCACCGAGGACAGCGTCGAGGTGAACGCCTGCTGGGCGCCGATGACGTCGGTGTTGAGCCGGCTCACGAGGGCGCCGGTCTGGGTGCGGGTGAAGAAGGCGATCGGCATCCGCTGGACGTGGGCGAACACCCGGGTCCGCAGGTCGAAGATCAGCCCCTCACCGACGCGGGAGGACAGCAGCCGTTGCAGGAGGGTGAGCAGCGCATCGATGACGGCGAGCCCGGCGATCCCGACGGCCACCCAGACGACGACGCTCTTGTCGCCCACGACCTGGCCGCTGGAGTCCTTGGCCAGGACGCCGTCGTCGATGATGACCTTGAAGAGCAACGGGAGAGCCACCGTGAGCATGGCGTCCAGCACGACCAGGACGAGGAAGAAGCCGATCTCGCGCTTGTAGGGGCGGGCGAAGTCGACGATCCGCGGGATGGTCCCCGGCGCCAGCTTGCGCTTGGCCACCTCGCCGTCGCGGGTGAGGGATCGCATCGCGACCCAGGGCCCGTGCATCGACACCCGGTCTGCCTCCTGTAATGACGATTACATCTAGCCGGGTCCAACGCGTGGAGCCCGCGGTTGCTTCCCTGCCCTCGCCTGCCTTCACGGTACGGCCGGCCACCGACACCTGCACCGGCTGCGCCGACACGCTGGTCAGAAGGCGCTGATCCCCGTGAGCGCACGGCCGATGAGCAGCTTCTGCACCTGGCTGGTGCCCTCGTAGAGGGTGGTGACCCGGGCGTCGCGCAGCAGCTTGGCGGCCGGGTACTCGTCGACGTACCCGTACCCGCCGTGCACCTGGATGCAGGCGTTGGCCACCCGGATGGAGGCCTCGGTCGCGAACAGCTTGGCCTTGGAGGCCGCCAGCGAGTAGCGCTCCCCGCGAGCCTTGAGGTCGGCCACCGCCCAGGTCAGCAGCCGGGAGGCGTCCACGTCGACGGCTGAGTCCGCGATGAGCTCCTGGACGAGCTGGTGGCCGGCGATCGGCTTGTCGAACTGCTCGCGCTGACCGGCGTACGCCGTCATGATCTCCAGGCCCGAGGCGCTGATCCCCGTGCACGACGCCGCGATCGACATCCGGCCGTCGTCCAGCGCGGACAGCGCCACCTTGAGGCCGGCGCCCTCGGCACCGAGCAGGGCCTCGGGCCCGACCTCGACACCGTCGAGGACGAGCTCGGCGGTGTCGCAGGAGCGCAGCCCGAGCTTGCCGTGCAGCGGGGTCGCCGTGAAGCCCGGCCGGTCGGTCGGCACCAGGAACGCCGACACGCCCTTGGCCCCGGCTCCCCCGGTCCGCGCCATCACCAGGGCCACGCCGGCGATCGAACCGTTGGTGATGAACACCTTGCGGCCGCTGATCCGCCAGCCACCACGTGGCAACGCCTCGGCGCTCGCGCGCAGGTCGGCCGGGTTCGAGCCGTGGTCCGGCTCGGTGAGCCCGAAGCAGCCGAGCACCTCGCCGGTCGCCATCCGCGGCAGCCACTCCTGCCTCTGCTCCTCGGTCCCCCACCGATCGATCGATCCCGCGACCAGACCGAGGTGCACCGACATGATCGAACGCACGTTGGCGTCGCCGCGGCTGAGCTCCTCGATGAACAGGCAGTAGGTCAGCGGGTCCGCGCCACCGCCGCCGTACTCCTCGGGGATCGTCATGCCGACGAACCCGGTCTTCTTGAGACCGTCCAGCGCCTCCTGCGGGAACCGCTCCTCGCGATCGTTGCGCAGCGCGTCCGGGGTGACCACCTCGGCGACCCACTCGCGCACCGCCAGCTGCACCGCCCGCTGGTCGTCGCTCAGGACGAGGTCCACTCAGGCCCCCTTCGCGAGCGCCCGCAGCCGGCCGGCCTGGGCGGCCCGCTCCGCGGCCCGCTGCTCGTCGTAGGACTGCGACCCGGCCTGCGCCAGGAGGCCCTTGGTCGCTCGCAGTGCCTCTACCGGTGCCGCGAGCAGGGCGGCGACCAGGTCGTCGGTAGCGGACGTGAGCTGCTCGAGAGGTACGGCGAGCGAGGCGAGCCCCCACGCCACGGCCTCCTGCGCGCCGACCCGGCGGCCGGTGACGCACACCTCCAGGGCCCGGGAGTAGCCGACGAGCGCGACGAGTGGGGCGGTGCCGCCCAGGTCAGGTACCAGCCCGAGGCTGGTCTCCTTCATCGAGAAGGCGACGTCGTCGGCGACCAGCCGCAGGTCGCAGGCGAGGGCGAGCTGGAAGCCGGCGCCGATCGCGTGCCCGTGCACGGCGGCGACAGACACGATCTCCTCGTCACGCCACCAGCGGAACGCCTGCTGGAATCCGTCGATGGCGGCGTCGAGCGCCGAGTCGTCGAGCGCCGCGAGCTCGGCCAGCCCCGGCTCCCCGGGGACGCCACCGGCGAACATGCCGCGGTCCAGGCCAGCGGAGAACGACGGGCCCTCGGCGCGCAGCACGACGACTCGGACGCCGGGGTCGCTGAGCAGCCGCGCGCCGACAGCGGCGAGCGCGCGCCAGGTGGCCGGGGTCTGCGCGTTGCGGGTGGCGGGCCGGTCCAGCACGACGGTGGCGACGGGGCCCCCCGGCGCATGCAGCAACCGCACCCCGTCCACAGACGCCACAGCCTGACCGCCGGCGTCGGCCGGCGCGCCCTGCGGGTCCGAGGTCAGGACTTCTTGCCGCGCGTCGCGCCGCCACGGCCGCGCAGCGTCACGCCCGACTCGGAGAGCATCCGGTGGACGAACCCGTAAGAGCGGCCAGTCTCCTTCGCCAGCTCCCGGATGCTCACGCCCGACGCGTACTTGCGCTTGAGGTCCGCAGCGAGCTTGGTGCGGTCGCTTCCGGTGATGCGCGCGCCCTTCTTGAGCTCGGCCACGGCAGCCTCCTAGATCCGGTGTCCGAGGCCCCATGATCGTCGGCCCGGCCGGTTCGCGCTAGATCCGATTCCGGGCACTTGCTCCGGCCAGCCCCGTCCACTGGCGCGTTGCGGCTGACTTTCCGGTCCGGGACCCAGCCGCAACGCGCCGGTGGACGACGCCCGGTCAGGCGAGCGCCACGAGATCGGCGTACTCCTCGTTCCACAGGTCCTCGACGCCGTCGGGCAGCAGGATCAGCCGCTCCGGGGCCAGCGCCTCGACGGCCCCCTCGTCGTGGGTGACCAGGACGACCGCCCCGGCGTAGGTGCGCAGCGCGCCGAGGATCTCCTCGCGGCTGGCCGGGTCCAGGTTGTTGGTGGGCTCGTCGAGCATCAAGACGTTCGCGCTCGAGACGACGAGGGTGGCCAGCGCCAGCCGGGTCTTCTCACCGCCGGAGAGCACCGCTGCCGGCTTGTCGACGTCCTCGCCGGTGAACAGGAACGAGCCCAGGATCCGGCGCAGCTCCACCTCCGGCGTGTCCGGTGCGGCGCTGCGCATGTTCTCCAGGACCGTCCGGGCCGGGTCCAGCGTCTCGTGCTCCTGGGCGTAGTAGCCGATCTTCAGGCCGTGCCCGGGTACGACGGCGCCGGTGTCGGGCTCCTCGATGCCGGCCAGCAGCCGCATCAGGGTCGTCTTCCCGGCCCCGTTGAGCCCGAGGATCACGACCCGGCTGCCCCGGTCGATCGCGAGGTCGACGTCGGTGAAGACCTCCAGTGACCCGTATGACTTGGACAGGCCCTCGGCGGTGAGCGGCGTCCTGCCGCACGGCGCGGGGTCCGGGAAGCGCAGCTTGGCGACCCGGTCGTGCCGCCGGACCTCCTCGAGGCCGCCGAGCAGCTTGGCGGCGCGCTTGTCCATGCTCTGTGCGGCGCGCGCCTTGGTGGCCTTGTAGCGCATCCGGTCGGCCTGCGCCTTGAGGACCGAGGCCTGCTTCTCGACGTTCGCCCGCTCGCGCTTGCGGCGTCGCTCGTCGGTCTCGCGCTGGGTGAGGTAGGCCTTCCAGCCGACGTTGTAGAGGTCGAGCTCGGCGCGGTTGGCGTCCAGGTGGAAGACCCTCGTGACGACCTGCTCGAGCAGGCCGACGTCGTGGCTGATCACGACCAGGCCGCCCTTGTAGGTCTTGAGGTAGTCGCGCAGCCAGACGATCGAGTCGGCGTCGAGGTGGTTGGTCGGCTCGTCGAGCAGCAGGGTGGCGCTGTCGGCCCCGGTGCCGGCACCGGAGAACAGGATCCGGGCCAGCTCGACCCGGCGGCGCTGCCCGCCGGAGAGCGTGCGCAGCGGCTGCTCCATGACGCGCTCCGGCAGGCCGAGGCTGGAGGCCATCGCGGCCGCTTCGCTCTCGGCGGCGTACCCGCCGGCCGCCTGGAACTCCGACTCGAGCCGCGGCCAACGCGCCATCGCCCGCTCGTGGGTCTCCACGTCGGCGCTGGCCATCTCGCCCTCGGTCTGCCGCATCCGGCGCAGCACCTCGTCGAGACCGCGTGCGGAGAGGATCCGGTCGCGGGCCACCACGTCGAGGTCGCCGGTGCGCGGGTCCTGCGGCAGATAGCCCACGTGGCCGGAGCGGGTCACCTGCCCGCTGGCCGGGTGCGACTCGCCCGAGAGGACGCGGGTCAGCGTGGTCTTGCCGGCTCCGTTACGCCCGACCAGGCCGATGCGGTCACCGGGGGCGATGCGGAAGGTCGCAGCGCCGAGCAGCAGCCGGGGGCCGGCGCGCAGGTCCAGCGCGGTGGCGGTGATCATCGGGTTGTCCTTCGGCGTCGTGGGCAGAGGTCTCGCGGCGACTACAGCAAGACCGGCTCAGGAGCACGGCGCGGACATGGCCCGTAGTCTACCCGCGCGCCGCGAACGGCCCGCCACGGCGATTCGTCCTCGGGGCGGCACACGACCAGGGAGGGCAGGCGGCGGTGGGCATCGACTTCGACGACCAGCGGGTCGACGTGTCCGGGGTGTCGGACCGCCGCGGAGTCGGTGGGCCGATCGCGATCGGTGGCGGCGGCATCGGTGTGGTCGGCCTGATCGTCTACCTGCTGGTGGCGGTTCTCGGCGGCGGAGGAACCGACACCACCGGGCTGGTGCCGCCCGGCGACGCCGTGCAGGGCAGCGGGGGCGGGGAGAGCGACCTGGCCACCCGCTGCAACACGGCCGGCGCGATCCAGAAGTACGACGACTGCTTCCTCGTCAAGGTCTACAACGAGATCAACGAGGTCTGGACCGACGAGTTCATCCGTGGCGGCGCGGCGTACGAGAAGCCCGGGCTGGTGTTCTTCACGACGTCGGTGAGCACCGGGTGCGGCCAGGCGTCCTCGCAGGTCGGGCCGTTCTACTGCCCGCCGGACCAGGCGATCTACCTCGACATCGGGTTCCTCAACCAGCTGCAGCAGCAGTTCGGCGCCCAGGGTCGCTACGCGCAGGCCTACATCCTCGCCCACGAGGCGGGGCACCACCTGCAGACGCTGTTCGGCACCGAGCGGCGGGTGCGGGCCGCCGAGCAGTCCCAGCCCAGCACGCAGGGCGAGCTGTCCATCGCCACCGAGCTGCAGGCGGACTGCTACGCGGGGGTCTGGAGCAAGCTCGCCGACGAGGCCGGCAACGTCTCGGTCGGGGACGCCGAGGTCCAGCAGGCCCAGGACGCCGCTGCCGCGGTCGGCGACGATCGCATCCAGCGCCAGACCCAGGGCCGGGTCGACCCCGAGACCTGGACGCACGGCTCGGCCGCGCAGCGGCGGGCCTGGTTCACGACCGGCCGGCGTACCGGCGACGTCAACGCCTGCACGACCTTCCGCGGGCTGATGGCGAGCCCGACCGGCTGAGGCGCTGGGCGACGATCGGGCTGTGACCGGATGGTTGCCGGTTCGTGACGCCCCGTCCCCTGTCGACTGTCACACCCAGGGGTCAGAGTGGCCCACGTGCGTCACCCCCGTGGACCCCGCCGCCTCGTGCGGTGGCTGACCCGTCAGCAGCCCGACCCGAGCCTCGACCTGCTCGACGTGATCGACGCCTCCTGGCACGTGGACACCGAGGCGATCTGCCCCGACTGCCTGCAGTGGATCGGCCCGACGGACTTCGTCCGACGCAACGCCTTCGGACTGCTCGAGCACGAGGTCTGTCCGCCTGCGTTCGTCATCGCCCGCCGCCGCTGACGCCTCCGCCACTGAGCCCGCAAATGATCACGGTTCCGTGATCAATTGCGGTCGACCGAGTTGAATGTGCCTCGGTCGGGCACTGCGCGCCGCGGCAGGGCGCCGGGTCGGGCGAACGTCTTCGACCACCCGTTCATCCCGGCCGCCGTGACCTGAGCCAGGTACGGCGGGACAGCGGGCCCGACCGCAGAGCCTCAGACGTTGAAGCCGAGGGCGCGCAGCTGCTCGCGGCCCTCGTCGGTGATCTTGTCCGGGCCCCAGGGCGGCATCCAGACCCAGTTGATCCGGGCCTCCTTGACCAGCCCGGACAGGGCGGAGTGCGTCTGGTCCTCGATGACGTCGGTCAGCGGGCAGGCCGCCGAGGTCAGGGTCATGTCCAGCGTCACGGCGTTGTCGTCGTCGACGTGGACGCCGTAGACGAGGCCGAGGTCGACGACGTTGATGCCCAGCTCGGGGTCGACGACGTCGCGCATGGCCTCCTCGATCTCGTCCACCGACGCCAGGCCCTGCGGGCCTCCCGTCACCTGGTCGGTCGCGGTCTCGCTCATGCGCTCTCCTCCGTCATGCGTCGGTCCTGCTGGGCAACCGCCTGGGCGGTCGCGTCCTTCCATGCCATCCAGCCGAGCAGCGCGCACTTGATCCGCGCCGGGTACTTCGAGACGCCCTCGAACGCGACCGCGTCCTCGAGCAGGTCCTCGTCGGCCTCGACCAGCGCCTCGGTGTCGCCCTTGGCGCGCATCAGCGCCAGAAAGGCGTTGTACGCGGCGTCCGCATCGTCCAGGTCCTTGCCGACCACGAGGTCGGTCATCACCGACACCGACGCCATCGAGATCGAGCAGCCGAGCGACTCGTAGGAGACGTCCTCGACCGTGCGGCCGTCGTCACCCAGCCGGACCCGCAGGGTGACCTCGTCACCACAGGTCGGGTTGACGTGGTGCACCTCGGCGTCGAACGGGTCGCGCAGGCCCTTGTGGTGCGGCTTGCGGTAGTGGTCCAGGATGATCTCCTGGTACATCGACTCGAGCTTCATCGGGCACCACCTCCCCCGAGACTGCCGTCGCCCGCGAAGAAGTGCCGGACGTGCTCGAGGCCGGCGACGAGCGCGTCGACCTCCGCCTCGGTGTTGTAGAGGTAGAACGACGCGCGGGTCGTAGCCGGGACGGCGTAGCGCAGGCAGACCGGCCGGGCGCAGTGGTGACCCACGCGTACGGCGATCCCGAGCTCGTCGAGCACCTGGCCGACATCGTGCGGGTGCAGGTCACCGAGGGCGAAGGAGACCGCGGCACCGCGGGACTCGGTGGTCGAAGGTCCGATGATCCGCAGCCCCTCGACCTGCTGCAGGCGTTGCAGCGCGTACGCCGTGATCCGCTGCTCGTGGGCGTGCACGTTGTCCATGCCCAGCCCGGTCAGGTAGTCCACCGCTGCGCCCAGACCGACGGCCTGCGCGATCGGTGGAGTGCCCGCCTCGAACTTGTGCGGTACGGCGGCGTACGTCGACGTGGCCATCGTGACCATCTCGATCATCTCGCCGCCGCCCAGGAACGGCGGGAGCTCCTCGAGCAGCTCCTTGCGGCCCCAGAGCACCCCGATGCCGGTCGGCCCGCACATCTTGTGCCCCGTGAAGGCGACCAGGTCGGCGCCGAGCGCCTGCACGTCCAGCGGCATGTGCGGGGCGGCCTGCGACGCGTCGACCACGACGAGCGCGCCGACCTCGTGCGCCCGGCGGACCAGGTCCTCGGGCGGGTTGACCGTGCCGAGGATGTTCGAGACCAGGACGAACGAGACGACCCTCGTGCGCTCGGTGATGACAGCGTCGATGTCGGACAGGTCGAGGCGTCCGTCGTCGGTGAGCGAGAACCACTTCAGCGTCGCGCCGGTGCGCTGGGTGACCAGCTGCCACGGCACGATGTTCGAGTGGTGCTCCATCTCGGTGATGACCACCTCGTCGCCGGGCCCGAGGGCGGCGCGGCGCCCGCCGGCGTACCCCAGCACGTTGGCGACCAGGTTGAGTGACTCGGTCGAGTTCTTGGTGAAGACGATCTCGGCGGTGTCGGCTGCGTTGACGAAGCGCGCGACCTTCTCCCGCGCGCCCTCGTAGAGCGCCGTGGCTTCCTCGGCAAGGACGTGGATGCCGCGGTGCACATTGGCGTTGTGGCGCGTGTAGTAGTCGTCCAGGGCGTCGAGCACCTGACGCGGCTTCTGCGAGGTCGCCGCGTTGTCGAGGTAGACCAGCGGCTTGTCGCCGTGCACGAGCCGCTCGAGCACCGGGAAGTCCTTGCGGACCTTCTCGACGTCGAGTCCCGTCAAGTTGTCAGCCCCAGGACGACCCAGAGGTCGTTCTGCGGCTGACAAGTGCGCGGTGGTGGTCATGGCTAGGCGACCACCTTGGGGAGGAACTTCTCGTAGCCCTCGGCCTCGAGGGTGTCGGCGAGCTCGCGCCCGCCCTCCTCCACGACCCGGCCGCCGACGAAGACGTGCACGAAGTCGGGCTCGATGTAGCGCAGGATCCGGGTGTAGTGCGTGATGAGCAGCACGCCGGTCTCGCCGCCCTCGCGGACCCGGTTGACGCCTTCGGAGACGACCTTGAGGGCGTCGATGTCGAGCCCGGAGTCGGTCTCGTCGAGGATCGCGACCTTCGGCTTGAGCAGCTCGAGCTGCAGGATCTCGTGGCGCTTCTTCTCACCGCCGGAGAACCCCTCGTTGACGCTGCGCTCGGCGAACGACGGGTCGACCGAGAGCCGCTCCATGGCCTCTCGCACCTCCTTGACCCAGGTGCGCAGCTTGGGTGCCTCGCCGTCGATGGCCGTCTTGGCCGAACGCAGAAAATTCGACACCGAGACGCCGGGCACCTCGACGGGGTACTGCATCGCGAGGAACAGCCCGGCCCGGGCCCGCTGGTCGACGGTCATCGTGAGCACGTCGGCGCCGTCCAGGGTCACCGTGCCACCGGTGACGGTGTACTTGGGGTGCCCGGCGATCGAGTAGGCCAGCGTCGACTTGCCCGAGCCGTTCGGGCCCATGATGGCGTGCGTCTCACCGGCCCGCACGGTGAGATCGACGCCGCGCAGGATCTCGCGCGGACCGCCCTCGGTGTCGACCGAGACGTGCAGGTCGCGGATCTCCAGGGTGCTCACTGTTCAGCTCTCCTTCTCGACCGAGACGAGGACGTCCTCGCCGTCGATCTTCACGGGGTACACAGGGACGGGCTGGGTGGCCGGCAGCCCGGTGGGCCGGCCGGTGACGAGGTCGAAGCGCGACCCGTGCAGCCAGCACTCGATGGTCTGGTCCTCGATCTCGCCCTCGGACAGGGCGACGTTCGCGTGCGAGCAGACGTCGTGGATCGCGTAGAACTCGGCGCCGCTGCGGACCACGGCCACCGGGACCTCGCCGATCATCACGTGGATGGCAGCGCAGTCGGCCACGTCGGAGACGTGGCAGGCCCGGACGAAGTCGGCCATCAGTGGACCGACCCCTCGAGCTCGGCCTCCACCCGCGCGAGCAGGCGCTGCTGCACGTCGGGGATGCCGATCTGGTTGATGACGTCGGCGAAGAAGCCGCGCACCACGAGCCGGCGTGCCTCGTTCTCCGGGATGCCCCGCGACTGCAGGTAGAACAGCTGCTCGTCGTCGAAGCGCCCGGTGGCACTGGCGTGGCCGGCGCCGACGATCTCGCCGGTCTCGATCTCGAGGTTGGGCACCGAGTCGGCGCGGGCGCCGTCGGTGAGGATCAGGTTGCGGTTGAGCTCGAAGGTCTCGGTGCCCTCCGCCTCGGCCCTGATCAGCACGTCTCCGATCCAGACGGTGTGCGCGTCCTCGCCCTGCAGTGCGCCCTTGTAGACGACGTTCGACCTGCAGTGGGGCATCGCGTGGTCGACGAAGAGCCGGTGCTCGAGGTGCTGCCCAGCGTCCGCGAAGTAGAGGCCGAGCATCTCGATGCGCCCGCCGGTCGCGGCGAACCGCGCCTCCGAGGCCACCCGCACGACGTCACCGCCGAACGACACGACGATGCTCTTGAACGATGCGTCGCGGCCGACCGTGACCGAGTGCTGCGCGGCGTGCACGGCGTCGTCGGCCCAGTCGTCGATCACGACGACGGTCAGCCGAGCCCCGTCACCGACGAGGAACTCGACGTTGTCGGCGTACGTCGCGCGGCCGACATGGTCGAGGACCACGACGGCCTGGGCGAACTGCTGCACGTCGACGAGCAGGTGCCCGAACGCGGCGCCGTTGTCGATGCCGTCACCGCGCAGGGTGACCACCGTCGGTGCGCTGGCGACGACGTCCTTGGGCACCGTGACGACGGTGGCCTTCTCGAACGACGACCACGCGCGAGCGGCGACCCGGTCGCCCGGTACGCCGGCCTTGCCGAGCCGCTCGTCGCCGCGAGCCACTGTCTCGACGTGGACCTCGGGGGCGGCGTCGACCTCGACCGACACGACCCCGTTGTCGACGCCAGCCGTGCCGTCGTCCTCGTGCAGGTGACGGAGCCGGTGCAGCGGGGTGAACCGCCACTCCTCCTCGCGACCCACGGGTACGGCGAAGTCGGACAGCTCGAACGAGCGGTGCCGCTCGCCACGGCTGTCACCGGGGACCGGTGTGGCGCCGTGCGAGTGCGGCTTGCCGCTGAAACCGCCCGTCTCCGGGCTGAGGATCTCGGATGCCGTCGTACTCAACCGACGGCCCCTTCCATCTGCAGCTCGATCAGCCGGTTGAGCTCGAGCGCGTACTCCATCGGGAGCTCCTTGGCGATCGGCTCGACGAAGCCGCGCACGATCGTCGCCATCGCCTCGTCCTCGGTCAGGCCTCTGCTCATCAGGTAGAAGAGCTGGTCCTCGCTGACCTTGGACACGGTGGCCTCGTGGCCCATCGTCACGTCGTCCTCGCGGACGTCGACGTAGGGGTAGGTGTCGCTGCGGCTCACCGTGTCGATGAGCAGGGCGTCGCACTTCACCGTCGACTTCGAGCCGTGGGCGCCCTCGAGCACCTGCACGAGCCCGCGGTACGACGTGCGCCCGCCGCCTCGCGCAACCGACTTGGAGATGATCGTCGAGGAGGTGTGCGGCGCCGAGTGCACCATCTTGGCGCCGGCGTCCTGGTGCTGGCCCTCACCGGCGAAGGCGACCGACAGGGTCTCGCCGGAGGCGTGCTCGCCGAGCAGGTAGCAGGCGGGGTACTTCATGGTGACCTTGGAGCCGATGTTGCCGTCGATCCACTCCATCCGGCCGCCGGCCTGCACCGCGGTGCGCTTGGTCACCAGGTTGTAGACGTTGTTCGACCAGTTCTGGATCGTCGTGTAGCGGACGTGCGCGTCCTTCTTCACGATGATCTCGACGACCGCCGAGTGCAGCGAGTCCGAGGAGTAGATCGGTGCGGTGCAGCCCTCGACGTAGTGCACCGAGGAGCCCTCGTCGGCGATGATCAGCGTCCGCTCGAACTGGCCCATGTTCTCGGTGTTGATCCGGAAGTAGGCCTGCAACGGGATGTCGACCTTGACGCCGGGCGGGACGTAGATGAAGGAGCCGCCGGACCAGACCGCGGTGTTCAGCGCGGCGAACTTGTTGTCGCCGACCGGGATGACCGTGCCGAAGTACTCGCGGAACAAGTCCTCGTGCTCGCGCAGCGCGGTGTCGGTGTCCAGGAACAGGACGCCCTTCTGCTCCAGGTCCTCGCGGATCTGGTGGTAGACGACCTCGGACTCGTACTGCGCGGCGACACCGGCGATCAGGCGTTGCTTCTCGGCCTCCGGGATGCCGAGCCGGTCGTAGGTGTTCTTGATGTCGGCGGGCAGCTCGTCCCAGCTGGTCGCCTGCTTCTCGGTGGACCGGACGAAGTACTTGATGTTGTCGAAGTCGATGCCCGACAGGTCCGAGCCCCACGTCGGCATCGGCTTCTTGCCGAACAGGCGCAGCCCCTTGAGCCGCAGGTCGAGCATCCACTGCGGCTCGCTCTTGAGCGTCGAGATGTTGCGCACGACGTCCTCGGACAGGCCCCGCTGCGCGGTCGCGCCGGCGGTGTCGGTGTCCGACCAGCCGAACGCGTAACGGCCGAGGGTGTCGACCTCGGCGTGGGTGGTCTCGGGGATGGCGGTCACAAGGACTCCTCCGTGTCGGACGTGCGTGGTGCGGTGGCGGTGGGCGCTGCGCCCCTCGGGACGAAGGTGGTGCAGACGCCGTCGCCGTGGGCGATGGTCGCCAGGCGCTGGACGTGCGTGCCGAGCAGGCGGGCGAAGACCTCGGTCTCGGCCTCACAGAGCTCGGGGAACTCCTCGGCGACGTGGCCCACCGGGCAGTGGTGCTGGCAGAGCTGGTGGCCGGTCGGCTGGCCCCCCGCGTCCGGACCGCTCCCGGTCGGGCGCGCCGCGGCAGCGTAACCGTCCGCGGCGAGGGCCGCAGCGAGCGCCCCCACCCGCTCGTCCGCCGGTGCCGCCTCGACGGCCGGCCGGTAGCGGGCCTCCAGCTCGGCTACCCGCTGACGGGCGAAGGCGCCGACGGCCTCCCGGCCGCCGGTCTCGGCGAGGAACCGCAGCGCGGACGCCGCGAGGTCGTCGTAGTCCTGGTCGAAGGTGTCCCGGCCGGTGTCGGTGACGGCGAACAGCCGCGCCGGCCGCCCACGCCCACGGGTCGCGGTGGCCCGCGGCTCCCGCTCCTCGACCAAGCCGGCCGCGAGCAGGGCGTCCAGGTGCCGGCGTACCGCTGCGGGGGTCAGGCCCAGCGCCTGAGCCAGGGCGGCAGCGGTGGTGGGCCCGGTCTCCAGCACAGTCCGCGCGACGCGGTCCCGTGTCCGGTTGATCCCCATGACGTCGCTCACTGGGCCCGCCACGTCATCGCCCGCCGCGCCCGCGACGCCATGGGGGTCCCGGAGGACCGAGGGGCTGGATTTCACAACACCAGTGTGCCGTAATTGGTACGCCGATCGCAAACTCCCCCTCCGCCACGCGTGGCACGCGCTCGGCTGGCAGCATGCCGACGGTGACCGGCACCATGGCCCCCGGGCAGCCCGAGCAGCCCGAGCAGCCCGAGCGCGGGATCCACCCACGGTCGGCACTGGCCCGCGACCTGGCCCGCCTGGGCGTCGAGCCCGGCGCGACCCTGCTGGTCCACTCGGCCCTGAGCAGCCTCGGCTACGTCCCCGGCAGCCAGGTCGCCGTCGTGCAGGCCCTCCTGGACGCCGTCGGCCCGGCCGGCACGCTCGTCGTCCCGACCCAGACCGGCGAGAACAGCGACCCGTCCGGGTGGTCCCGCCCGCCAGTCCCGTCCCACTGGTGGCCGGTGATCCGCGCCGAGACCCCCGCCTACGACCCTGCCCTCACGCCGAGCCGCGGCATGGGCGTGCTGCCGGAGCAGGTTCGGACCTGGCCGGGCGCCCGTCGCAGCAGCCACCCCACGACGTCGTTCGCGGCCCTCGGGGCCCGCGCCGAGGAGGTCGTTGCCGTCCACGACCTCGACTCCCAGTGCGGGGAACGTTCACCGCTCGCCACCATCGAGCGCCTCGGCGCCCAGGTCCTGCTGCTCGGCGCGGGCTGGGGCACGACCACCTGCTTCCACCTCGCGGAGTACCGCGTGCCCGGCGCGGCCGGGCCCACGTCCTTCTCGGGGGCTGTCCTCAGGCCCGACGGGGGCCGGGAGTGGGCCACCTGGACCGACCTCGACGTGGACGAAGAGGACTTCGAGCAGATCGGTGCCCACCTCGAGACGCTCGCCCTGGTCCGGACCGGGCAGGTCGGCGACGCCACCTGCCGGCTCTTCGACCTGGCCGCCGGGGTGGCCGCCGCGGCCACCTGGCTTGCGGCGAACCGGACGAGCGCTGCTTCGTAGACTCACCCGGTGAGCATCGCCGCGGTCGAGGTCGTGGGCCTCGTCAAGCGGTACGACGGCGTCCCTGCCGTCGACGGACTCACCCTCGAGGTCCCGGCCGGGTCGATCACGGCGGTGCTCGGCCCCAACGGCGCCGGCAAGACCACCACCGTCGAGACCTGCGAGGGCTACCGGCGCCCGGACGCCGGCTCCGTCCGGGTGCTGGGCCTGGACCCGTGGGCGGACGCCCGAGAGCTGCGGCCCCGCGTCGGCGTCATGCTCCAGCAGGGCGGGGTCTACCCCGGAGTGAAGGCCGAGGAGATGCTCCGCCACGTCGCATCGCTGCACGCACACCCGCTCGACGTGCCGGTCCTGGTCGAGCGGCTCGGGCTGGCCTCGGCCGGCCGCACGCCGTACCGAAGGCTCTCCGGCGGCCAGCAGCAGCGGCTCTCGCTGGCGATGGCGGTCGTCGGCCGCCCGGAGCTGGTGTTCCTCGACGAGCCCACCGCCGGTCTCGACCCGCAGGCCCGACGGGCCACCTGGGACCTGGTCGAGGCCCTGCGGACCGACGGCGTGACCGTCGTCATGACCACCCACTTCATGGACGAGGCCGAACGCCTAGCCGACACCGTGGTGGTGGTCGACCACGGCAAGGTCGTCGCCGTCGGCTCCCCCGGCGAGCTCACCGCGGCCGGGTCCGGCGGCAGCCTGCGCTTCGACGGGCCGCCCGGACTCGACCTGGTGGCGCTGGCCGGCGCCCTGCCGCTCACCACCCGCGTCGAGGAGCCCGCACCCGGCCGCTACGTCGTGCACGGCACCGTGGACACCCACCTGCTCGCCGCCGTCACCCGCTGGTGCGCCGACCGCGAGGTGATGCCCGAGGGGCTGACCGTGGGGCGGCGCTCGCTCGAGGACGTCTTCCTCGAGCTGACCGGCTCGGAGCTGCGCGGATGACGGTCGCTGCCGTCCCGCCGGGGACGTTCACGCCGGACCCCGGCGCCGCGCCGCTGCGCCGGATGCTGCTCGCGCAGACCGCGCTGGAGGTGCGGATGGTGCTGCGCAACGGCGAGCAGCTGCTGCTCACGGTCGTCATCCCGGTGCTCGTCCTGGTCGTCTTCGGCAACGTCGCGGTGATGGACCTCGGGACTCGCACCGCGCGGGTGGACTTCCTCGTGCCCGGCGTCCTGGCGCTGGCCGTCATGTCGACCGCGTTCACGGGGCTGGCGATCGGCACCGGCTTCGAGCGGCGGTACGGCGCGCTGAAGCGGCTGGGTGCGTCGCCGCTGCCGCGGGGCGCGCTGCTGGGGGCCAAGGGCCTGTCGGTGCTCACGATCGAGGCCCTGCAGGTGCTGCTGCTCGCCGTCGTCGCCCAAGCCATGGGCTGGGACCCGCGCGGCTCCTGGCTCGCCGTGCTCGTCCTGGTCCTCGCGGGGACCGCGGCGTTCGCCGCGCTGGCGTTGCTGATGGCGGGCACGCTGCGGGCCGAGGCGACCCTGGCGGGCGCCAACCTGGTCTACCTGTTGTTCCTCGTGACCGGCGGCATCGCCGTACCGCTGTCGAAGTTCCCGTCCTCCGCGCGGCCGCTGCTCGAGTCGCTGCCCGCGGGCGCCCTCTCGCAGGGGCTGCGGATCGTGCTGCGGGACGGCGGCGCACTCCCCTGGCACCTGGTCGGCGTGCTCCTCGGCTGGGCCGTCGTGGCCGGCGCACTCGCCGCGCGCACCTTCAAGTGGGAGTGAGCCGGTCCTGACTCCGCGGACCAGCCGCCTACCCTGGGTCGCATGCTCGACCGGTGGCGCGCCTGGGTCCCGAGCCCGGCGGCCGTGCACCGGGCCTTCGTGGCCGCGCTGGTCTGCAACGTCGGGATCGTGGTCACCGGCGGGGCCGTCCGGCTGACGGCCTCCGGGCTGGGCTGCCCGACCTTCCCCCGCTGCACCGACTCCAGCCTCGTGCCGACCCGCGAGATGGGCGTGCACGGCGTCGTGGAGTTCTCCAACCGGCTGCTGACCTTCGCGCTGTCCGCGGTGGTCGTCGCCGCGGTCGTCGTAGCGTGGCGGGCCCGCCGCCGCGACCTGCGGGTGCTCTCCGCTGCGCTCTTCGGCGGGATCGTCGCCCAGGCTCTGCTCGGCGGGGTCACCGTCCTGACCGGGCTCAACCCGGTGACGGTGATGGCGCACTTCCTGCTCTCGATGGTGCTCATCGCCGCCGCGACGCTCGCGGCCGAGCTCTCCGCCGGACAGCCCGTGCCGCACCGGCCGCTGGTGCAGCCCGTGCTGCTCGTCGGCGGCCGCGTCCTGGTCGGGGTCACCGGGCTGCTCCTGGTCGCCGGCACCGTGGTCACGGGCACCGGGCCGCACTCCGGCGACAAGCACGCGACTCACCGGCTGCCGTTCTCGCTCGTCGAGGTCACCCAGCTGCACGCCGATCTCGTCTGGCTGCTCGTAGGGCTCGCGGTCGGGCTCGGGTTCGCGCTGCGGGCGACGTCGGCGCCGGCGTCGGTACGGCGACGCGCCGGCGAGCTGCTCGTCGTGGTCGTCGCCCAGGGGCTTGTCGGCTACCTGCAGTACGCCACCAACCTGCCGATCGGGCTGGTCGCGGTGCACGTGCTGGGCGCCTGCCTGGTGTGGGTCGCGGCCCTGCGGCTGGCCCTGGGCATGACCGAGCGGGTCCGCCCCCGGGGGGCCGGCCCCGACGGGCACCACGAGTCGCTAGCCGCGCCCGCGGCTACCGCCTGAGCCGTCCTCCGACCCGCCCGAGCTGCCGGACCCGCTCGTGCCGCCGTCGTCCGAGCCGCTGCCACCGGGGCTGCGGCCCCCGTGGTCGTCGCCGGTCTCGGTCGCCGTGGGCGACTCGCCCCCTGCGGCCGCACCGTCGCCGAGCGAGAACCGCGGGATGCCTCCCACGCAGTGCACGCTGACCTCGACCTTGCCGTTCTTGCCCGACCGGGTGAACTCCAGGCCGGCAGCCGGGAGGCGGCCCTGGTCGATCCGGTCCAGCTGCCAGTCCATGGCCGGCGAGGCAGCGATGGATACGAGCCCACCCACGCACGAGGCGAACACCTGACCGCCCCGGGTGACCCGTGTGACGGTCGACGGCGACGGCGAGGAGCCGGGAGTCGAGCCGACCGAGGAGGTGGACTGCTGACCCGCGAGGGTGTCGCCAACGGTGTCGGTGAACGGGTTGCCCACCAGCCCAGCCGCGCCGAAGCCGACCCCGATGGCCGCGGCTGCGAACAGGGCCCACAGCACGGTGAGCAGGGCAGGTCGGCGCACCCGGTGATCCTCTCCCCCCGACTCCTAACGTGCGGCTAACCCGACCCGAAAGGCGTCCCATCGCTGCTGGGAGTAGTCCAGCCGGCCGGTCACCGCCGCTAGCGTCTCGTGCTGTGGCCGTGCTGCTCATCGTCGAGGACGACCTGCGGATCCGGACCGCGCTGACCCGCGCCCTCACCGAGCGCGGTCATGCGGTGTCGTCGGAGCCCGCCGGCCTGCCCGCGCTCCAGCGGCTGGTCTCGGACCCGCCCGACCTGGTCGTGCTGGACCTCGGCCTGCCCGACGTCGACGGCATCCAGCTGCTGCGGATGCTGCGTCCGGTGAGCTCGGTCCCGGTCATCGTGGCCACGGCCCGCGACGACGACCGCGCCACCGTCGCCGCTCTGGACGCCGGGGCCGACGACTACATCGTCAAGCCGTTCAGCGCCGACCAGCTGGACGCGCGGATCCGGGCCGTCCTGCGACGTTCGGCCACCCCCGAGGCCGCAGTCATGACGGTGGGGTCGCTCACCGTCGACGTCCGGACCAGGACCGCCGTTCTGGACGGCCGGACGCTGGACCTGCGCCCGCGCGAGTTCGACCTGCTTGCCTATCTCGCCGCGCGGCCCGGAGAGGTCGTCACCAAGCGGACCCTGCTCGCCGACGTGTGGCAGCAGCCCTACGGCGGCGCCGACAAGACCGTGGACGTGCACCTGTCCTGGCTGCGCCGCAAGCTCGGCGAGACGGCCGCCGCGCCGCGGATGCTGCACTCCGTGCGCGGCGTCGGGGTCAAGCTGCTGCCCGGACCGGACCATGCCGACAACGATGCCGGTACGGGCACCGGGGCCACGGATGAGGGCTCCTAGTGCGCCGTCGGCTCGCCCTGCTGGTGGCCGCCACGACCTCGGTCGTGCTCCTGGCCTTCCTGGTGCCGCTGGCGGTGCTCGTCGGCCGGGCGGCCGCCTCCGACGCGGTCAACGACGCCACCTCGCGGACCCAGCCGGTGGTGTCGGCCGTGGCCGCCGGCGCCACCGACAGCGAGCTCGCTGCGATCGTCGACAGCCTGTCGGGATCCGGCCTCGAGGTCCGTGTCCTCGTTCCGGCCCGGGTCCCCAGGAGCACGACGGTGACCCGCGACGCGGACGGCAATGCCGTCATCCGCCAGCCGGTGTTCGTCGGGGGCGGCGCCAAGCTGGTCCACACGGTCGTCCCGCACGACAAGCTCACCGCCGGCGTGATGAAGGCCCGCGCAGTGCTCCTCCTGCTCGGAGTCATCCTCATCGTGCTGTCCCTCGTGGTCGCCGACCGGCTGGCCCGCTCGATCACAGCACCGATCACCGACCTGGCCCGGACGGCGGAGCGGCTGGGACGCGGCGACCTGGAGGCACGGGTCACTCCCGGCGGGCCGGACGAGGTCCGCGAGGTCGGCCTGGCCGTCAACCGGCTCGCGACCCGGATCGGTGAGCTGCTCGCCCACGAGCGCGAGTCCGTCGCCGACCTGTCCCACCGCCTCCGTACGCCGGTCACTGCGCTGCGCCTGGACGCGGACGCGCTCCCCGCGGGGCCGGACCGCGAACGCCTGGTCGGGGACGTGGACGAGCTCGACCGGCAGGTCGACGCACTGATCCGGGAAGCGCGCCGCCCGGAGCGGGAGGGCGTGAGCGCGCGCTGCGACGCGCGCGCGGTCACCGAGGACCGGGTCGAGTTCTGGCGGCCGCTCGCCGAGGACCAGGAGCGGACAGTGACGGTCGACCTCGCGGCGGGACCGTGCCCGGTGCGCGCGGCGCAGACCGACCTCGAGGCGGCGCTGGACGCGCTGATCGGCAACGTGCTCTCGCATACACCCGACGGCACCGGTCTCACCGTCCGCCTGTCCGCCGCGTCGGACGGCGGTGCCGTGCTCGTGGTCGCCGACGAAGGCCCCGGGTTCCCCGACCCGTCGGTGCTGCACCGGGGTCGCAGCGGCGCGGGGTCGACCGGACTGGGTCTCGACATCGCCCGGCGTACCGCCGAGGCCACCGGCGGGAGCCTCGAGCTCGGTCGCGCACCGGGCGGGGGCGGACAGGTGATCCTTCAGCTCGGGCGGCCGGCCTAGAAGGGCAGCAGGGGGTCGATCGCCACGACGAGGAAGAGCAGGGTCAGGTAGCTGATCGAGCCGTGGAAGAGGCGCATCGCCGCGGCCTCGACCGACGGCCCCGGCAGTGGTACGCCGGCAGCCTCGGCGCGGGCGCGACGCAGCAGGGCGTAGGCCTCGCGCAGGAACAGCCCGCCGAGGACCGCGGCGGCCACCGGGTAGACCGGCGTGGTCCCGGCCACCGGCCACAGCAGCAGGGTCGCGGCGACCATCACCCAGCTGTAGGCGACGATCTGGCGGCCCACCGTCACGTTGCCGGCGACCACCGGGAGCATCGGCACCCCGGCGGCGGCGTAGTCGTCGCGGAACCGCATCGACAGCGGCCAGTAGTGCGGCGGCGTCCAGAAGAAGATGACGGCGAACAGAACCACCGGTGCCCAGGCGAGCGAACCGGTGACGGCCGACCACCCGATGAGGACCGGCATGCAGCCCGCGGCTCCACCCCACACGATGTTCTGCGGCGTGCGCCGCTTGAGCGCGATCGTGTAGACCCCGACATAGAACGCGATCGCTCCGAGCGCCAGCACTGCCGGCAGCCACCCGGTGGTCACCCAGAGCCACGCCACGGCCAGCGCGCCGAGCACGCCGCCGAAGACGAGAGCCTCCCTCGGGGTCACCTGCCCGGTGGCCAGCGGGCGGCGCTCGGTGCGGTGCATCACCTGGTCGATGTCGCGGTCGACGTAGCAGTTGAGGGTGTTCGCGCTGCCCGCGGCGAGCGTCCCGCCGAACAGGGTCGCCGCGACCAGCCACAGGGACGGGATCCCGCCCTGGGCCAGCAGCATCGTGGGCACGGTGGTGACGAGCAGGAGCTCGATGATGCGCGGCTTGGTGAGCGCGAAGTACGCCGACACCGTCTGGCCGGCGGTGCGGCGCGGGCGCCCGACGGCGACACCGTCGGACGTCGACCGGGCGGCGGGCACCTGACCACCGCGGCGCGAGTCGACGGCCGTCACGCGACTCCTCGGATCGTGTCGTCGGGACGGCCGTTTGGCGGTCCGGCCCAGGGGCAGGTGGCCCACTGTATCGACCTGCGGACGGCCGGTTCGCGCGGGCGAGCCGGCCCCGGATCGGACCGATCTCCCGCGAGTAGGCTCGCCACGCAGTTCCTGCCACGCGCGCCCTGCCGAACACCGCCACGTCGAAGGAGCCCTGACCCGTGAGCACCTCGAAGCTCGAGTGGACCGAACTCGACAAGCGGGCGGTCGACACCGTGCGGACGCTGGCCATGGACGCAGTGCAGAAGGTCGGCAACGGCCACCCCGGCACCGCGATGAGCCTCGCCCCGGCGGCGTACCTCCTCTTCCAGCGCTACCTGCGCCACGACCCCACCGACCCGGCGTGGCCGGGACGGGACCGGTTCGTGCTCTCGGCCGGGCACAGCAGCCTGACCCTCTACATCCAGCTCTACCTCTGCGGCTACGGGCTCGAGCTCGACGACCTCAAGGCGCTGCGCACGTGGGGGTCCCTGACCCCCGGTCACCCCGAGCACGGGCACACGGCCGGCGTCGAGACCACTACCGGGCCGCTCGGCCAGGGCATCGGCAACGCGGTGGGGATGGCGATGGCCGCCCGCCGCGAGCGCGGGCTCCTCGACCCGGACGCGCCCGAGGGCGAGAGCCTGTTCGACCACCAGATCTACTGCATCGCCTCCGACGGTGACATCGAGGAGGGCGTCTCCAGCGAGGCCTCGTCGCTGGCCGGCACCCAGCGGCTGGGCAACCTCACGCTGATCTACGACCACAACCACATCTCGATCGAGGACGACACGACGATCGCGCTGTCGGAGGACACCGCGGCCCGCTACCGCGCCTACGGCTGGCACGTCCAGGAGGTCGACTGGCTCGGCGAGGACGGCACCTACCACGAGGACGTCGGTGCCTTGGCGACCGCGCTGGACAAGGCCCGGGCGGTCACCGACCGCCCGTCGTTCATCGCCCTGCGCACGATCATCGCCTGGCCCGCTCCCGACGCCCAGAACACCGGCAAGGCTCACGGTTCGGCGCTGGGCGCCGACGAGGTCGCGAAGACCAAGGAGGTGCTGGGACTCGACCCGACCAAGACCTTCGACGTCGCCCCCGAGGTCCTCGCGCACGCCCGCGAGGTCCTCGACCGCGGCCGCGCCGCGCACGCCGAGTGGCAGGGACGGTACGAGACATGGCGGGCCGCGAACCCCGAGGGGGCGGCACTGCTCGACCGGCTGCAGACGCGCACCCTGCCGGACGGGTGGACATCGGCGCTGCCCGAGTTCCCGGCCGACGCGAAGGGCATGGCGACCCGCAAGGCGTCGGGCAACGTGCTCGGGAAGATCGCACCGGTGCTGCCCGAGCTGTGGGGCGGGTCGGCCGACCTGGCCGAGTCCAACAACACGACACCGGAGGGCGAGCCGTCCTTCCTGCCCGAGGACCGCCAGTCGAAGATGTTCCCCGGCGGCCCCTACGGCCGGGTGCTGCACTTCGGCATCCGCGAGCACGCGATGGGCTCGATCATGAACGGCATCGCGCTGCACGGCGGCACCCGCGTCTACGGCGGGACGTTCCTCGTCTTCAGCGACTACATGCGCCCCTCCGTTCGGCTGGCCGCGCTGATGAAGCTGCCGGTCACCTACGTCTGGACGCACGACTCGATCGGCCTCGGGGAGGACGGCCCGACGCACCAGCCGGTCGAGCACCTCGCGGCGCTGCGGGCGATCCCGGGCCTGGACGTCGTCCGGCCGGGCGACGCCAACGAGACCGTCGTCGCGTGGCGAACCATCCTCGAGCACACCGACCGGCCCGCCGGTCTCGCGCTGAGCCGGCAGGACCTCCCGACGCTCGACCGCTCCGAGTTCGCCTCCGCCGAGGGGACCGCGAAGGGGGGCTACGTGCTCGCCGAGGCCTCGAGTGGTCAGCCCCGCGTGATCCTCATCGCCACCGGCTCGGAGCTGCAGCTCGCCGTGGCGGCCCGCGAGACGCTCGAGGCCGAGGGCACGCCGACGCGGGTCGTGTCGATGCCCTGCGTGGAGTGGTTCCGCGCCCAGGACCTGGCCTACCAGCAGCAGGTCCTGCCCGGTGCCGTCCGCGCCCGCGTCAGCGTGGAGGCCGCAGTCGCGCAGGGCTGGCGCGAGATCGTCGGCGAGTCCGGCGAGATCGTGAGCCTCGAGCACTTCGGGGCCAGCGCCGCGCAGCCCGTGCTCTACGAGCAGTTCGGCTTCACCCCCGACCGGGTCGTCGCCGCGGCACACGCCGCCCTCGAGCGGGCCGGCAACATCACCGGCGACACGACGGGCAGCTGAGGACGGGAAGCCGAAACCCGCCGGACGGCTTGCACGTGGTAGCACCCTTGGCACTCGAGACCTGGAGCCCGATATGACCGACTCGCTGCGACAGCTCACCGACGAAGGTGTCGCCATCTGGCTCGACGACATGAGCCGCGGCCGCCTCGTCTCCGGCACCCTCGCCGAGCTGATGCGTGACAAGTACGTCGTCGGGGTGACGACGAACCCCACGATCTTCCAGAAGGCGATCAGCGACTCGGATCTCTACGAGGGACAGCTGACGGACCTCGCGGCGCGCGGCCTCACCGTCGAGGAGGCGCTGCGGATGATCACGACGCAGGACGTGCGCAACGCCTGCGACGTCATGCGCTCGGCGTACGACGCCAGCGGCGGTGTCGACGGCCGGGTCTCGATCGAGGTCGACCCGCGGCTGGCCCACGAGACCCCGCCGACCGTCGCGGAGGCCCGTCAGCTCTGGTGGCTCGTCGACCGGCCCAACCTGTTCGTCAAGATCCCGGCGACGAAGGCCGGCATCCCCGCCATCGCCCAGTGCCTGGCCGAGGGCATCAGCATCAACGTCACGCTGATCTTCTCGATCGAGCGCTATCGCGAGGTGATGGACGCGTTCCTCGACGGCATGGAGCGCGCGCGGGCCGCCGGGCACGACCTGACCAACCTCGCGTCGGTCGCGTCGTTCTTCGTCAGCCGGGTCGACACCGAGGTGGACAAGCGCCTCGAGAAGCTCGGGTCCCCCGAGGCAGCCGAGCTGCGCGGTCAGGCCGCGATCGCCAACGCCCGGCTCGCGTTCCAGGCCTACGAGGAGGTCTTCGCCTCCGACCGCTGGCGGGCACTCGCGGACGCGGGCGCCAAGCCGCAGCGGCCGCTCTGGGCCTCGACAGGCGTCAAGGACCCGGCGTACGACGACACGCGTTACGTCGTCGACCTGGTTGCCCGCGGGATCGTCAACACGATGCCGGAGGCGACCCTCGACGCGGTCGCGGACCACGGAGTCATCCGGGGCGACACCGTGCGGGGCGAGTACGCGTCGGCCGCCGCAGCGATGCAGGCGCTGGCCGCGGCCGGCGTCGACGTGGCCGACGTCGTGCAGGTCCTCGAGGACGAAGGCGTGGAGAAGTTCGAGGTGTCCTGGAACGAGCTGCTCGAGTCGACGAAGGCCGAGCTCGACCGGCTCGCCCCCCAGCAGGCATGAGCGGCAGCGTCCACGTCCAGGACACCGCCGGGCCGGACCTGACGGGTCTGGCCGCCCGGCTGGTGTCCAAGGACGCCAGCCTTTGGGGGCCGGCGGCCCAGCCCGAGGCCGAGGTCCGCCTGGGCTGGCTGGACCTGCCGGAGTCCTCCGAGTCCCTGCTCCCCCAGCTGCGCGAGCTGCGCGACGGTCTCACGGCCGCCGGCATCGACCACGTCGTGCTCGCCGGGATGGGCGGCTCGTCGCTGGCCCCCGAGGTCATCACCCGCACGGCCGGCGCGGACCTCACGATCCTCGACAGCACCGACCCGCACCAGGTCGCAGCCGTGCTCGCCGACCGGATCGAGCGGACCGTCCTGGTCGTAGCGTCCAAGAGCGGCAGCACGGTCGAGACCGACAGCCACCGGCGCGCCTTCGAACAGGCCTTCCGGGACGCCGGCCTCACCAGCGCGGAGGCGGCCGCGCGGATCGTGGTCGTCACCGACCCCGGCTCACCACTCGAGGCAGAGGCTCGCGCCGCGGGTTACGCCGTCGTGCTCGCCGACCCGAACGTCGGCGGCCGCTACAGCGCGCTGTCGGCGTTCGGCATCACGCCGAGCTGTCTCGCCGGCGCGGACGTGGAGCGGCTGCTCGCCGATGCCCGCGTCCTGGCCGCCGACCTGGGCGACGACAACAACCCCGGGATCGTGCTCGGCCGGGCCCTCGGCACCGCCGCGGTCGCCGGGCAGGACAAGCTCGTCCTGGCCGACGCGGGGTCCGGGATGGTGGGCTTCGGCGACTGGGCCGAGCAGCTGGTGGCCGAGTCGACCGGCAAGGAGGGCAAGGGGATCCTGCCGGTCGTCGTCGAGGGTGTCGACGCGCCCGGGTTCCTCGACGCCGGCGACGACTCGTTCCGCGTCGTCCTCGGTGCCGGGCGCCCCGGCCTGGAAGCGGCCGCCGTCGGCGGGTCCCTCGGCGCGCAGTTCCTGCTCTGGGAGTACGCGACGGCGGTCGCGGGCCACGTCATCGGCATCAACCCGTTCGACCAGCCCAACGTCGCGGAGTCCAAGGAGAACACCAAGAAGATCCTGGACGCCGCCGGCGACGGGCCGCTCCCCACCGGGGAGCCGGCGCTCGTCGACGGCGCGGTCGAGGTGCACGGCGACCTCGAGTCCCTGGGCTCCCCCGGCAACCTCGGCGGTCTGCTGCGCGCGGTGCTGGACCAGGTCGGCCCGCGCGGGTACCTGGCGGTGATGGCCTACCTCGACCGGCACGGCGACGGGGAGACCGCCGGACTGCGCGAGCCGCTGGCCGCTGCCTCGAACGACCGACCGGTGACCTTCGGCTGGGGGCCGCGGTTCCTGCACTCCACGGGCCAGTTCCACAAGGGCGGCCCGCAGGTCGGCGTCTTCCTGCAGGTGACCGGGGCGGTCGAGCGCGACGTCGACGTGCCCGGTCGTCCGTACTCCTTCGGCCGCCTGCAGATGGCCCAGGCGCTCGGCGACCTGGGCGCACTGACCCAGCGGGGACGGCCCGCGGTACGGCTGCACCTGCGCGACCGCTCGACCGGCGTACGACAGCTGCTCGCCGCCGCGGCGGCACTGTGACGGGGGGCAATGACAAGGGGGCGGGCATGACCCATGCCATCGCGGGGGGCTCGCCGGGCAACCCGCTGCGCGACGTCAGGGACCGCCGGCTGCCGCGGGTCCCGGGGCCGTGCGCGCTCGTCGTGTTCGGCGTCACCGGGGACCTGGCGCGCAAGAAGCTGATCCCCGCGGTCTACGACCTGGCGAACCGGGGCCTGCTGCCGCCGGGCTTCGCGCTGCTCGGCTTCGCGCGGCGCGACTGGGGTGACGGCGACTTCGCCGACCTGGCGCGCAAGGCGGCCCAGGAGCATGCCCGCACCGGCTTCCGCGACGACGTCTGGGCCCGGCTCTCGGACAGCATCCGCTTCGTCCCGGGCTCGTTCGACGACGACCAGTCGTTCGACACCCTCTGCGAGACCTTGGTCGGGATGGAGGAGACCCACGGCATCCAGGGCAACGCCGCGTTCTACCTCTCGATCCCCCCGGCGATGTTCCCCGTCGTGCTCAAGCAGATGCAGCGCACCGGCCTCGCCGACAACGAGTCGCGCGGCGGCTGGCGACGCGTGGTGGTCGAGAAGCCGTTCGGGCACGACCTGGCCAGCGGCGTCGAGCTCAACCGGCTGGTCGACGAGGTCTTCACCGCACCGGACGTGTTCCGGATCGACCACTACCTCGGCAAGGAGACCGTCCAGAACCTGCTGGCCCTGCGGTTCGCCAACACGCTGTTCGAGCCGGTGTGGAACGGGAACTTCGTCGACTCGGTGCAGATCACCATGGCCGAGGACGTCGGCATCGGCTCGCGGGCCGGCTTCTACGACACGGCCGGCGCAGCCCGCGACGTCCTGCAGAACCACGTCCTGCAGCTGCTCGCCCTGACGGCGATGGAGGAGCCGGTCGCCTTCGATGCGGAGGCGATCCGGACCGAGAAGACCAAGGTCCTGGGTGCGATCTCGCTGCCCGACGACCTGGAGAATTCCGCGATCCGCGGGCAGTACGACCAGGGTTGGCTGGCCGGTGAGCGGGTGAAGGGATACCGCTCGGAGAACGACGTCCCGGCCGATTCGAAGACGGAGACATACGCGGCGGTGAAGCTGTTCGTC
>DASYEF010000064.1:0-9308 GCA_036499185.1 Actinomycetes bacterium | reverse complement strand
TGGAGCGGCCGCAGCCGGACTGGCCGCCGTGGGCGGTCGCTCTGGACCCGCAGGTCCGGGACCGGGTCGCAGCGCTCGCAGCCGGGCTGCACGCGGCGTTCCCCTCGGGCTGACCAATCCTGCGGTCGTGACCACACCATCACCACGCCGGTACCCGCCAGAACGCTCGTTTGCGACCTGGATCCCCGACCCGCCGTACCCGGTGTCGGCGTGTCGGCGACGGAAGTCGCAAACGATCATCGTTCGGTGGGCGGGCCTCAGGGTGTGCGGGCGAGGGACGCCGCGAGGTCGACGGCGCGCGACAGCGCGGCGAGCTCGGCGTCGGACTGGTACGGATCCTGGCGGCGGAGCTCCTCGGCGCGCGCCAGTCGATCGGCGTACGGCGTGCCGACCCGCGCCGCGAACACCTCCAGCAGGCGGGCCAGCGCCGGCCGCGCGCTCTCGTCGATGCCCACCGACGCGAGCATGCCGTCGGTGACGACCACCTGGGCCAGGATGACCGCGGTCATGGCCGCGTCCAGGCCAGCCGGGCCGGGGCCGGCGTTGGACCAGTCGATGACGACCGGCTCGGAGCCCCGCAGGATCACGTTGAGCGGGTGCAGGTCGAGGTGCAGGAGTGCGTGGCCCGGTACGGCGTCCGGCCAGGCGAGCGCGTGCAGCCGGTCGTGCAGGTCGGCGAGCACGGCGCCGGCTTCGTCCGGCGAGAGCCCGCCGAGCATGGCCTCGGCCAGCGTGGGCCCGTCGACGCGCTCCATCACGATGTCTGGGCCGGTGGACCCGTGGACGACGGGCACCGGGTAGCCGAGCCCGGCGACGACCCGCAGGATGGCCGCCTCCCGCTCGGCCGAGCGGCCGTCGCGGTAGCGGCGCAGGACCAGCCCGTCGGCGTACGCGTAGACGTCGGAGTCCCGGCCGGACGCGATCAGCTCCATGCTCAGCCGGCGAGGTAGAGCGTCAGCTCGGCAGGGGCGCCCTCGACGAGCCGGACGGGGACGCCCCAGTCCTGCTGGTGCACGTGGCAGGCCGGGAACTCGACCTCGGCCGCGTCGTCACAGGATGCCGCCATCGCGGCCACGTGCAGCACGCCGTCACCGACGTGCCCGTCGAGCACCAGGCGTCGGGTCAGCCCCTCGCCGCGGCCCTCCCCTCCACGGAGCAGCCCCGGGGGGGTCGCCGACACGACGAGCCGGGTTGCCGGGCCGTACCGCTCGTCCAGCTTCTGGCCCGGCGGCGGCGTGAACACGACCTCGAGGGCCAGCTCGCCGGGCGCGACCTCGGTGACCGGGCGATGGGTACGCCGGGCGGTGCCCTCGACGACCAGGGCCGCCTCGGGCAGCCGGACCCGGGTCAGCCGGTGGGCCGCCGACTCGACCACCAGCAGGTCACCGTCGTCGAGGAGCACCGCGTCGCTGGGCTCGGCCAGCCCGGCGATCAGGGTGCTGACCAGCCCGGTCGCCGGGTCGAAGCGGCGCAGCGCGCCGTTGTACGTGTCGCTGACCGCGACCGAGCCGTCGGGCAGCGCGGTGACGCCCAGCGGGTGCTGCAGCAGCGCCTCGGGCGCCGGGCCGTCGACGTGACCGAAGTCGAAGAGCCCCGTCCCGACATCGGTGACGACCTGGTCGCCCTCGACATGGCGCAGCGAGGACGTCTCGCTGTCGGCGAGCCACAGCCGGTCGGCGCCTGCCGCGACGCCGGACGTCTGCGCGAACCACGCCTCGGCGAGCGGGCGGTCGAGCAGCCCCTCGTTCGTCGTTCCCGCCCAGACGCTCAGCGCCGGGGTCACCGGGTCGAAGCGCCACAGCTGATGGATGCCGGCCATCGTCACCACGACCTCGTGGATCGCGGGCCACCACGCGAGGTCCCACGGCGAGGACAGCGGGGTCGCCGGGTCGGACTCGAGCGGCGTCGGGTCCCCCTGCATCCACTGCCGGCCGGTGCCGGCGACCGTGCGGACCGCGCCGTCGACGAGGCGCACGCCGCGCAGGACGTGGTTGACGGTGTCGGCGACCACGACGTCGTACCCGACCTTGTCCGCGACGTCGTCCGGCAGGAGTGCGAGGCCCTGCGGCTCGCTGAACCGGGCTGTGTCGGCCGGCCCGTCGACCAGCCCGCGCTCGCCGGTCCCGATCCGGCGCAGCACCGTCTCGCCGTCGGCGGCCAGCTCGACCAGCGAGTGGTGCCCCGAGTCCGAGACGAGCAGGGTGCCGCCGGGAAGCGCGATCGCCTTGCCGGGGAAGCGCAGCTCGGTCTCCGGCGGCGGCGGCGCGACGTAGGGCCCGTCGCCTCGGTGCAGCGTGCCCTTGGCCGCGTGCTCGGCGACCAGCTCGGCCACCAGGGAGTCGAGCGCGTGTGCGTGGCCCTCGCCGGAGAGCTGGGCCACGACGTAGCCCTCGGGGTCGACCACGACGAGCGTCGGCCAGGCGCGCACGGCGTACTGCTGCCAGGTCGTGAGGTCGGGGTCGTCAAGCACGGGATGGTGCACGCCGTAGCGCTCGACGGCCGCGGCCAGCGCCTCGGCATCGGCCTCGTGCTCGAACTTCGGCGAGTGCACGCCGACGGTGACCAGCACGTCGGCGTACTTCTCCTCCAGCGGCCGCAGCTCGTCGAGGACGTGCAGGCAGTTGATGCAGCAGAACGCCCAGAAGTCGAGCAGGACGACCTTGCCGCGCAGGTTCGCGAGGTCGAGCTCGCAGCCGCCGGTGTTGAGCCAGGCCCGCCCGCGCAGCTCGGGCGCGCGCACGCGAGCACGGCGAGCGGCGGTGGAGGTCACCCGCCGATTGTCGCCGACCACTCGGTGGTCCGCTGAGCCGCCCCGCGCCGGCCCGCAGATCGTTTGCGACCTCAGTCGCCGACCCGCCGGGGTACCCACGGCGTGTCGGGGCGCCAGGTCGCAAACGAGCGCTACGGAGCAGGCGGGCGACGGTACTTGACCGGTACAGACGACCGCCGTACTGTATCGGTACAGAAGGTCGCGCCGCGACCCTCCAGACGACCTCGAGGAGGTCCCGTCATGACCAGCCTTCCGCTCGCGATCATCCTGTCCGAGGGTGCCACCTCGCGCGAGGTGACCAGCGCCCTGCCGCACGCCCCGGTGGTGCCGCACCGGGTCGGCCGGGCACGCACTCGGCGTACCCGCGTGGCGATCGCCGACCTGCTCCAGCGGGCCGCCGTCACCGTCGCTCCGCGGGAGTGCTCACCCGCCCGGTGACGCCGCGACTGCGCCCGGCGCTGCCTAGGGTGGACGCCGTGGCCCGCGTGACGTTGCAGACCGTCGCCGACAAGGTCGGCGTCAGCCGGATGACGGTGTCCAACGCGTTCTCCCGGCCCGACCAGCTCTCGGCCGACCTGCGGGCCACGATCCTGGCGGCGGCCGAGAAGCTCGGATACGTCGGGCCGGACCCGGCCGCAAGGGCGCTGGCCCGGGGCACCTCCGGAGCCATCGGCGTCCTGATGACCGACTCGCTCGCCTTCGCGTTCACCGACGAGGTGGCGACCGGGTTCCTCGGCGCGGTGGCCGAGGAGCTGGCACCGACCGGGATGGCCCTGACCCTGCTCGCGTCCTCCGTGGTCGGCGACCGCGTGCCGGCGCGCGACGTCCCCCTGGACGGCGCGCTGGTCTACTCCTGCGGCCTCGACTCGGCCTCCGTGGAGTGGCTCAAGCGCCGCGGTCTGCCGATCGTCTTCGTCGACCAGGTCCCGGTGACCGGCATCCCGAGCGTGAACGTCGACGACCGCGGCGGAGCACGCGCGGCCGCCCAGCACGTCGTGGACCTCGGGCACCGTCGGATCGCGGTCGTCACCCGCGAGCTCGAGAGGGACGACCCTGCCATCGTGGCGGCGACACTCTCCGGCGAGCTGCACGTCTCCCACCAGCGGATGCTCGGCTGGACCGATGCGCTCGCCGCTGCCGGAATCGAGCCCGTCGTCGTCCGTGAGTCGGTCCGCCCCCCGGACTGGGCCAGTGGTGCCGTCGAACGTCCCGAGCAGGTCGCGGCCCGCGAGGTACGCGCCGCGCTGGCCGGTCCGGACCGCCCCACCGCGGTGCTCTGCTTCTCCGACGTGATGGCCTACCGCGTGGTCCGGACCGCCGAGGAGCTGGGTCTGCGGGTGCCCCAGGACCTCTCCGTGGTGGGGTTCGACGACAACCCCCTGGCGAGCCGGATGACACCGGCCCTCACCACGGTGCGCCAGGACGTGCGCGGCAAGGGTGCCGCGGCCGCCGCCGCGCTCACCGCGGCGATCGAGGCCGCGCAGTCGGGTCGGCAGGGTGGTCGGGCCCGCCATGTCGTGCTGCCCACCGAGCTGGTCGTCCGCGACAGCACCGCCCCGGCCCCGCCCTCGGTAGGCCGGTTCAGTCGCGTCCGACGGTGAGGTCGTGCAGGACCGTCTTGAAGGTCTCGAACCGGTCGGCACCCACCTCACCGGCCCAGCGCCGTTCGAGCCGGGCGATCCGCGCGTTCACTGCTCGCACGGTGTGGTCACCCTCCTGCGTGCGGACCACGAGCCGGACCCTCCCGTCGTTCGGGTCAGGCCGCGTCGTCAGGTGCCCGGTGCCCTCGAGGTAGGTGACGAACTGGCCGGCCGCCTGCTTGGTCATCGAGATCGCGGCGGCCAGCTCGGTGACGTTGATACCACCGCGCGGCACGCTCGTGAGCAACCGGAAGTGTGACCCACGCAGTCCACCGAGGTCCCCGTGCCCGAGTACGTCGCGGACCTGCTCCATCAACCAGCTGGCCATCATCGGCACGTGCGGGACGGCCAGACCCTCGGGTACCTGGTGTCGGCGAAGCCCCTTGACGGAAGTCATAAAGCCACCTTACCTTCATGGAAGCAGGAAGGTCGCTTTACCACCTGGGGAGGGCACCATGACCGGCAGGACCGCGGTGCTGGGGTCCGCGGACGTCGAGGACGCCGTGCTGGCCGGCATGGTGGCCGCCCAGCTGGGTGTCGACGAGGTGGCCGTGACGTCGTCCTGCGCCGAGGTCGTCCCCTACGACCTCCCGGCGCTCACGACGGGCGGCCGGTTCTGGGTGCGGGGGACAGCGCGTCACGGCTGCACCGAGGCGCCGTACGCGTTCTTCGTCAAGCTGGTCCAGTCGTGGGCCCGGTCACCATTGTTCGAATTCGTGCCCGCCGGGCTGCGCGAGCACGCCCTGGCGACGGTGCCGTGGCGCCGCGAGCCGGACGTCTACCGGTCCGACCTCGACAACCGGCTGCCCGACGGGCTCCGACTCCCCCGCTCCTTCGGCGTCTTCGACATCGACGACATGTCCGCCTCGCTGTGGCTCGCTGTCGTGGACGCCGCGCCGGTGCACTGGGACGTGCAGCGTCATGCCACGGCGGCGCACCTCCTCGGCCGGCTGGCCGCCCGCGAGGTCGTCGCGCCGATCGCCGAGCTAGGGGCCGTACCGCAGCCGGCACGCACCTATGCCTCCGGGCGCGTCCAGCATGCCGTCGCGCCGGCGCTGCTCGGCGACGAGATCTGGTCGCACCCGCTCGTCGCCCAGACCTTCGACGGTGCCCTACGCGACCGGTTGCGCGACACGATCGGGAGGCTGCCGGCCATGCTCGACGAGCTCGACGCGATGCCTGTCGGAACGCTGCACGGCGACGCGTGCACCCGCAACCTGCTCGTCGAACCGAGCCGGGACGGCTTCGTGCTCATCGACTTCGGCTTCTGGGGACGCGGCCCGTTCGGCTTCGACCTCACCCAGCTGCTGCTCGGCGAGGTGCAGATGGGCGAACGGCCGGCCGACGAGCTGCCGGAGCTCGAACGGGTCTGCCTCGCCGCCTACGTCGAGGGGATGCGCGCCGAGGGGACGGAGATCCCGGAGGGCACGGTCGCGCGCTCCCACGCGCTGCTCGCGCTGCTGTTCTCCGGTCTGTCCGCCGTTCCGTTCGAGCACCTCGGTGACCCCGTCACCGACGAGTTGCTGCGGGTGTCGCGGGAGCGCGCAGCGGCCGCCACGTTCCTGCTCGACCTGGTCGACGCCACGGACTCCTGAGCCTCTTCGACAGGCGGAGGTCAGTGCGCGGCCGGGAACGTCGCGACGAGCACGTTCCAGACCGGATCCTCGGTGTGCTCGGTGACCTCGTCTACCGAATCGAGCTGCTCCGTGAGTGAGGTGACGAGCTTCTCCAGCTGGTCCCGCGAGGCGCGCAGGCTGAACAGCACCAGCGGTCCCAGTTCGGGCGCCGGGTGCCCGCGCATCTCCGCGACGGCAGCGTCGAGCGCGGCCATCTTCGGCCCGCCGGTCCGATCGGGGCCGCCGACATCGATCGTCCAGGACTTGTCCGTCGCCCGGTAGGGACGCACCGTCGAGCCGCGCGGGCCCGGCCGCGGCGGGTCTGCGGAGAGGAAGCCGGTGCGGACCAGCGTGCGCACGTGGTGCAGGACGGTCGCGGGCTTCTCGTGCAACCGCTCGGCGAGGTCCTTGTTGCTCAGGACCTCGGTGGTGCACAGCGCCAGGATGCGTAGCCGCAGCGGATGCGAGAGCGCCCGAACCTCCGCGCTGGTGGCCCGTGGCAGCTCGGACATGCACGCAGAGTAGTCGGTGGTCCCGGATGACCGATTGACAGACCTCTACCAGTTGCCTAGCCTCCCCGCGGTAGCGCCGTTCGGTCCTACTTCGCCCAGCTCCTGGAGCCGGAACCGTGTCGATCCGAGACCTTCCCCGCCGTACCGTCGCCGCCCTCGCTGCCGGAGCCCTGGTGCTGGCCGGCGCCGTCACCGGCGTCGTCGTCGCCCACGAGACCAGCAGCAGTGACACGCACGCTCAACAGGCCGCCGAGCGGGGCCACGGTGAGGAGGGTGACGGCGACTCCGCCGAGGAGCGTGAGCACGAGCGGCACAACGCCGCTGGCGAAGCCGGCGAGGAGTCCGAGACGCTGCACACCGCCTTCGACCAGTTCCGTGGCGCCCGCCAGCTCGGCCTGCTGACCGATCCGGGTGTGTACTCCGACGCCTACGACCACTGGCGGGCGATGCCGACCTCGGGCGGTGCGTGGCAGGAGGTGACGACGGCTCCGTACAACAGCGATGCCGTTCCCTACCGCGACCCGGTCTCGTCCAACAGCGGTGGCGGCGCCAGCTTCGTCACCGGCCGGATCGTGGGCCTCGCCACCGACCCGGCCCACCACGCGATCTACGCGGCCGGTGCGCAGGGCGGCGTCTTCCGTTCGCTGACCGGCGGCAGCAGCTGGGTGCCGATCTCCGACCAGATCGTCAACCTGGCCACCGGCGACCTGCGGGTGAACCCGGCCGACGGCAGCCTCTGGTACGGCACGGGTGAGCCCAACTACGGCAACGAGCTGGGCCGCGGCATCTACCGGCTGGCCCAGCCGTGGCTGGCCGGCAGCCGGTTCACCGAGGGTGACCGGGTCGGCGGCGAGGAGCTCGAGTCGCACTGGGTCGGCAAGATCGCCTTCGACACGACGTACGCCTACGCGGCGACGTCGCGCGGCGTCTACCGCTTCCCGTTGGCGAAGGTCGGGAACGCGACCGCCACGTGGACGAACGTCCTTCACCCGGAGCCCGTCCAGGACTCGGTGACCAAGAACATCGCCAACGACATCGTCGTACAGCCGGGCACCGGCTACCTGGTCGCCAATCTCGCCTACCGCTCGACGCTGCCCTACAACGGCTTCTACATCTCCAAGGACCAGGGCAACACCTGGACGAAGAGCAAGCCGCTGGGCGCTATCAACCCGAAGGAGGTCGGTCCGTCCGACATGGCCTACTCGGCCGACGGGTCCGCGCTCTACATCGTGATGGAGTCCACGGTCGGCTTCGACACCAAGAACTCCGCTCTGGCCGGCGTCTACGAGTCGCCGAACGGCAAGCCCGAAGGTCCGTGGAGCCAGATCGCGGACGCCAGCAAGCTGGCGAACTCCGGCTCCGCGCTGAAGACTCCGGGCGACCACTCCTACCCGGTCGGCGTGCAGGCTTGGTACAACCGCTTCATCGGCGTCGACCCCCACGACAAGAACCACGTCTATGTCGGGCTCGAGGAGGTCTTCGAGACCCACAACGCCGGCACGAGCTGGAAGACGATCGGGCGGTACTGGGACTTCGGGTTCCCGTGCCAGCCGAGCGGCACCTGTGACCACGACGTGCTGCACTCCGACCAGCACAGCATCGCCTTCGACGGCACCTACGTGTACGCCGGCAACGACGGCGGCCTCTACCGGCGGACCATCGCCGGCGACAACGGTTGGACAAGCCTGACCGCCGACGGTTCGTTGCGCGCGCTGCAGTACTACGGCATCGGCGTCGGGACGACCACGGGCGGCGTCGCGGTCTGGGGCGGCATGCAGGACAACGGTGTGTCGCTCCTGCGGCCGGCCGCCAAGGACAACGGCCAGCAGGTCTCGCCGATGGGCGGCGACGGCGGCATGATGATCGTCAACCCCGACAACGGCTGCGAAGCCGTCGGTGAGTACACCAACCTCACCCTGCAGCTGACGCGCAACTGCGGCGAGTCGCCTGCGGACGACCCGACGATCGAGCAGATCGCACCGGGTGACCCGAACGGGCAGTTCATCGCGCCGTTCGTGGCCGACGACAACCCGGCGTACACCAACAAGCTCTGGATCGCCGGTGGGCGCTACGTCTGGGAGAACACCAAGACGTGGGCCAGCACGGCCGAGGACAACGGTTGGACGCAGGCGTTCGACCTGACCACCGGTGGCGGAGACCCGGCAGCGAGCGCGACCGCGCTGGCGGCCCGGACCTTCGGGACCGCTGGCTCGGCGAAGCACGTCGAGTACGCGGCGTGGTGCGGCTCCTGTTCCTCGACCACGTTCAACAACGGCATCGCGACCAACGTGACCGGCTCCTGGAAGCAGCTGCCGATGAAGGACAGCACCGGCAACCGGTTGCCGAAGCGCTACATCTCGGCAGTCACGATCGACCCGTCGGACAGCACCGGCAAGACCGTCTACGCGACCTTCAACAGCTTCAGTGCCCGCTACATCCAGGGCTACGGCTCGGGCATGGGGCACGTGTGGAAGTCCACCGACGGCGGCCAGACCTTCACCGACGTCAGTGGCGCACCGTCGGCCACCGACTCGCTGCCGGATGTCCCGGCCAGCGACCTGGTGATCGCCCCCACCGGCTCGATGTACCTGGCCACCGACCTCGGGGTGTACGTCCACCCGGTGCGCTCGCCGGTGGGTCACTGGGAGAAGCTCGGCACCGGCCTACCGACGACCATCTCCTCGGACCTGGTCATCCACCAGGACCCGGACGGCACCTACCTGTACGACGGGACGTTCGGCCGGGGCATCTGGAAGGTCAAGCTCTAGCC
>DASYEF010000063.1:0-7983 GCA_036499185.1 Actinomycetes bacterium | reverse complement strand
GCGCCGGCGGGGTTGTCTACGCGACCAAGAAGCCGAACCCCTCACCGCGCTGGTTCGGCTTCCACGAGGTCTTCCATGCGCTGACTCTCGCGGCGTACGTCGTGCACTACGTCGCCATCTCGCTGGCGACGTACCGGGCGTAGCACCAACCGAGTTAGCTCGGGCTCAGTCGTCCTCGGACGTGTCCGGACCGCTGGCGCGGACCCGCTCGACCTGCTCCATCGCCTGGCGGAGCTGCGCGAGCCAGTCCTCGGCGTGGGTGCCGACCAGACGCACCGACCAGGCCAGCGCCTCGGAACGTGACCGGGCGACGCCGGCCGCCACCAGGGTGTCGAGGACGAGGCGCTCCGGCTGGCGGAGGCGGGTCATCACCGGTACGGCGAGATGGGTGAACAGCCGGCTCCCACCACCGACCGTCACGCCCCACGCCACCTTGCGGCCGAAGCGGTGCTCGGCCTCCCGGGCGATCTCGATCCGGTGCTCGCGGGTCGCCTCGCGGAACGCCCGGGCCCGGCCGTCGGCGGCCGCCGCCCGCTCGGCGTCCGAAGCGCCGTCGGTGACCGTGGGCTCGGCCAGGGTGCCGACCACGGTGATCTCCTCGCGGTCGACCCGGACGTCGACCGGCTCGGTGAACCAGTCCTGTGGGAGGCGGCCGGTGAACCAGCCGCGGACGGTCCCGGCGACCTCGGCCGCGGTCTCGTCGGTGCTCTCGTGATGTGTCATGCAACAAGGATTACACGATTACAACGCGGGTCAACCCTCGTTCACCGTGGGCGGACCGTCCTGCAACGCCAGGTACATGACGTGCAGGCCGACCAGGCCCTGGGTCCGCGAGTCGAAGGCCTCGGGCACGGTCCCGATGACCTCGAACCCGAGCGAGATCCACAGCGCCAGGGCGGCCGTGTTGGTCTCGACCACCGCGTTGAACTGCATCCCGTGGTAACCGGCGGTGCGGGCCGCGTCGACGACATAGTGGGCAAGCAGCCGACCGACGCCGCGGCCCCGGGCGGCCGGGTCGACCATGAAGCTGGCGGTCGCCACGTGCGCGCCGCGCCCCGGCCGGTTCGGACCCCACTTCGCCGAGCCGAGGACCGTGCCGTCGGGGTCGACGGCCACCAGGGTGGCCGACGGTGGCTGCTCCATCCACCACGACCTGGCGGACTCGATGGTGAGGTCGAGGGGGAAGGCGTAGGTCTCGCCGGCCTGCACGATCGCGTCGAAGAACGGCCAGATCCGTGGCCAGTCGGCGTCGGTCACGGGCCGGAGCGTCAGGTCGCTCAGCACGTCGCTCACCCTGGCAGCCTTGCGCCCAGCACTTCCGCCAGTCGACCGGGTTCCGCCGTCGGGGCGTCGCAGACGAAGTGCCGGCACACATACGCCGCCGGGCGGCCGCCGAGCAGCGGCCGGTCCGCGAGCAGCGGTACGCCGAGGGTGCCCGGCTCCCCTGCCACGACGGCCGCGCCGGGGGCGGTGCCGAGCAGCGCCGCCCGGTGCAACGCCGCCGTACCGGGGTCCCCGGAGGGCCCGACGACCGCCACCTCGCGCGGCCCGTCGGCCAACGCCTCGGCCACTGCAAGTCCCCACCCCGCGAAGCGGGCCTGCGGTGCCAGCCGGCGGTAGACGCCGAGCGCGTCCTCGGCCGCCGAGCGGTGCCGGTCGGACCCGGTGTAGGCCGCGTAGGTCAGCAGCGCCCCGGTCGTCGCGGACCACCCGCTCGGCGTCGCGCCGTCGGTCGGGTCCTGCGGTCGGCGCATCGCCGCGAGAGCGGGGTCGGCACGGTCGGCGGCCGTGTCGAAGAACCCACCTGCTCCGTCGCCGAAGTGCTCCAGGGCCACGTCGAGCAGCGATCCCGCGGCCTGCAGCCAGCGCGGGTCCCCGGTGACGGCGAGCAGGGCCAGCAGTCCTTCGGCGAGGTCGCCGTGGTCCTCGAGCACACCTTCCGGTACGCCGACGACGCCGTCGCGCGACACCCGCCGCAGTCGCCCGTCGACGACGTGGAGGCGAAGCAGCAGATCGGCCGCGACGATCGCCGAGTCGACCAGGTCCGGACGGTCGAGCACGGCACCCGCCTCGGCCAGCGCGGCGACGGCCAGCCCGTTCCACGCCGCGACCACCTTGTCGTCGCGCGCCGGCTGCGGGCGCGCACCGCGTGCCGAGAGCAGCCGGCCGCGCACGAGCTCCCACCGCGACGCATCGTCCGGGTCCACCGGCAGCTGCAGCGTGGAGGCACCGTGCTCGAACGTGCCGACCGGCGTGACGCGCGACAGCTCGGCCGCCCAGGCGCCGTCGTCGGAGCCGAGCACCTCGACGAGCTGGTCCGGCGTCCAGGCGTAGGTGAGCCCCTCGACCCCGGCAGCGTCGGCGTCCAATGCGGACGCGAAGCCGCCCTGGGGGGTCCGCAGGTCGCGCACCATCCAGTCAGCCGTCTCCAGCGCGACCCGCCGGGCGAGCAACGATCCGGTGGCTCGCCACAGGTGCGTGAAGACGCGGCACAGCAATGCGTTGTCGTACAACATCTTCTCGAAATGCGGCACCACCCACGCCTCGTCGACGGAGTAGCGCGCGAAGCCGCCGGCCAACTGGTCGTACATGCCACCGCGCGCCATTGCCTCGCAGCTGCCCTCGACCATCTGCAGCGCGTCGGTGTCACCTGTGCGCGCGTGGTGACGGAGCAGCAGCTCGAGCACCATCGACGGCGGGAACTTCGGCGCGCCACCGAAGCCGCCGTGCACCTCGTCGTACGTCGACGCCAGCGACCGCACCGCGACGTCGAGGTCGTCCGGGGTGGGTGGTCCGTCACCTCCCCCGCTGAGTCCCTGCCCCGCGAGTCCGTCGACGATGCGCTGGCCGGCAGCGAGCACCTCGTCGCGCCGCTCCGACCACGTCGTCGCCACCGACTCGAGCAGCTGGCGGAACGACGGCAGCCCGTGACGCGGCTCGGGAGGGAAGTACGTCCCGCAGTAGAACGGCCGGCCCTCCGGAGTAGCGAACACCGTGAGCGGCCACCCCGCGTGCCCCGTCAGCGCCGTCGCCACCTCGAGATAGACGGCGTCGACGTCCGGCCGCTCCTCCCGGTCCACCTTGACCGCGACGAAGTGCTCGTTGAGGTACGCCGATACGTCGGCATCCTCGAAGGACTCGTGCGCCATCACGTGGCACCAGTGGCACGCGGCATAGCCGATCGACACCAGCACCGGAACGTCGCGCTCGCGGGCCTCCGCGAAGGCCTCCTCGCCCCACTGCTGCCAGTCCACCGGGTTCGCGGCGTGCTGGAGCAGGTACGGGCTCGTCGCGTCCGCCAGCCGGTTCATCCGGCCCAGCATCGCGGGCCAGCCAGCGACGGCTGCAGGTGGGTCACGAGGCCGACCACCCACCTGGCCCCGTCACACCCGGCCGGGCCCGTGGTGCCGGGCAGCGACCCGCCTGCCGAACGGGCCACAGGGAACCCTCCCGAGCCATCAAGTCGCGGCGCACGCGGCCGATAGAGGAGGGATGCGGTGGAGCGTCGCTGCTGGCGAGGGAGGGCGCGGATGACAGGCCGGGGGTTCACCCTGCGGCGCGGCGGGCTGCTCGTCGGCATGCTGCTCCTCGCGGTCGCCTACCAGCTGGTCTCCTCCGACGCCCTGCACGCCGCAGCCTGGACGTTGGTCGGGCTCGTCGTAGCCGGCGCCGTGCTGGTCCGGACCCACCGCGATGCCCCCGAGGACCGGCTGCCCGGCTGGTTGCTGGCCGCCGGCACCGCCCTGCTGACCTTCGGCCAGGCCATCGCCCTCGTCGGGCCCACGTCCCCGTCGTACGCCGATCCGCCCCGACTGCTCGCGTTCGCCGTGCTGGCCGCCGCCGTGACCGCGTTCCAGCGCGACCGGATCCGCCACGACCGCGACAGCCTGCTCGACGCGCTGGTCGTGACGGTCGCCGCGGCCCAGGCCGGGTGGCTCGTGCTCATCGACCCATTGATCCACGACATGGACTCCGGGCCGCTCGCGACGCTCACCTCCGGTGCCTACCCGCTCGGCCACCTCCTGGTCCTGGCCGTGGCGACCCGGCTCGGCTTCGCCGTCGCGGGGTCTTCCGACACCGCCGCCCGCTACCTCATCGCCGGGCTCCTAGGTGGTGTCGCGTGCGGCGTGGCCGCCGACATCACCGACACGCCGGGGCTGGCTGCCGGCTGGTTCGTCGCGCTGGCCGTGATCGGGCTCGCGGTCTCGGACCGCTCCTTCGCGCACCCCCAGCCGGTGAGCCTGACCTCCCGCCTGGCTACGACCTGGCGGTTCGTCGTCCTGCTCGGCCTCGCGTGCCTCGTCTCCCCGGTGATGATCGTCACCCACCCGGTGGTGGACGGGGGGACCAAGACGGTGGTGGTGCTCTGCGGCTCCGCTCTCCTCTTCACGCTCGCCGTGCTGCGGATCGTCAGCCTGCTGGCCCGGCTTCGGCGGACACTGCGGCGGGAGCACGTGCTGCGCGAGGCGACCGGCGCGCTCGTCGGCGCGGCCGATCGCGGCGGCGTACGGGACGCGGCACTGGTCGCCGCCGCCGACCTCCTGGATCAGCCGGGCAGCCGCTCATGGCGGGTGGACGGCGACCCGGGCGGCACGATCGCGCAGGCGACCGAGGACGCCGACATCGCGACGTTCCTCGATTCCGCCGAGCTGGCGCTGTTCCCGACCCACGATGACGGCATCGGCGTCTTGACCGGCCCGACCCTGCTGCACGCCTCGCTCGGTGTGCCCACGACTTCAGCCCTGGTCCTCGTCGCCCTTCCCGCTCGGGGTCTGGCGCGCGAGGGCGCCGTGATCGCCGTCGACCGAGCTCCCTCAGGCCGCACCCTGGCCGCCCTGCGGGCACTGGCGTCGACCATGCACCTCGCCCTCGAGCGGCTCGACGTCGGCGAGATCATGGTCGAGCGGCGCAGCGAGCGGCGGCTGCGACTCATGCTGCAGTACGCCTCCGACGTGATCTGCATCCTCGACCACGACCTGACGATCGTGCACGTGACGCCCGCCGTGGAGCCCATCGTCGGACTGCCCGCGCCCGAGCTGCTCGGCATGAACTGGCTCGAGGTCGTCGCCGAGGTCGACCGCGACGCGGCCCGCGACCTCGTCAGCCTCGCCCAGGGTGGCCGCCCTGCCCGCGGCGAGATCCGCCTCATCAGCGAGAACGGCCACGCGCCGCACGTCGACGCGGTCGTGACGGAGGTCATCGACGAGGACCTGATGGGCTTCGTCGTCACCTGCCACGACATCACCGACCGGCACGCCCTGGAGGAGCAGCTCACCCACCAGGCCTTCCACGACTCGCTGACCGGCCTCGCGAACCGGGCCCTGTTCCGCGACCGGCTCGGCCACGCCATGGCGCGGGCCCGTGGGGCGCGCAGCTACGGCGTGCTCTTCATCGACCTCGACGACTTCAAGACGGTCAACGACAGTCTCGGCCACGCCGCAGGTGACGCGCTGCTGCGCGAGATGACGACCCGGCTGCGGACCTGCCTGCGCGACGGCGACACCGCGGCCCGGCTCGGCGGCGACGAGTTCGCGATCCTGCTCGAGGATGTCGAGGACGACGACCACTGCACGGACATCGCCCGGCGCCTGCTCGAAGCCCTGGCCCGGCCCTTCGACATCGCCGGGAACGAGGTCACGACCGGAGCCAGCATCGGGATCGCCATGGGGACCGCCGGGTCGGCCTCACCCGAGGACCTGATGCGCAACGCGGACCTCGCGCTCTACGACGCCAAGAAGGAGGGCAAGAACAGGTTCTCCGTGTTCGCGCCCACCATGCACGAGACAGCCCTCGCGCGGCTGTCCCTCACCAGCGACCTGCGGCACGCCATCGAGCGCCACGAGCTCGTCGTCCACTACCAGCCCCTGGTCGACCTCAACTCGTCGAAGATCATCGGCCTCGAGGCGCTGGTCCGCTGGAACCACCCGCACCTCGGCATGCTGCAGCCCGGCCAGTTCATCGCGCTCGCCGAGGAGACCGGGCTGATCGTGCCGCTCGGCCGGATGGTGCTGCAGACGGCTCTGCGCGAGACCGTGCGCTGGCAGCGGGACCACGACCTGCACCACGACCTGCACATCGCGGTCAACGTGAGCGGTCGCCAGCTGCAGGACGCGGGAATCGTCGAGGATGTCCGGCTGGCCATCAAGGCAACCGGCATCAAGCCGTCCACGGTCGTCCTGGAGATCACCGAGAGCGTGCTGCTCCCGGGCGACGGAGTCATCCTGGAGCGACTGCACGCGCTGGCCGACCTCGGTGTACACCTCTACATCGACGACTTCGGCACCGGCTACTCGTCGCTGTCCTACCTGCAGATGCTCCCGGTGAACGGCCTCAAGCTGGCCCAGGAGTTCGTCGAGACGCTGCCGGGCAGCGACAGCGAGTCCGGCCTGGTGCGGACCATCCGGGACCTCGCCAGCACCCTCGGCCTCTCCGCGATCGTCGCCGAGGGGATCGAGCGGCCCGAGCAGTGGAGCTCGCTGCTGTCCCTCGGGTACAGCGTCGGGCAGGGGTTCCACCTCGCGGTGCCGATGCCGGCCGAGCGGATCCCGACCTTCCTCTCCGGCATCGAGCGGCCGGGCGAGGCGGACTGGACGCAGGATCCGGCGGCCGTCGCCGCAGCGCACCACCTCCCCGAGCGCACCAGCACCGCCCAGCACTGACCGCCGCGTCAGCGCCGCGGCTCAGCCGCCGAGGTCATCGCTCGTCGCCTCCGGCGGGTCACTCTCAGCGTCGGTGCGGCGGGTCGGCGTACCGCCCTCGGGAATGTCGATCTTCTTGAGCTGGCGGCGCATCGAGCGGATCAGGAAGTAGGTCGCGACCCCGATCGCGGCGACAACCACGAACCCCAGCACACCTGGACTGACGTCCTGGTCGGTGACGACGGCGTGCAGCGCGCCGGTCATCGGGCCGGCTCGGTGCCGCGGATGCCGGCGAACAGGTCGTCCTCGGTCGGCGTCGTCGGGATGCGCGACCTGCCCAGCTCGAAGTCCTCCGTCGGCCAGACCTCGCGCTGGACGTCGAGCGGGCAGCGGAACCACGCCCCGTCCGGGTCGACCTGGGTGGCGTGCGCCAGCAGTGCCTTGTCCCGGATCTCGAAGTAGTCGCCGCACGGTACGTGGGTGGTGACGACGCGCTCCTCGCGGTCCTCCCAGTTCTTGAGCCAGTCGCCGTACGGCGACTCGAGTCCGTGGGCAAGCATCGCCTCGTGCAGGGCGGTGGTACGCGCCTTGGTGAAGGTCTGGTTGTAGTAGATCTTCTGCACCTCCCACGGCTCCCCCGCGTCGGGATACTGAGCCGGGTCGGCCGCAGCCTCGAACGCGTGCATCCCGATCTTGTGGCACATGATGTGGTCAGGGTGCGGGTAACCGCCGTTCTCGTCGTTCGTCGTCATGACCTGCGGCCGGAAGGAGCGCACCAGGCGGACCAGCGGCTCGGCCGCTACCGCGACGTCCATCAGCCCGAAGCAGCCCTCGGGCAGCGGCGGCAGCGGATCGCCCTCCGGCAGCCCCGAGTCGATCCAGCCCAGCCAGTCCTGTCGTACACCGAGGATCTCGCGCGCCGCGTCCATCTCCGCGCGGCGCACGGCCGCGAGGTTTGCCAGCACGTCGGGGTCGTGCTCCAGCCGGGGGTTGAGGATGGATCCGCGCTCCCCACCGGTGCACGTGACAACGTGCACGTCGACGCCCTCCCGCACGTAGCGGGCCATCGTCGCCGCCCCCTTGCTCGACTCGTCGTCGGGGTGGGCGTGCACCGCCATCATCCGCAGGCTGTCGGTCACGGGAGAATCATCCAGTACGCCGACGACGACCTCTGCCCCCAGGTGACCCCGATGACCGCACGACCGCCCGAGAGCCCGCCGACCGGCCCGCCCGCGGGCCGCTACGGCGCGGCGCGGCGCGCCCGCGACCCGCGGCTGCTGGCCCTGGCTGTCCTGGTCGCGGCGGCGCTGGTGGGCTGGGCGGCTTGGTCCACGTTCGCGTCGTC
>DASYEF010000062.1:0-23843 GCA_036499185.1 Actinomycetes bacterium | reverse complement strand
GATCCGGCTGCGCACCATTCGGTGCCTGGCCGCGGGGTCCTTCTCGGTCCGCAACAGCCTCGTCCAGTGCCGCACCATGCCGGTCTGACTGAGGGTGAAGGAGACGAAGACGCCGATGATGTAGAGCTGGATCAGGCGCGTGACCTCGGCCTGGAACGACACGATCAGGACGATGGCGAACAGGGCCAGGATGATGATGCCGTTGCTGTACGCCAGGCGGTCGCCCCTCGTGTGCAGCTGGCGGGGCAGGTAGCGGTCCTGCGCCAAGATCGAAGCCAGGACCGGGAAGCCGTTGAACGCGGTGTTCGCCGCCAGCACGAGGATCAGCCCGGTCACGGTCGTGACGATCCCGGCGAAGAACGCCGCGTTGTGGAAGACGGCCTTGGCGATCTGGCCGATCACGGGGTCCTGGTCGTAGTGGTAGTTCCCGAAGGTGACGCCACCGTGCGCCGAGACGCCCTTGTGCCCGTCCAGCTCCAGCTGCTCGGCCGGGTTCTCGGCGTACCGAATGCCCATCTTCTTCGCCAGCACGATGATGCTCAGCATCATCGACACCGCGATCACGCCGAGCAGCAGCAAGGTCGTGGCTGCGTTCTTGGACTTGGGCTTGCGGAAGGCCGGTACGCCGTTGCTGATCGCCTCGACACCGGTGAGCGCGGCGCAGCCGGAGGAGAACGCACGCAGCAGCAGGAACGCGCCGGCGATCCCGGCGATCCCGGACGCATACGGGTCCTCGGCGACCAGCGTGAAGTGGGCGCTCTCCACCTGGCCGAGATCACCGGACGCGAGCTTGAGGAAGGCGAACGCCGCCATCCCGAGGATGGAGACCATGAAGGCGTAGGTCGGTACGGCGAACGCGGTCCCCGACTCGCGGACTCCTCGCAGGTTCGCCGACATGAGCAGCACCACGGCGACGACGGCGATGGTGACCTCGTGGCCCTGGAACGCGTCGACGGTGGACGCGGCGTACTGCGCGGCGGAGGAGATCGAGACGGCGACGGTCAGCACGTAGTCGACCAGCAGGGCGCTGGCCACCGTGAGGCCGGGGGCCGGCCCGAGGTTCACGGTGGCCACCTCGTAGTCCCCGCCGCCGCTGGGGTAGGCGTGGACGTTCTGGCGGTAGGACGCGACGACGACGAGCATCACCACGGCGACCGCGATGCCGACCTTCCACGAGTAGGAGTAGGCCGAGAACCCGGCGATGCCGAGAGTCAGGAACACCTCGTCCGGGGCGTACGCGACCGACGACAAGGCGTCACTGGCGAAGACGGGCAGCGCGATCCGCTTGGGCAGCAAGGTCTCGGAGAGGCGGTCGCTGCGCATCGCGCGACCGAGCAGGACCCGCTTCAGCGCGTCCGTGGTGTGGGGCACGTCGCCCGATCGTAGGGGCAGGTCGGCCCGGCAGGCCGATCGACTGCGCTAGCGTCTCCCCGACCGTCGGGCCAGACACGAGAGGACCGCTCGTGCACTTCGTGATCATGGGCTGCGGCCGGGTCGGCTCGACCCTCGCGCTGATCCTCGAGGCGCAGGGCCACGCAGTCGCGGTCATCGACGCCGACGAGTCGGCGTTCCGTCGGCTCGGGACGGCGTTCCAGGGGCGGCGGGTCACCGGGATCGGGTTCGACCGGGACACGCTGCGCGAGGCGGGCATCGAGGAGGCGCACGCCTTCGCCGCGGTCAGCAGCGGGGACAACTCCAACATCGTGGCGGCGCGGGTCGCCCGGGAGACCTTCGGCGTGGACAACGTCGTGGCCCGGATCTACGACCCAGGCCGCGCCGAGGTCTACCAGCGCCTGGGCATCCCCACGGTGGCCACCGTCAGGTGGACGGCCGACCAGATGCTGCGCCGCCTGCTCCCTCACGGCAGCGAGCCGGAGTGGCGCGACCCGAGCGGGAGCATGCGCCTGTCCGAGGCCGTCGTGGACACGGCGTGGATCGGCGAGCGGATCGCCACCCTCGAAGAAGCGTCCGGCGCCAGGGTCGCCTTCCTCACCCGGTTCGGCGAGGGCGTCATCCCGGGAGAGGACACCGTGCTGCAGGACGGCGACCTGGTCCACGTGATCATGCGCGAGGCCGACTCGGACGCCGCCGAGGAGAAGCTGCGCGTCCGGCCGAGCGGGGATCACTGATGCGCGTCGCCATCGCGGGAGCCGGCAGTGTGGGCCGGTCGGTCGCGCGCGAGCTGCTCGAGAACGGCCACGAGGTCCTGCTCATCGACAAGGACCCGAAGGCCATCAAGCGCACGTCGGTTCCCGGGGCCCAGTGGCTGCTCGCCGACGCGTGCGAGGTCACGTCTCTGGAGGAGGCCGGACTGCACGAGTGCCAGGTCGTGGTCGCCGCGACCGGGGACGACAAGGTCAACCTCGTCGTCTCGCTGCTCGCCAAGACGGAGTACGGCGTGCCGCGCACGGTCGCCCGGGTCAGCAACCCCAAGAACGAGTGGATGTTCGACGAGGCCTGGGGCGTGGACGTGGCCGTCTCGATGCCGCGGCTGATGACCGCACTGGTCGAGGAGGCCGTCAGCGTCGGTGACCTGGTGCGGATCTTCACCTTCCAGCAGTCCAACACCGACATGCTCGAGCTGACGCTGCCCGCCGACTCTCCCGTCGTGGCCTCCCGGGTCGGCGACGTCGACTGGCCCGTCGACACCGCCCTGGTCGCGATCATCCGGGAGGGCCGGCCCATCGCGCCGTCGCCGGACGACCCGCTGGAGGCGGGGGACGAGCTGCTCTTCGTAGCCACCCCGGACATGGGCCCGCAGCTCGAGCAGCTGCTGGCCCCGCACGCCCGCTAGAGGTCGGCCGGAGTCTCCTCGGGAACCGTCTCCTCGGGGACGAACGCGGTGCTGCCGGCCGGCATCGGCGTGCTGTCCCGGCTGAGCAGCCAGGCCATCGCGGCCAGCGCCGCGAGCTGCAGGGGCCAGCCGAGGGCGATCTTGGTGACGCCGAGCCAGCCCACCCGGTCCGCGACATAGAGCGGGTACTGGACCACGACACGGACGACACAGGGCAGCGCGAGCACCACCGTCAGGCGGGAGCACAGCCTGACGATGGCCCGCTCCCGACGCCAGGCCGTGAGGTCGCCGGTCACCGAGGCGATCATCAGCCCGACCAGCGGCCAGCGCACCAGCACCGACACGATCATCGCGACGGCGTACGCCGCGTTGTAGAGGATGCCGGGCAGGAAGACGTCCTTTGCGTGCCCCGTCCGCGAGGCGAACACCGCCGCGATCCCGATGCCGACGAGGCTGTTGAGCACGAACTGCACCGAGCTGCGCTGAACCATCCGCACGACGAGGAGGGCGACGGCGAGGCCGACCCCGACGTACAGCGAGAGCCGCAGGTCGTGGGTCGACACGAACGTCACCGTGAACCCGAGCGTGGGCAGGGCGCCCTCGGCCATCCCGCGTCGGCCACCGAGCGCGATGGAGAGACGGTGCCGGACGAACTCCTCGACCGTCGCGGCGTCGATGCTCGCCCCGGCGGACGGGGTGGTGGTCACTCGGAGCCGGCCGGCCGGAGCTCGTAGCGCGGGTTGAAGATGACCGGCTGGTCGTTGTCCCGGGTGACCCGACCGGAGGCGACCAGGGCCCGGCCCGGCTCGATGCCGGGAATCTGCCGGCGGCCCAGCCACACCAGGCTGATCGAGCCGCTGCCGTCGTAGAGGTCGGCCACCAGAGCCGGCACCCCGGCGCGGGGGCGCAGGGTCACCGTGCGCAGCGTGCCGGCGACCCGCACCCGCTCACGGTCGGGCAGGTCCTTGACCGCCACCGCGCCGAGCTCGACGCAACCCTTCTGCAGCTCCGCCGCCTCGTGCTCTTTCGCCGAGGTGGCCAGCCGGTTGACCGTGCGCTTGAGGACGCCGGGGTGGGTACCCATGCCGCCAGTCTAGAACGCGCGCCAACCCTTGCAGACCCGTTGCGAACAGGCCGGCGTCAGCGGATCTCGGTGATCTCCGGTCCGCGCTCGAACGGCGACAACGGCTCGCCGTGTCCCTCGCCGGCGCCCTCGGCGGTGGCTTCGTCGTCGGGCACCGACGGCAGCCGCAGCGGGATCAGGTCGCGGGGCGCCATCGGGTCGTTGCCGCGGACCACCACGACGTCGCGGAACAGAGCCACCAGCTCGGCATCGGTGCCCGGGTCCAGCGCCGGGCCGCCGGTGATCACCCCACGCAGGAACCAGCGCGGCCCGTCGACGCCGACGAACCGGGCCGGCTGGACGGTCTGCGAGCCGTCGGCGGAGCGGGCCGGGACCCGCGTGCGCAGCTCCGGTCCCAGCGGCCCGGTCACCTCGTCGACCGTCCCGCCCTGCGCGGTGATGCCCGCCCTGATCTCGGTGCGGACCTCGTCCCAGATGCCCTCGCTGCGCGGCGCGGCGAACGGCTGCAGCTGCAGCGCACCGTCGCCGAGGACTGCGGTGACCGCCACGACCTCGCCGGTCGTCTGGTCCGCCTCGACGCGCACCTCGAGGCCGGGGCGGCCGGGCAGCCAGATGCCGCCGAGGTCCACCCGCGACCCGCCGGCGCCGGGGTCGTCGACGTCGGCGAGGTCGTAGGGCCCCGAGCCACTGTCGGTGCCGGGTGCGCCGTCGCCGACGAGGGCGTCGTCGGTCTCTTCGGTCCCCTCGATGCCATCGGTCGCATCGTCGATCTCGGCGGACTCCGGTGAGCCGTCGTCCTTGCCGCGCCGCTTGCGGAACACGGTCACACCCCTGTCTGCGTTGCCTGGTTGCTCGTCGGTGCGGTGAACCCGCCGGTGGACCCGTGCCCGCCCTCGCCCCGCGCGGAGCCCGGAAGTCGCTGCACCTCGTGGAACCGGGCGTGCTCGACCCGCTGCACCACCAGCTGCGCGATCCGGTCGCCCCGTCGGAGCTGCACGGAGTCGACGGGGTCGTGGTTGACGAGCAGGACCTGGATCTCCCCGCGGTAGCCGGCGTCGACCGTGCCGGGGGCGTTGACGATCCCCACACCGAACCGGTGCGCGAGCCCCGAGCGGGGGTGCACGAACGCGGCGTACCCGGCGGGAAGGGCGATGGCCAGCCCGGTCGGGACCATGGCGCGCTCCCCCGGTCCGAGCTCGACGTCGCGCGCCGCGACCAGGTCGGCACCGGCGTCGCCGGGGTGTGCGTAGGCGGGTAGCGGCAGGTCCGGGTCGAGCCTGCGGACCAGGACGTCGACGGGCATGCCGTCGTCCGCTCCGTGCACTCCGCCACCGTCGTCCGTCACGGCGGACGACCCTACCCGTCAGGCGAACAACGTCCGCTCGACGAGGCCGATCGGCAGCCTGCCCGAGCCGCCGGCCTGGTCGTGGAACTCCTTGAGGGTCCCCCGCTCCTCGGCCTCCCAGCGCTTCCGCATCCGGGCGATCTCCAGGGCTCCGGTGAGGTACGACGACGCCTGGGTCGGCCAGGCGCAGTAGCGCAGCACCTCGGCCGCCGCGGTCTCGCGGGACAGCGACGTGCGGGTTGCCATGAAGTCGGTGGCCTCCTCGATCGTCATCTCGCCCAGGTGCAGCGAGGTGTCCACGATGATCCGCGCAGCCCGGAAAAGCCGGAAGTCGCGCTGGGCGAGCTCCTGCTCCAACGTCTGGAAGAACCCCCGCTCGCGCAGCAGGTCCTCGGTGTAGAGGCCCCACCCCTCAACGAAGTACGCCGAGCCGAGCACGAACCGGAGGGGCCGGGCGCGCCCCTGGGAGGCGTTCCACGACAGCCAGGCCAGGTGCCAGTGATGACCGGGGTAGGCCTCGTGCACCGCGATCGACCAGGCACCGTGCACGTTGTTGGTTGCCAGCCGGGCCGTCACCTGCTCGGGCGTGGCGCCGTCGGGCGGGTAGGGAACGAAGAAGTAGCCGACACCGGACCGGGCCCGCGGCGGCGCGAACGGCGGCGGGGCGAAGTAGTGCGCGACCGCGAGCATCGCGCGGCTGAACGGCGCGGACGGGGCGACCTCGCACCGCTCGCCGTCGGGCATGGTGACCAGGTCGTGCTCCACGCAGAAGGCCCGGGCAGCGTCGGTGGCCTCGCGGTAGAGAGCCAGCATCGCCTCGGCGGTGGCGGGATGGTCCTCGTTGAAGCTCTTCACGACCGCGATGTAGTCGTCGGTACCGCGCAGCTCCTGGGCGCGCGCCGTCATGTCCGCGGCCAGGTCGTCGAATGCTGCCTGGCCCTTCGCGCGCAGCTCGCGAGCCCCGTACCCGAGTCCCTCGGCCTCGGTGAGCAGCGCGCTGTAACGCTCCTCGCCGATGGCCCAGTCCCCCATCGCTTGCTCGACGAGGGCAGTGACGTGCTCGCCGAACGCGAGGTACGCCGTGGCCGCGACCTCCCCGGCGTCGCGGACCAGCGCGGCGTCGGCGGGGTCGTCGAACTCGTCCGCGACCGACCGGGCATAGCCGGCCCCGGCCGAGATCTGGCCGAGCGACCGGCGCAGCAGTGCCGGGTGCGCCAGCGCCGGGTCGAGGTTCGCGACGCCCTGGTCGAGCAGGGCCGGCGTCGCGCGCAGCCGGGCCGCGACTGCGGTGGCCAACTCGGTCCCGGAGCGCACCCGGTGGGTGAGCAGGAGGAACACCGAGCTGAGCGCCGTGCCGGCGTAGTCGTCGGGGCTGCGCCGCCAGTCGGCCCAGTCGCGCATCAGCTCGCGACCCCGCAGCGACATCAGGACCAGGTCGCGGTCGATCCGCTCGTCGGCGGTCAGGTCGCCGTCGGGGAGGTCACGAAGCCGGTGCGCCCAGGCGTCCTCGGCTCGTTCGCGGTCCGCGATGCCGTCGACGGAGAGGTCCGGCAACAGCTCGTCGTAGTCCGTCAGGCCCAGGGCCGTCCCGAGCAGCGGGTTGGCCTCGCACTGGTCGGCCACCAGGTCGGCGGCGAGGTGGTCGAAGGGTCGTTCCCCGGTGGGAATCGGCATGAGCCCGACGCTAGCGCCCGGCCCGGGATGACACCCTGGGCGGGTGAGCGACCGGGCGAGCTACGACGAGCGGCTGACGGCGCCACCTGCGCTGTGGGCGGCGATCTGGATCGGGTCGTTCCTGCTCGGTCTGTCGGTGTTCGTCGCACTCGGCCCGGTTCTCGGCCTGGTCGCCCTGCTCGTGCCGGGGGTCGGGCTGTCCTGGGTGCTCGTCCGCGCCGCCGCACCGGTGCGCGTCGTGGATGGCGACCTGGTGGCCGGTTCCGCGCGGATCCCGGTCCACCTGCTGGGTCCGGTCCAGGTCCTGGACGCCGCCGGGGCGAGGGCGGTCCGCGGCCCCGAGTCCGACCCCGCGGGATTCCACCTGATCCGGGGCTGGGTCCCGGCCGGCGTCCGCGCCGAGGTCCGCGACCCGGCGGATCGCACGCCCTACTGGTTCGTGGCGACCCGCAGGCCGGCCGCGCTCGCGGCGGCCGTCGAGGCGGCCAGGGGTGTCCGCCCTCAGTCGACCGGGTGACCGCGAACCGGGTGACCGCTGACGGTGTGGCCAGGGATCAGCCGGTCCGCGCGGTGCCGCCGAAGGTCGTCGCGCACCTTCTCACCGAGCCGCCGGGTCTCGCGATGGTTGACGAGGCTCCCGGCGACCGCGCCGCTCAGCAGCGGGCCGAGGGTGGTCAGGTTGCGACCGAACCGGCGGATCAGCCGGTTGCGCAGGGCGCGCTTGGCCGAGGAGCCGAGCGAGAAGGTGAGCGCGGACGGCGTGAACGGGTCGAGGCCGCGGCGCTGCGTCCATGCGACGAGGTAGGCCTGCCCTCGCCGTCCGAGGGAACCCGTCATGGGGAGGCCGTAGACCTCGTGCAGCTCGGCGATCAGCTTGACCTCGATCGCGCAGACGACCAGCGTCTCGGCCGCGACCTGGACCGGTGCGGTCAGCAGGGCGGGCGGCGCGGTCCACTCGACGGCGGCGATGGCCCCGCCGGCCGCGCCGACGGTGGCCGTGACCTTCGCGGCCCCGGAGATCAGGGTCTGCGCCAGGTCGTCGTCCGAGAGGCCGGGGTGCTGGGCCCGCAACGTCGCTGCGTCCCGGACCGGGATCCGGGGCGCGATGTCGAGCATCAGGTCGACCAGCCAGCTGCCGCCCAGCACGGACGCCCGCCCGGCCTTGCGGGCCGACCCGACCAGCGCGGCGGACAGCCGGCCCAGGTCCTTGGCCCGCTCTCGACGGGAGGCGTCGTCGTCCCCGGTCCGCCCGGTCACCCGGGCCACGAGGTCGCCGACGCCTCCGTCGTCGTTGGGGGGCAGAGGGTGCTCGCTCATGCCGCGAGCCTGCCCAGCCGCTGTCCCGTTAGGCCGCGCACTCCTTGCAGATCAGCTGTCCCTTGACCTCCTTGGCCAGCTGACTGCGGTGATGCACGAGGAAGCAGCGGGAACACGTGAACTCGTCTGCCTGGCGCGGGAGGACCCGCACCGACAGCTCCTCGTTGGACAGGTCTGCGCCGGGCAGCTCGAGAGACTCCGCCAGGTCGGCCTCGTCCACGTCCACCGTGCTGGCGGACTTGTCCTGCCGCCGTGCCTTGAGTTCCTCGAGACTGTCCTCGGACATCTCGTCGTCGGTCTTGCGGGGCGAGTCGTAGTCGGTCGCCATGGTGCTGAAGTCACCCCAGATGCTTGTTCGTCGGTCTCGTGCGGGGCATGTAACGCTCGGCCCCGCCGGTTTGTGCCCGGCCGCGACCCCGCTGCGCCGCCGGGGCGCCGCCAGGATCGCCCGCGAGAGCGCGGAGACTAGCGGATCGTGGCCGCCCGTGCGGCGACTCGTCCGCCAGTCGACCTGGCCGGCACCGAACCGTCACCTGTCCGACATCCTCCGGTCGCCCCGCTGGTCCGGCGGAAACCGGTCCGGCCCATCAGGATGACCGGGTTTGGCTCCGCTGTTGGGTCGGGTAGGGATCACGCGGCGTCCATGCACGCAGGCGAGAAGAGGGTGGTCGACGCATGAGCGAGTTCCAGCAGGAGATCCAGATCCGCCTGGAGTCCGCCAGCCAGTCCCTTGCCGAGGCCCAGGCCGAGGGCGACGACTACCTCGCCCAGATCAGGCTCGGCGAGATCGAGTCCCTCCAGCGGATCGCCCAGGAGCACTGCGTCGCGTAGCCCGGGTTCAGGCCAGGGGGTCGCTGTCGGCGTCCAGTCCCTCGAGCAGGGCCAGCAGGAGCCCGGCGAGGGGCGGCCGGGCCGCCACCACGAAGGCCTCCCCGGCCGGGCGGCCGTGCAACCCGGTGACGGTCGCCCCGGCCTCGGCTGCGACCAGCCCGCCGGCGGCCAGGTCCCAGGCCTTGAGCCCCTGCTCGTAGAACGCGTCGACGCGCCCGGCGGCGACCGCGCACAGGTCCAGCGACGCCGCGCCGAACCGCCGTACGTCGCGCACCTTGGGCAGTACCGTCTGAAGGATCTCGGCCTGCCGCGTCCGGCGCCGCGCGTCGTACCCGAAGCCGGTCGCGACCAGGGCCAGCTCCAGCGGCGGCGGCGCACCGGCTTCGAGCCGGCGGCCGTCCAGCCAGGCGCCCTCGCCGCGCAGTGCGGTCCAGGTCTCGCCCAGCACAGGGTTCACGACGACGCCCGCGACGACCTCGCCGTCGACCGCGGCGGCGATGCTGACGGCGTACGCCGGGATCTGGTACAGGTAGTTGACGGTGCCGTCGATCGGGTCGACCACCCAGCTGACACCGGAGCGGCCGTCGCGTGCCGAGCCCTCCTCGCCGAGGAAGCCGTCATCGGGTCGGGCCGCGGCGATCCGCTCGACGATGAGCTGCTCCGAGCGCCGGTCCATCACCGTGACGATGTCGGTCGCGGTGGTCTTGGTGTCGGCGACGCCCATGTCGCGCGGCCGGTCCTCGACGATCAGCCGGCCCGCCTCGTGCCCGACGTCCACGGCGAGGGCCAGCAGGCGGTGCGCCAGCTCCGGGTCGCGTGCCGCGGCGCCCGTCACGGCCTCACGCCCCGCACAGTGCCGGGCGCTGCGGATCACGTGCGTTCGGGCAGCAGCCCACCGGGCAGATTTCGTGGCTCGGCCCGAGGGTCCCGAGCGCGGCACAGAAGGGCTGCTCACCGCGGGCCACGGCCGCCCGCTCCAGCACGAGCTCGCGGATGGCGCCGACGAACGCCGGGTCGGTGCCGACCGTGGCGGCGCGGGTCACGGGGAGGCCGACCCGGTGGGCGGTCTCGAGAGCCTCGGTGTCGAGGTCGAAGCGGACCTCCATGTGGTCGGAGACGAACCCGACGGGGACGAGGACGGCGGCCGGCACCCCGCCGGCGGCCAGCTTCTCGAGGTGGTCGTTGACGTCGGGCTCGAGCCACGACTGCGTGGGCGGCCCGCTGCGGCTGCAGAAGACGAGGTCGAGGTCGTGCCGGACACCGGTGGCGACGGCGACGCCGGCGGCCACGACCTCCGCCACGTCGCGGTGCTGCGCGGTGTACGCACCGCCGTCCGGTCCGCTGGTCTCGTCCATCGACGTCGGGATGGAGTGTGTGACGAAGACGAGACGGGCGGCGTCGCGGACCTCGGCCGGCAGAGCGCCGACCGCGGTCGCCGTGCTGGCGACCATCGCCCCGACGAATCCGGGGTGGTTGAAGTAGTGCCGGATCCGGTCGACGGCGGGGGCTCGCTCCCCGAGCGGCGCGACTGAGACGGCGAGGTCCTCGCGGTACTGCCGACAGCCGGAGTACGACGAGTAGGCCGACGTGAGCAGTGCGAGGACCCGGCGGTGACCGTCCGCGGCGATACGGGCCAGCTCGTCGGTGAGGTAGGGAGCCCAGTTGCGGTTGCCCCAGTAGACGGGCAGGTCGATGCCGTGGGTGGCGAAGTCGGTCTCGATCGCCGACACCAGGGCGCGGTTCTGCCCGTTGATCGGGCTGACCCCGCCGAACCGCTGGTAGTGCTCGGCGACCGCCAGCAACCGGTCGCGCGGGATGCCGCGGCCACGCGTCACGTTCTCGAGGAACGGCACCACGTCCTCGGGCGCCTCGGGGCCGCCGAACGACACCAGGAGCAACGCGTCGTAGGGGTACGGCGACGTCGTGGTGCTCACCGGGCGATCCTGCCAGACCCCTCCCGTACCGTCGGGGCGTGCTCGGGCCCTACCGCGATCTGCTTGCTACCCCCGGCGGGCTACGGCTGTCCGCGTCCGCGTTCGTGGCCCGGCTGCCCATCGCGATGGATGGGCTGGGCATCGTCCTGCTCGTCGTCGCGGAGACCGGGAGCTACGGCCGGGCCGGGGCCCTCTCCGCGACGTTCGCGCTCGTCAACGCCTGCGCCGCGCCGGCCGTGGCCCGGCTGATCGACCGCTTCGGGCAGCGCCGGGTGCTGCTGCCCACGGTGCCGGTGCACGCGGTCGCGTTCCTGTCCTTCGCCTGGCTGGCCGCCCACGACGGCCCGACCTGGGCCCAGGTCGCCACGGTGGTCGTGGCCGCCCTGCTCGCGCCGTCGATCGGCGCCCTCGTGCGGGCGCGCTGGGGCTACGTGCTGGGCGACGACCCCCGGCTGCACACGGCCTACGCGCTGGAGTCGGTCCTGGATGAGCTGATCTTCGTGCTGGGACCGCTCGTCGTGACCGTCCTGGCCACCGACGTCGCGCCCGGTGCGGGAGTGGTGGCTGCGGTGGTCCTGGTGGTCGGCGGTACGGCGGCATTGCTCAGCCACACCTCGACCGAGGCGCCCGTCGTCCGGCACCTCGAGGCGCACCCGAACGCCCTGCGCACCCGCGGCCTGCCGTCACTGATGCTGGTCATGGTCTTCACCGGCGGCGTGTTCGGCGCGGTCGAGCTCAGCGCGGTCGCGTTCGCCGACCATGCCGGCCACCGGCCGCTCGCGGGTGCGCTGCTGGCGTGCTACGCGGGCGGCAGCATGGTCTCCGGTCTCGTGTTCGGTGCGATCCGTGGTGACCTCGCACCGCGCCGGTCCCTCGCCGTCGGCCTGGCTGTGATGACCGTGACCGCGGTGGTCTTGCCGGCCGTGTCGTCCTTGGCGGTCCTCGCGCCGCTGCTCTTCGTCGCGGGCCTGGGCATCGCCCCGTCGCTGATCTCCGGGTTCACACTGGTCGAGCGCACGGTCCCGGCGCGCGCGGTCACCGAGGGGCTGACCTGGCTGACCACGGCATTGGTCGTCGGCTTCTCCGGGTCGACCTGGCTTGCCGGGCAGCTCGTCGACGGCGCCGGGGTCGGCTGGGCCTTCGCGGTCGGCGCCGGGTCGGCCGCCGTCGCCCTGGTGGTGGTCGTGTCGTCGTACCGCATGCTCGACGGCTCTGGCGAGTTGTCGACATTCTCAGCGACTGGCCGGGCGCGCCTGCCGGGTGGGGACGCGAGCCAGGCCTAGGCTCGCCCGCATCGGAGAGGTCCGCGAACGTCTCGACCAGGAGGCTGCAATGGGCGATCCCGTGACCGGGGTTGTGACCGGGGCGGCCGGCGTGACGGGAACCACGCCGGCACCGGTCGTGAGCGACCTGCGGATCGTGGCGGTCACCCCGGACCGGGCCTTCCTCGTCCTGGAGGACTCCGAGAACAGGCAGTACCGCGTCCCCGTCGACGAACGGCTCGCGAACGCCCTTCGCACCCCCGACCGCACCCGGTCCCCACGGGATGGCCAGCTGGAGATCGCCTTGGAGAGTCAGCTTTCGCCGCGCGAGATCCAGACCCGGGTCCGGGCCGGGCACAGTGTCGACGAGGTGGCGGTTGCCGCCGGCATCGCGACCGAGCGGGTGGAGCGGTACGCCGTTCCTGTGCTCGCCGAGCGCGCGCACGTGGTCGAGCAGGCGCAGCGCGCGCCGGCCCGGCGCGCCACCGGCGGGAAGGCACCTGCCCTCATCGAGCTCGTCGAGGCCCGGCTGGTCGAGCAGGGTGTCCCCGCGCAGGACGCGCGCTGGGACGCCTGGCGCGGCGACGAGGAGCGCTGGACCGTGCGGGTCTCCTACCTCGGCGGCGGCCGGGAACGCGTCGCCTCCTGGGCCTTCGACCCCCGGGGTCGGGTGCTCGCGCCCAGCGACGACGAGGCGCGCTGGCTGGTCGACGACGTCGGCTCGGAGCGCCTGCTCGACGACCAGCCGGCCGCGATCCGCCGCCTGGCCGCGGTGCCGCACCCCGAGGACGCGGCGACCGCGTCCACGACGACCGACGAACCGGTCACCGAGGAGGTCTACGACCGCGAGGCCGACGAGGCTCGCGCGGTCGCTGTGCCGGCCGCAACCGCGCGCGGCCGGCGCCCGAGCGTCCCGGCGTGGGAGGACATCATGTTCGGCCCGCGCCGCCGCGACTAGGAGCGCGTCAGCCCGGCTCGCCGCGGCGGGAGAGCGCAGGCAGCGAGGTCGAAGGGCAGCGCCTCCGCCTCGACCGCCGCGACCCGGATCAGGGCCGCCTGCGACGCAGCGGTCATCCGCCGCATGTGGTGGCGGCGGCAGAGGACCTCGTAGCCGACCAGGTCTCCGGCGTCGGTGTCACCGACGACGACCTGCGCGCCCTCGACGACCATCACGCCGTTCACCGTACGGGCGTTGTGGGTGGCTCGCCGGCCGCACCAGCAGAGGGCCTCGACCTGCGGGACCTGCACGCGGTCGGCCAGCTCGATGAGCCGTTGCGACCCGGGGAAGAGCCGGGTCCGGAAGTCCGCGGTGATGCCGAAGGCGAACACGTCCACGCCGAGCTCGTCGACGACTCGCGCGAGCTGCTCGGCCTGGGCGGTCGAGTAGAACTGGGCCTCGTCGCAGATGAGGTAGTCGACCCGGCCGCCGTTGATCCGCTGGTCGGCCACGACGTCCCAGAAGTCAAGCTCGTCGGTGACCTCGACGGCGTCCGTGGACAGGCCGAGCCGGCTCGACAACGTGGACCTACCGGCCCGGTCCAGCTTGGAGAAGATGATCCCGGCCCGGCCGCGCTGACGGTGGTTGTGGTCCATCTGCAGGGCCAGCGTCGACTTGCCGCAGTCCATGGTCCCGGAGAAGAAGACGAGCTCGGCCACGGGGCCATCGTGCCATCCGGACGGAGACCCGGCAGGCGTCAGGTGGCGCTGAGCCAGATCGGTGCGGGTCAGCGGTGATGTCGGTCAGATCGCCAGGACAAGGAGGTGGCTCTCGGCCGGCCACGGTTCGCACGGCAGCTCCGGATCCAGGGATCAATGCCGCTTGTCGGCCCCCTAACTCGTCGAGTGGCGCGTTGCGGCTGACTTTTCGGCCGCCGATCCAGCCCCAACGCGCCACTGGACGACCTGATCCCTGCCTACCCCGCATCTGTCAGGGAGGTCAGGCGCGGAGGACCAGCAACGGCACCTCGAGCTCCTCGGGTGTGAGCCCGCCGTGCATCCCCACCATCGCCAGCACGAACGCCGGCAGCACGCGGGAGTCGACGACGATGTGGTCGCGGACCGCCAGCGCCAGCAGGTCGCCCAGCCGCGAACGGACGTCGTCGCGCACGGTCGGCCCGTACCAGCCGGCGTCCACCGCGGCGTCCCTGTCGAGGACGAGGAACGCGTCGCCCAGCTCCTCGTCCCAGGCCGACCGGACGTCCTCCAGCGCGCCCGGAGCCACATGGACCTGCACGCCGCGCAGGTCCCCGGAGGTGGCCTCGACCCCCGCGTCGAGGGTGGGTGTCCTGGCGATGTCCCACCGGTGGGCGGGTGGGACGTCGAGCATCCCGTGGTCGGAGGTCACCAGAAGCGTCGTGCCGGCCGGCAGCCCGGCAGCCACCTGGGCCACCCACTCGTCGACCCGGGTCAGCTCGGAACGCCACCTGTCGCTGTCCAGCCCGTGCCGGTGCCCGATCGAGTCGAGCTCGCCGTAGTAGCAGTAGACGAGCGCCGGTGCGGATCGCCGTACGGCCAGGTGCACCGCCGTTGCGCGGGCCGACGCCGACTCCGCGGCGACATATCGCCCGCCGCGCAGCGCCGCCTCGGTGAGCCCGGCGTCGTCGAATGCCGCCGGACCCACCCGGGTCGTCTGGATGCCCAAGACCGCGGCACGCTCGAACGCCGTCGGCCGCGGCTGGAAGGCCCGCAGGTCGATCTGCGCAGGGATCGCCAGCATGTTGACGAGGGCACCGTCGGCCAGCCGCAGGTAGAGGCCCGTGACGCCGTGCTCCCCCGGTGTCAGCCCGGTGCCGAGCGAGGTCAAGGCGATGGGGGTCGTGCTCGGGAAGACGGTCGTGAGGCGGTGCGCGGAGTCCTCGGCCAGCAGGCCCGAGAGGAACGGTGCCCGGTCGGCGTGCGCGAGCAGCGGCAGGGTGCCCAGCCCGTCGATGAGCAGGACGACGACTCGATCACTCGCCGGGACAGCGGGCCCGGGCGCCTCGCCGGGAACACCGAGCGCGGTGAGTACGGCGGGCAGGACGTCGGCGAGCGACCCGCCGCCGTACCGGGGCGGGGCAGGAAACCCGTGAGTCAACGACCGGTCGCGCGGGACAGCGCCGCCGCGAAGCCGAGCATCCGCTCGACGGCGTCGGCGCCTTCGGCGGCCTCGCTGACCCGCAGGGCGATGTCGTCGGCCGAGGCGGTGCCGGTGTAGCCGTGGTCGGCGTCGCAGTCAGGGTCGGAGCAGCCGGCCGGCTCGAGGTCGATCCGGCTCACCGCGCCCCAGCCGATCGTGACGGTGACCTCTTGCGGGGAGCCGCCGCGGTAGCGCATGGGGTCCGTCACGACGCGGTTGATGACGACCGAGCGCACCGACGACAGCGGCACCGCCTCGGTCGAGGCGGTGACGAACGGCGCCGGGGTGACCTCGTCCCCGGGGTGGTCGTCGGCGTGGCCGAGGACCAGCCGACCCGGGGTCAGGACGAGGACGGTGATGTGCCGGCGTACCTCCTCGGAGTCGAAGGTCGTCTCCTGGTGGACGACGAACGCCTCGATCTCGTCGCCGGCGACCGACGCGTCCAGGGCGTCGGCCACGAGCGAGGGGAAGTAGCCCGCCCGCTCGATCTCGGCCCGCAGGCCCGCCAGGGAGGTGTCGGTGCTCATGCGCTCCATCCTTGCACCAGGGTGGCCCGCGTGGCCCCGACGCGGTGCACAGACGGCGTCCGCCTCACCCGCTCAGCGCACGCGCGGCGCGGTCGGCCCGCACGGCTGGGCGCGCCAGCCGGGCGCGGGCGGCCAGGACGGCCACCCCGGTGGGGGCGACGACCACCGGGTTGAGCTCGAGGGCGGCGACCTCGGGCAGGTCATCGGCGAGCCGGGCGAGCCGGGCGAGCAGGTCGTGCAGCGCCGAGATGTCCCCCGGAGGGCTGCCCTCGTAGCCGAGCAGGAGCGGCGCGGCGCGCACGCCGGAGACGAGGTCGGCGAGGTCGTCGTCGGTGAGCGGCGGTACGCCGTAGGACCGGTCGCCGAGCAGGTCGGTGGCGGCGCCGCCGAGCCCGAAGGAGACCACCGGGCCGAACAGCGGGTCCTCCACCGTGGCGAGGCGGGTCGCCACGCCGGTCGGGGCCATCGCCTGCACGACGTAGCCGCCGGCCCGCTCACCGTGCCGGCTCGCCATCGAGGTGAAGGCGCCGCGCACCTGGTCCGCGTCCTCGAGGTCGAGCCGGACGCCGCCCAGCTCGCGCCGGTGGCGCAGGTGGGCGGCGGTCGCCTTGAGTGCGACGGGGAAGCCGAACGACTCGGCGGCCGCGACGGCCTCGTCGGCCGTGGTGGCGGGCCGGCTCGCCCAGAGGTCGATGCCGTAGCAGGCGAGCAGCCGGGTGAGGTCGCCGTCGTCGAGGGTCACCTCGTCCGCCCCGTCGATGGCGCCGGTGACCAGGCCCCGGGCCGAGCGCACGTCGAGGCCCGACGGGGAGACCGAGTGCCCGGCCGGGGTGGTCCGCCAGTCGGCGTACGCGGTGACGAGCGCGAGCGCCCGCACGGCGTCCTCCGGCGTCGAGTACGACGGCACCGAGCCCCGCCCGCCGCCGGGCGCCCGCAGGGCCTCCGGCACGCCCGGCATGCCGAGGAAGGTCGACACCACCGTCTTGGCGGCCGGTGCGGACGCCGCGGCCAGGACGCGGGCGACGTCGGCGTCGGGCGTGGTGAGCGGAGGGATGAACAGGGCGACGACGGAGTCGACGTCGGGGTCGTCGAACACGGCCGCCAGCGCACCTCGGAAGTCCTCGGCGCTGGCGTCGGCCCCGAGGTCGCGGCGGTGGGTGACCTCCAGGCCGGCCTCCTCGGCCGCGTCCTCCGCCAGCACGGCGAGCGCGTCGGAGTTGCCGACGAGTGCCACCCGGCGGCCCTCGGGAAGCGGCTGCGTCGCGACCAGCGCCGCGACGTCGAACATCTGGTGGATCGAGTCGGCGCGGATCACACCGGCACGCCGGAACAGGGCGTCCACGGCGGCCGCGGGGGCCCGGGTGAGCCGCACCAGGTGACCGCCGGGACGTTCACCACGGAACCGGCCGGACTTCACCACGACGACCGGTTTGCGACGCGCCAGCCGGCGCGCGATCCGGCTGAACTTGCGGGGGTTGCCGAGGGACTCCAGGTAGAGCAGCACCGCGTCGGTGGCCTCGTCCTCCTCCCAGTACTGGAGCAGGTCGTTGCCGCTGACGTCGACCCGGTTGCCCGCCGAGGCGAACGTCGAGAGCCCCAGGCCCCGGCGTACCACGTTGTCCAGCAGCGCCACCCCGAGCGCACCGGACTGGGAGAAGAAGCCCAGCCGGCCCGCGGGCGGGAGGTGCGGCGCGAGGGATGCGTTCAGGGACAGGTCCGGGGCGGTGTTGATGATCCCGAACGACGACGGGCCCAGCACCCGCATCCCGCTCCCCCTCGCCAGTGCGACGAGTCGGCGTTGGCGCTCCTCGCCCTCGGGACCCGACTCGGCGAAGCCGGCCGACACGACTACCAGCGCGCGCACCCCGCGGGCGGCGCAGTCCGCGACGACCGCCTCGACCTCGACCGCGGGGATCGCGAGCACCGCGAGGTCGACCGGCTCCGGCAGGTCGCGCACGCTCCGGTACGACGGGAGGCCGGCCACACCGACCTCCTCGTCGGCCTCCCGGTTCACGACGTGCACCCGCCCGGTGAAGCCGCCGCCGAGCAGGTGCTCCAGGACCACCCGCCCGAGCGACGTGGCGGTGCGCCCGGCACCGACGACCACCACCGACTCCGGCTCCAGCAGCCGCTGCACGGAGCGCGCCTCGGCCCGGTGCTCGCGGGCATAGGTCACCGCGAGCGAGTCCTCGGTGGGCTCGAGGTCGAACGACAGGCGGACCACCCCGTCGTCGAAGCCCTGCGCCACGACGTACCCCGCGTCTCCGAAGACGCGCAGCATCTTGCGGTTGGACGGCAGCACGTCGGCCACGAATCGGCCGATGCCGTTCTCGCGGGCGGCGGCCGCGATGTGCTCGAGGAAGACGCTGCCCAGACCGCGGCCCTGGTGGGTGTCCTCGATGTTGAACGCGACCTCGGCCTCGTCCGGACCGACGCGCTCGTAGCGGACGACGCCGATGAGGTCGTCGCCGATCAGGGCGATGAGGGCCGCGCGGTCACGGTGGTCGACCACGGTGAACCGCTCGACGTCACGGTCGGACAGCTCGCGGTAGAGCGAGAAGAACCGGTTGTAGATCGTCTCGTCGGACAACCGGGCCTGGAAGCTGCGCAGCCGGTCAGCGTCGCTGGGAAGGATCGGGCGTAGGTGGGCGGTCCCCCCGTCCCGCAGGACGACGTCGGCCTCCCAATGGGCGGGGTAGCCGTGCCCAGCGTCCGCCACGTCGTGAGGCTATCCCCGCCGTCAGAGGGTGACGCCGTACGCCTCGGTGAAGGCCTTCCCGGCGTACGCGTCGGTCGGATAGCCGAAGCCCTTGTCACCCCAGCCGGTCCCCCAGCTGTTGCGCACGATGAACCCGGTGCGGGTGTAGCCCACGATGGCGACGGCGTGTCCGCCCCGGGCGGTCCGCGGCCGGTAGGTCGCCATCTTGCCGTTCGTGTCCGTGGCGTCGTCCCAGGTCTTGTCGACCTCGAGCCGGGTGAGGATCGGGCCCTTCTGCGCGAGCCAGCTGCGCCAGGCCTTCAGGTCGGTGCCGAGATTGAAGTAGGACGCGATCTTCAGCTGCGTCGAGATGGCATAGAACGTCGCGACCTCACCGGCGTAGAGCGCGCCTTCGAAGGGCAGCACGGTGTTGTCGACGGCACCCCACTTGCGCGCGACGTCCAGGGCCGCCTTGAGGAAGGTGCCGTCCGAGTCGATGAATGTCGTCGGCAGGGCCGTGTACTGGTCGGTCTCCTTGGCTGCCATCCAGATGAAGCGCGGCGAGAGGTGCACGTTCTGCGCCAGGCGGCCGGCCTTGACGAAATGCCACCGCAGCACCCCCTCGGTGCTCGCCCAGCCGACGCACGCGCCGGTCGCGCCCTGGTCACCGACGTCCCACCATGGCTCACGCAGGTCCTTGGCCGGTGGGATCGCGCGCTGGCCGGCCGCCAGCACGCCCGACTGCGCGGCGTGCCGGAACAAGAAATCGCTCTCGGTGCCGGTGGAGGGGATGCAGTTGAGGATGCGCGTCCGGCCACCGGCGATGGTCCGCGGGACGTCGATGCCGATCCGTTCCGAAGCGGTGTCCCGGGCCGCCCGCGTCGCCGTCCTCTTCGCCGTCTTCCTGGCTGTCGTCTTCTTCGCTGTTGTCGACCGTGTCTTCGTCGGCATCGAGGCCCCCTGAGCGCTGCGTCGGAGCACGTGCTGCTCCTATCATCCGACGGTAGAACCGCGGTCCTGGGTTGTCGACCATCGATCGGGAAAGGTCAGGCATGGACGTCACCGTGGGCGCTGACTTCGAAGTGACGCTCCCTGACCAACCCGGCGCGGGGTTCCGCTGGGTGGCCGAAGCCGTCCCGGCCGGCGTCGAGCTGGCGGCCGAGGACGCCTCCGGCGACGGCGGTTCCGGGCGGGTCGGCGAGGCCTTGCCCCGCACGTTCGTGTTCCGCGCGCTGGAGCCGGGAACGTTCCGGCTCTCGTTCCGCCTGGTGCGGCCGTGGGAGTCCGACAGCACGGCGCCCGCGCAGACCCACGAGCTGGAGGTCGTCGCTGTCGGTGCCACCCCGTAGGCAGGTCGCATGCGATGGGACGACCTGATGACTCAGCAGCCGCGGTTGGGCGCGGTGGCCCACGACCGCCTGCTCGGCCCGGGAGTGGTCCTGGTGGCCACGATCCGGCGGGACGGGACCCCGCGGCTCAGCCCGGTCGAGCCATTCGTGCTCGACGGCGACCTGTGGCTGTCGATGCTGCTGGGCTCTCTCAAGGCGGCCGACCTGCACCGTGACCCGCGGGTGCTGGTCCACAGCGTCGTCACCGGGCCGAACGGCGAGGATGGCGAGATCAAGGTTCGCGGCGCCGCCGTCGCCGCAGACGACCGCGACACGCAGCAGCGCTACGCCGACGCGGTGTCCGGGGCGCTGCCATGGTCACCGGAAGTCGGCAAGTTCCACCTGTTCCGGGTGGAGGTCGACGAGGTCACCTACATCCGCTACGACAACCAGTCCGGCGACCAGTACCTGGTCCGCTGGCCGGCCGGCACCGAGACGGTACGCCGGGGGACCTCGGCGACAATGCTCGGTGACCCCGAGCCCTCGACCGGCATGCTCGTCTGACGCCGACGGGCCTCGACGACCGCTGCCACCATGATGACGAGAGCAAGGGCGAGGACCGGCAGCGTGGTCGGACCCCAGTGCAGGAACAACAGGTAGGAGAGGCCGCCGACAAGGACGAGACGCCGCCGCTCCACCCTGGGGTCGATGCAGACCAGCCCGGCAAGTGTGGCGATCGCTGCCGGTGTCCAGTAGTAGCTGAACAGCGTCGGGTCCAGGGCGAGCCGAACGAGCACCGTCGCAGTCGGCGCGAGCCACACCACGTCCGGCCCCGCACGCCTGCGGAGGGCGAGCACGACGAAGGCGCACGCACCGGCTGACGCTGCTCCCTGCACCATCCGCATCCACCACGGGAACCCCTCTGCGACCGGCAGGACGTGACCCACGAGGGTGGCGGGCGAGATCGGCCAGACGAAGCCGAACATGCGGAACTCCCCCGTCAGGACGAACGGCAGGTAGAGCAGGAGCACCGTGGACACAGCCACGACCGACGCGCGGATGACGTGGCGTGGACCCCGTCCCAGGAGCACCAGGGGGAGGGCCAGCACTCCCCACAGCTCGAACCCTGCTGACAGGCCCAGCACCAGACCTGCGGTGCGGGACCGGCCGGAGTTCATCAGGTGCGCCGCCGCCATCCAGAGCAGAGGCACCGCGAGCTCCGACAGGTGACCGTTCCACAGGTCGCTGGGCATCAGGAAGCCGACGAGCACCACGCCCGCCAGGAGCTCGAGCGCGGGCGACGGCCCGCGTCCCGCGCTGCGTCGTCGCAGCCACCGGGCGCCGAGCAGCGCCAGCACGACGACACCGACGTTGCCCAGGATGTGCAGCCACAGCAGCGCTGACGGAGAGGGTCCGAACGGGAGAGCCAGCCAGGCAGCCACCGCCTGGAGCGGGCCACCCTGGTTGTACGCGTCGGCGTAGACCCGGTCCAGGTGACCTGTGAGCAGGTCCCGCCCGCTGCCGGCGAAGAGGAGCAGGTCAGGTGGCATCACACGGCGGGTGAGAACGCCGTCGACGACGGCGACCGCGATCAGGAGGGGCCATCGGAACCGCGCGAGCGGGCCCATCAAGCGCAATAGTGCTCCCGCCAGAGCGGCCGTTGTCGATACCCGTGCACAACCAACTACATCCCCGTGCGACTCCACACGTCCCCCATGTCATCCCCGTTGATCTTCGGGGGTGACCTCGACCGGTCGCGGGTCAGCCTTGAGCCCGAGCCGCGCCGGAATCAGCACGACCAGCAGTCAGTCGCCCTTCGTGCCGTCGAGGAGCTCGCGGAGGATGTCCAGGTGCCCGTTGTGGCGGGCGTTCTCCTCGATCAGGTGCTGCAGGATCCAGCGGAACGTGATCTGCCGCCCGTCACGCATCCGCTGGACGGCCGCCTGGTCGAGGTCGAGGCTCGTGAACAGCTCGTCGTTCGCGCGCGACATCTCGGCGTAGTCGTCGAGGGTGACCGACAGCGGCTGGTCGAGCCGATAGTGGAACTCACGGTCCGGGTCCTCGTCGGTCCACGGCCCCTCGTCAGGTTCCCCCAGCAGCCGCACGTGCACCCAGGACCACTCGACCCACCGGAGGTGACTGACGATCCCCGACATCGTCATCAAGGGCGAGGTGGGTAGCACCTGCCGCGTGGCATCGTCGTCGGAGAGACCCTCGCACTTCATCAGGGCCGTGCGTCGGGTGTAGTCGAGCAGCGTCAGCAGGACGTCGCGCTCGGCCATCGTCGCCGCGAGGTCGCAGCGCTCGGCCGGTGGGGTCCAGGTCATGGGTGACGGCACGCCTCGATCATGCCGACCACCACCGACGACGGCCAACCCGTCTCCCGCACCCGGTAGCGTGCGCGGGTGCTCATCGTGCTACCCGAGGTCGCCGAGGCGCTGGCGGCCGGGCGGCCGGTGGTGGCTCTCGAGTCGACGATCATCAGCCACGGTCTCCCCCGGCCGGACAACCTGCGCGTCGCGCGCGAGATCGAGCAGGCGGTACGCCGAGGCGGCGCCGTCCCGGCGACGATCGCGCTGGTCGACGGGCAGGCGCGGGTCGGGCTGGACGGCGCAGCGCTGGAACGGATCGCGAGCTCCGACGACGTCGTCAAGGTGAGCACCCGCGACCTCGCGGTGGTCGCCGCTCGCGCCGGGACCGGTGCGACCACGGTGGCCGCGACCTCGCACCTCGCGGCGGCCGCCGGGATCCGCGTGTTCGCCACCGGTGGCCTCGGCGGCGTGCACCGCGACGCCCGCAGGACGTGGGACGAGTCGGCGGACCTGGAAGGTCTGGCCGGCACCGACATCACCGTCGTCTGCGCCGGTGTGAAGTCCATCCTCGACGTCGCAGCAACTCTCGAGCGCCTCGAGACGCTCGGCGTCACGGTCCTGGGCTACCGCACGACCGCCTTCCCCGGCTTCTACCTCACCGACTCCGGGCACTCCCTCGACTGGCGGGTCGAGTCCCCCGACGAGGTCGCCGCGGTGATGTCCGGGCGACGCGACCTGGGCACAGCGCGCAGCGGCGTCGTGGTCGCCAACCCGCTGCCGGTCGACGAACAGCTCGACCCCGCGCTGCACGAGCGCCTGCTGCACGACGGGCTCGCTGCCGCCGAGGCCAACGGCGTGCGCGGCAAGGAGGTCACGCCGTTCCTGCTCGAGTTCTTCCACCGCGAGAGCAAAGGCGCCAGCCTCGAGGCCAACATCCGCATCGTCCTGCACAACGCCGAGCTGGCCGCGCGCATCGCCGTCGCGGACGCGGCGTGAGCTGCGACGCATGACCGGTCCCAGCGGCGCGGAGACCCTCGACGTCGTGGTCGTCGGCGACGTCATGGTCGACGTGCTGGCCGCGATGAGCGGGCCGCTCGCCCGCGGCAGTGACACACCCTCCATGGTGACGACCGCGGGCGGCGGGTCCGGCGCGAACGTGGCGGTGTGGCTCGCCGCTGCGGGTGTGCCCACGACGTACATCGGCCGGGTCGGCGACGACCCGCTGGGCCGAGAAGCCGTCGCGGGTCTGACCGGCGCCGGGGTCACCGCGTGGGTCGGGGAGCAGCCGTCGGCGCGCACCGGCACCTGCATCGTGCTGGTGGAGCCTACCGGGGAGCGGTCGATGCTCCCGGACGCCGGTGCCAACGGCGCCCTGGCGCCCGAGCACCTGCCCAGCGCACCGTTCCGTCCCGGCGCCCACCTGCACCTGTCGGGCTACACGCTGCTGCATCCGGGCTCCCGCGACGCCGGCCTCGCCGCCCTCGGCCTGGCCGCGGCGCACGGGCTCACCGTCTCGGTCGACCCCTCCTCGGCCGCGTTGCTGGAGCAGGTCGGTCCGGCGCGCTTCCTCGAGTGGACGCGCGGCGTCGACGTGCTGCTGGCCAACCGGGACGAGGCCAGCG
>DASYEF010000061.1:0-17621 GCA_036499185.1 Actinomycetes bacterium | reverse complement strand
GCCGGCGGGTCGCCACCACAACGTCGCAAACGGCGGATCTGAGGGGCTACTTCCAGCGGGTGGACAGCAGGAACCCGAGGATGATCAGGCCGAAGCCGATCGCCATGTTCCAGACCCCGATGGAGCCGATCGGGTAGTCGGTCTGGCTCACGTAGTAGACGACGACCCAGAGCAGGCCGAGCACGAAGCAGGCCACCATGAGGGGGACCAGCCAGCGCGGGCTGCCGATCCGGACGGACTTCTGGGTCGGGCTCGGCGGCGTGTACGGGCTGCGGCGGCGGATGCGTGACCTGGGCACCTGTCGTCTCCTCGGCTGCTGTCGGCCATCTGGGCGGCCTTGCTCGGGCACCACGAGGGTGCGCCGTTCGTCGGTTAGCGTAGTCGTCACCGGGCCGGGGGGTGTTCGGCCCCCGTCCTTGTCCTGCCCCGTTGTTTGCGTCCAGCCCCGAGGAGGTCCCGCGTGCAGGCGCTTTGGCGGCTCGCCGTGCCGGTCGCCTTCGGGGCCGCCGGGGTGCTCTTCGCCACCAGCGCGGGCGTCGCCCAGGGGCAGGACCTGCGTGGAACCCGCAGCGACCTCGGCGACCTGATCAGGGCCGAGCAGCAACGAGCCGACGCACTCACCTCCCGGGTGCAGCTGCTGCGCCAGCAGGTCGACGCGGCGACCAACCAGGCCGGGGTCGCCGACCGGCGGGTGGCCGCGGCTCAGCGGCGTACCCGCAGCCTGGAGATCGCGGCGGGCACGCTCGCGGTGACCGGACCGAGCCTGACGGTGACGTTGGACGACGCGCCGCGGACCGGCCAGCTCCCTCCGGGCGCCACCCCGGACGACGTCGTGGTGCACCAGCAGGACGTTCAGGGTGTCGTCAACGCGCTGTGGTCCGGGGGCGCCGAGGCGATGCAGATCATGGACCAGCGGCTGATCGCGACCAGCGCAGTCCGCTGCGTCGGCAACACGCTGATCCTGCAGGGCCGGGTCTACTCACCGCCGTACACCATCACCGCCATCGGTGACCCGACCCGGCTGGGCGAGGCGCTCGACGCGTCCTCCGCGGTCTCGGTCTACCGCTACTACGCCGACACGTACGGCCTGGGCTGGGCCACCTCGACGTCGGCCTCGACCAAGCTGCCGGCGTACGACGGCTCCCTGGACCTCCTGCACGCGCAAGCGGGCGCGTGATGCGGCACGCGGTCCGGGGCTTCGGCGAGATCCTCATCACGGCCGGCCTGATCGTCCTGCTCTTCGTCGCCTACGAGCTGGTGTGGACGAACTTCGAGGCCAACCGCGAGACCGACCAGGTGACCAACAGCCTGCGCGATCAGTGGGCCGACCCGCCGGTGAGCGGGCACGGTTCGGGCAACGTCGGCTCGAGCACCTTCGTCAAGGGCAAGGGCTTCGCCTTCCTGCACATCCCGGCGCTGGGCAAGCACTGGTCGAGTCCGGTCGTCGAGGGTGTCTCGCTGCCGGACCTGTCCCGCGGGGTCGGGCACTACCCGAAGACGGCGCTGCCCGGCGAGGTGGGCAACTTCGCCGTCGCCGGCCACCGGGCCACCAACGGCCAGCCGTTCGCGTACCTCGACAGGGTGCACCCCGGCGACGTGGTGGTCGCTGAGACCCGGACCATGTGGTTCACCTACGTGGTGGACCGGACGAAGATCGTGTCGCCGGACTCGTTCTGGGTCCTCGACCCGGTGCCCGGCCACCCGAACAAGCAGCCGACCCAGGCCTTGCTCACGTTGACCACCTGCAACCCACGTTGGGGGTCGACGGGGCGCCTGATCGTCTTCGGTCACCTGGAGGAGGCCCGGACCAAGAGCGCCGGGCCACCTCCGGTGCTCGTGCACCACAAGAAGAAGGCCACCGCCTGATGTACGCCTGGATCTGGCGGAACCTGCCGGGCCCGGTCCCCGTGCGGTTGCTGATCTCTCTCGCGCTGGTGGTCGCCGTCATCGCCTTGTTGTTCACTGTGGTCTTCCCCTGGGCCGAGAAGGCGCTGCCGTTCCTGCACGTAACGGTGAACTCCCAATGACCGCGGCCGTCGCGGGGCGGGCCCGCCGCATCCTGGTCGTGGACAACTACGACAGCTTCGTGTTCAACCTCGTGCAGTACCTGGGCCAGCTCGGCGCCGAGTGCACGGTGCTACGCAACGACGAGCTCTCGCCGGTCGACGCGCGCGGGTACGACGGCGTGCTGCTCAGCCCCGGCCCGGGGACGCCCGAGAAGGCCGGCGTCTGCGTGGACCTGGTCCACGAGGTGGCCGGTGACGTGCCGGTGCTGGGCGTCTGCCTAGGGCACCAGGCGATCGCCGCGGCGTACGGCGCCGTGGTCGAACGCGCCCCCGAGCTGCTGCACGGCAAGACCAGCGCCGTGCACCACGAGGGCGCCGGTGTCCTGGCCGGTCTGCCGTCGCCGTTCACCGCCACGCGCTACCACTCACTCGCTGTGCGCGAGGACACGCTGCCCGACGAGCTCGAGGTGACCGGGCGCACCGAGAGCGGTGTGGTGATGGCGATCCGGCACCGTGACCTGCCGCTGGACGGTGTGCAGTTCCACCCGGAGTCGGTGCTCACCGAGGGCGGCCACCGGCTGCTCGCGACCTGGCTGGTCGTCTGCGGCGACCCCGACGCCCCTGCCCGCGCCGAGGGGCTGGCACCGGTCCCCACCCGCGGCTGACCGACTCGGCCAGGACCCTGTCGGAGCCGTCGGTCAGCCCGGCGGTGGCGGTGTGGTCGTCGTGTCGGTCGGGGTGGGCGTCTCGGTGGGGCTGGCCGGCGCGGTGGCGACCACGATGTTGACGTTGGACCCGAGCCGGGCGGTCTGGCCGCCGGCGACCGACTGGCTGACCACGGTCCCGGGATCTTGGTCAGCGGACTCCTGCTGGGTCTGGTTGCCCAGATGGAAGCCGGCGTTCTCCAGCTCGGACTGCGCCTGGTCGACCGTGTCGCCGGTGACGTCGGGGACCTTGTTGTTGCCACTGGCGTAGGTGACGTCGACCTTGCTGCCCTCGGCGACGTTCTCGCCCACGGGGGGGTCGACCTTGAGGACCTGATTGCGGTCCTCCTCGCTGGGCTTGGCCTTGGTGTCGCCCAGGGTGAGCCCGGCGTCCTTGAGGGTCTGGCTGGCCTCGTCGAGCGAGAGCCCGACGACGTTCGGTACGGGAACCTGCTTGACGCCGCTGGAGACCGTCACGTCGATGGCGTGACCCTTGTCCACCTGCGTGCCGCTCTCCGGGCTCTGGTCGATGATGTGTCCCACAGGGACGGTCTTGCTGTTCGTCGGCGTCTGGGTCCCTAGGGTGAGCCCGGCCGAGGTGAGGTCATGGGTGGCCGCGGCGACCGTCTCTCCGGAGAGGTCGGGCACCGCGACCTGTCCCGCGCCGCCGCCGAGCAGCGACCGGGCCAGGAGTGCGGCGATGACGAAGACCGCGATCACGGCGATGGCAAGCAGGGTGTATCCGAGAGCCCGGCCACCCTTGTTGTCCCTGCGATCGACCGGCGGCGGCGGAGCGTACGACGTGGCGCCGGGCAGCACCGTCGTACGGGACATCACCTGGGTGCTGTCGACCGGTGGCGGTGGGACGGCCGTGACCGGTCGCCCGGCCAGGGCGGCGGCGATGTCGCGGCGCATGTCACCGGCCGACTGGTAGCGGTTGTCGCGGTCCTTGGCCAGCGCCTTGAGCACGATGGCGTCCACGCTGGCCGACACGTCGGGATCCAGGCGCGACGGCGGGACGGGCTCCTCGCGCACGTGTTGGTAGGCGACCGACACCGGTGAGTCGCCGACGAACGGCGGACGCCCGGTGAGCAGTTCGTAGAGCAGGCAGCCGGTGGAGTAGAGGTCGCTGCGGGCGTCGACCTGCTCCCCGCGGGCCTGCTCGGGCGAGAGGTACTGCGCGGTCCCGATGACGGCCGACGTCTGGGTCATCGTGGCGCCCATGTCGTCCATGGCGCGGGCGATGCCGAAGTCCATGACCTTGACCTCGCCGCTCTTCGTGAGCATCACGTTGGCCGGCTTGATGTCCCGGTGCACGATGCCCTGCTGGTGGCTGTAGGCCAGCGCCTCGAGCACCCCGTCGACGATCTCGAGGGCCCGCTCGGGAACGAGCTTGCTCCCCGAGGTCAGCAGGTCGCGCAACGTCGACCCCTCGACGTACTCCATCACGATGTACGGCACCGGGTTGCCGGCGTACTCGTCCTCGCCGGTGTCGTAGACCGCGACGACGGAGGGGTGGTTCAGCGACGCCGCGGAGTGGGCCTCGCGGCGGAACCGGACCTGGAACGAGGGGTCGCGCGCATAATCGGGTCGCAGCATCTTCACCGCGACGGTGCGGCCGAGCCGGGTGTCGTGCCCGAGATGCACCTCGGCCATGCCGCCACGACCGAGGAGCTCCCCGATCTCGTAGCGGCCGCCCAGCTGCTGCGGCACCGACGTACTCACGCGCTCAGCCGCCCTTCTTCTCGTGTCCCTTGTCGTGACCTGGCGGTCCTTGCTTGCCGGGTCCGCGAGGCTGCGGGGCGGACACGACCGTGACCGTCACGATCGTCCCCGCGGGCACGGAGCCGGTGGGGCTGACGTCCTTCACGGTACCGACAACGCCGCCGCCCTCGGACAGGACGGGCTGCACCTTCAGGCCGAGACCCGTGAGCTCGGTCACCACATCCTGCTGGGAACGCCCGAGGTAGTCGCGGCGGACGACGTCCAGCGTGCTCGGCGCGTCGGAGCCGGTGCTCGTCGCGCCACTGCGCGGAGTCCGGGCGTGGGTGGGGTCCGACGTGCAGGCCCGCGCCACGAGGAGGACGAGCAGCAGGGCGACCAGCAGTGCCGCGGCGTACGGCAGCCAGTGCGGCACCTGCGACGGGTCCGGCAGCCGGAAGCCGGGGTTGGTGTCCGGGTCGGACCGGGGCGTCACGACCGTGGTCGTCTCGCCGCCGGCCGGCGCCACGTCGGGCAGCTCGGAGGGAGCGAAGACCCGGGTCGCGTCCGCGCCGGCCGGGACCGCGGCGGCGGCCAGACTCCGGCCGAGCGCGAGTGCCTCGGCTCCTAGCGTCCCCGCGCTCGACGGGCGTTGCGCGGGGTCCTTGGCGAGCATCCGCATCACGAGGTCGTGAACCGGTGGCGGGACGTCGTCGGGGAGTGCCGGCGGCTCCTGGCTGACCTGCGCGAGGGCGACGCTGACGGGGGTGTCGCCCTCGAAGGGCCGCTGACCGGTGAGGCACTCGTAGGCGACGATGCCGAGGGAGTAGATGTCGCTCGCCGGCGTGACCGGGCGGCCGCTGGCCTGTTCCGGGGAGATGTAGAAGGCGGTGCCCATGATGGCGCCGGTCTGGGTGAGCGGGACGGCGTTGGCCGCGCGGGCGATCCCGAAGTCGGTCACCTTCACCGTGCCGGTCGGGGTGACCAGGATGTTGCCCGGCTTCACGTCGCGGTGGATGACGCCGGCCTCGTGGGCTGCCTGCAGGCCGAGCGCGGTCTGGCCGACGACGTCCAGGGTGTGCTCGGCCGGGAGCGAGCCTTCGCGGGACAGCAACGCGGACAGTGGCTCGCCGGGGACGTACTCCATGACGAGGTACGGCGATCCGCCCTCCTCCGGGCTGCCCTCGCCGAAGTCGTAGACCGCCGCGATGCCGGCGTGCGAGAGGCCGGCAGTGTGGCGCGCCTCGTTGCGGAAGCGGGCCAGGAAGGTGGGGTCGTCGGCGTACTCGCGGCGCAGGACCTTGACGGCGACGTCGCGCCCCAGCACGGTGTCCTCGGCCCGCCACACCTCGCCCATGCCGCCACCGGCGATCCGCTCGGTGAGCCGGTAGCGGTCGCCCAGCAGGCGACCTACCTCGGCGGCGGTCACCGGGCGCTCACTTGTGCAGCACCGCCCGCATGACGTCGTTCGCGATCGGCCCGGCCACCTGGTTGCCGGTGACCTCTGCGACGCCCCCGCCGTTCTCGACGATGACCGCGACCGCGACCTTCGGGTCGTTGGCCGGCGCGAAGGACACGAACCAGGCGTGCGGGCTGCGTCCGCCGCCGGTCTGCGCGGTGCCGGTCTTCCCGGCCACCGACACCCCGGGGATCTGGCCGTTGGTCCCGGTGCCCTCCTCCACGACCTTGACCATCATCGCGGTCAGCTCCGCCGCGGTCTGCGGGCTCACCGCAGTGCCAAGGGTGCGCGGCTTGGTGGTCTCGATGATCGACAGGTCGGGGCCCCGGACCTCCTGCTGCAGGTACGGCGCCATCAGCACGCCGCGGTTGGCGATCGCCGCGACGACCATCGCCATCTGCAGCGGCGTGGCGCGCACGTCGAACTGGCCGATCGCCGACTGCGCCGTCTGCGGCAGGTTGGGGTCCTCGGGGAAGTGGCTGGCCACCGACCGGATCGGGACCTCGAAGGCCCGGTCGAAGCCGAACTTCTGCGCCTGCGCGCGCAGCGCGTCGTCGCCGAGCTCGAGCCCGAGCTTGCCGAACGCCACGTTGCAGGAGTTTTCCAGCGCGACGGTCAGCGTGGCGGTCCCGCTCGTGCAGGGACCACCGTTCTCGTTAGGCAGGTCCGCCGAGGTCTGCGGCAGGTCGAGCAACGGGGCGTTGTCCACGTGCGAGTCCGGCGTGTAGCGACCGCTCTCCAGGGCGGCGGCGGCGGTCACCAGCTTGAACGTCGACCCGGGCGGATAGGTCTGACGCAGGGCCCGGTCCAGCATCGGGCGCGAGGCCTTGTTCGACAGCCGGTCGTAGTTCGCGCGCACCTTGGCCGGGTCGTGCCCCGAGATCAGGTTCGGGTCGTACGACGGCGAGCTGACCATCGCGAGGATGGCGCCCGTGCTCGGGTCCAGCGCCACCACCGCGCCGCGGCGCCCGCGCAGGTCGTCGTAGGCGGCCTTCTGGGCGGCCGCGTCGAGCGTGAGCGCCACGCTGCCGCCCTTGGGCTGGGCGCCGGTGAGCAGGTCGACGATGCGGCGGACGAAGAGGCTGTCGTCGGTGCCCGCGAGGATCGAGTTGGCCTCCTGCTCCATGCCGCTGGCGCCGTAGACGAGGGAGTAGAAGCCGGTGGCCGGAGCGTAGAGCGGGCCGTCGGCGTACTGCCGCAGGTACTTGAGCCGGTCGTCCGTCGCGACGCTGCGCGCGACCGGCTTCGGGCCGACGAGGATCGGCCCCCGCTCGCGGGAGTACTCCTCGGCGATCAGACGCGGGTTGTGGCTGTCGTTGTGCAGCGCCTTGGCGCGTACCACCTGCAAGTAGTTGGCGTTGAGCAGCAGCAGGCCGAACAGCAACACGATGGCGACCGAGAGCCGGCGCAGGGGCGTGTTCATACGGGGCCCCCGCGGAATCGCGAGTCGCTAACCGTCGATATGGACTCGCTGCTTGAGAGCGAGCGATTTCGTGGGGTGCTCACAGTCGGACCACCTGAGTCTTGGCGTCCTCGAGCGACGGCGCGGGGGGCGGAGCGGGACGCCGGGCCGCGTCGCTGATGCGGGCGAGCAACGCGATGAGCATCCAGTTCGCCACGAGTGACGAGCCGCCGTAGGACAGGAACGGCATCGTGAGTCCGGTCAGCGGAATCAGGCGAGTCACTCCGCCGACCACGACGAACACCTGGAGCGCCACGCTGAAGGCGAGGCCGGCAGCGAGCAGCTTGCCGAAGGAATCACGCACGGCGATGGCGGTGCGCATGCCGCGCTGCACGACGATGGCGTACAGCAGCAGGATCGCCATCAGGCCGGTCAGCCCGAGCTCCTCGCCGAACGCGGCGACGATGAAGTCGGTCTGCGCGTAGGGCACGATGTCGGGCCGGCCGAGACCCAGCCCCTTGCCGAGCAGGCCGCCGCTGCCCATGCCGAACAGGCCCTGGACGAGCTGGTAGCTGTCGCTGTCGATGTTGCTCGGTGCGAACGCGTGCAGCCAGATGTCGACGCGTTCCTGCACGTGACCGAACAGCGAGTACGCCAGGTAGGACCCGAAGGCGAAGAGCAGCACGCCGATCAGCAACCAGGACAGTCGCTCGGTCGCGACGTAGAGCAGCGCGATGAAGACACCGAAGAACAGCAATGACGTGCCGAGGTCGCGCTCGAACACGAGCACGGCGAGGCTCGCGGCCCAGGCGACGATGACCGGCCCGAGGTCGCGGGCCCGAGGCAGGTCGATGCCGGCGACCCGGCGGCTGGCGAGCGCGAGCACGTCGCGCTTGGCGACGAGATAGCCGGCGAAGAACACCAGCAGAACGATCTTGGCCAGCTCGCCGGGCTGGAAGGAGAAGCCGGCCACCCGGACCCAGATCTTGGCACCGTTGATGGTGCCGCCGACCACCGGCAGCAACGGGAGGAGCAGGAGGCCGAGACCGAGCAGCATCGCGGTGTAGGTGAACCGCTGCAGCACCCGGTGGTCACGCACGAGGAGCAGGACCGCGACGAACAGGCCGACGCCGACGGCGGTCCAGGTGAGCTGCGCAGGGGCGGCGGCGGACGGGACCGGGTGCCCGAGCTGGTGCGCCTTGTCGGCGTACGCCAGGTCGAGCCGGTGGATCATGGCGAGACCGAGTCCGTTGAGCGTCGTGACGGTCGGCAGCAGCAGCGGGTCGGCGTCCGGCGCGAACCGGCGCAGCGTGACGTGGGCCGCGCCGAAGAGGACCGCGAGCCCGACGCCGTAGCCGAACATCCCCTCCGGCAACCGTCCATCGTGCGCCAGGCCGACCGCGGCGTAGGCGCCCATCGAGACGACGAGGGAGAACACCAGCATCGCCAGCTCGACGGTGCGCGGGTTGCGCGTGCGTGCGCTGCTGCGTGCGCTCATGACAGCGCCCCGCAGTCGGTCGCGTCGACGACCGTGCCGTCACTCGTGGTGGCGCTGCCGCTCGGGGAGGGGGTGGACGACGGCGTGGGAGTGGGGGACGGCGATGCGCTGCCCTTCCCGGTCGGCGTGGCCGTCGGGCTGGCTGTCGTACTGGGTGAGGGACTCGGCGACGCGGTCGCGGCGGCGGCGAGCTGGCGGCAGACCGCTGCCTGCTCGCGCAGGCGGCCCACGATGCGTTGTGCGTCGGCCAGGCCGTCGGTCGCGATGTCGGCGCGAACCCGCTCCTGCTGGTACGTCGGCAGGTCGGCCAGTTCGACGTGCTCGGCGCGGTAGAGGCTGGAGGTGCGCACCGGACCCACGTCCTGGGTCAGCCCTCGGTAGATCGCGACCTGCGAGCCGCTGGCCCCGACGTAGTACTGCGTCTGGGACCACCGGTAGGCGCCGTACCCGGCGGCGACGAGCAGCACGAGCAGCAGCCCCAGCCAGACCAGCGGCCGGCCGCCGTGTGGCAAGGGCTCGTCGTCCACCCCTTCGGCCTCGACCTCCTCGACGGGCGGTCGCAGCGCAGCCGCCTTGGCGGCGGGCGTCTCGATCCGGTCGTGCTTGACCGCGCCCTCGGCCGCCGCACCGACGGTCACGGGGACGGCGGACGGCGGCCGGCTCTCGACCTCGACGACGTCGGCGACGATCGCGGTGATGTTGTCCGGGCCACCGCCCTTGAGGGCGAGCTCGACGAGCCGTTCCACGGCGAGGTCGGTGCTGGCCTCGTCGGCCAACGTGTCGCGGATCGTCTCCTCGCTGACGACGCCCGACAGCCCGTCGCTGCACAGCAGGTAGCGGTCGCCGAGCCGGGTCTCGCGGATCGACAGGTCGAGCTCGACGTCCTCGCGGCCGTCCAGCGCGTTGGTGATGACGTTGCGCTGAGGATGGTGGTCGGCCTCCTCCGCCGTGATCCGGCCCTCGTCGAGGAGGGACTGCACGAAGGTGTGGTCGCGGGTGATCTGCTGCAGCTGGCCGTCGCGCAAGAGGTAGCCGCGCGAGTCGCCGACGTGGACGAGCCCGAAGCGGCTGCCCGCGCGCAGCATGGCCGTCACGGTGGTCCCCATGCCGGTGAGGTCCGGGTCGCCGCCGACCATGTCGCGCAGGTGGCTGTTGGCGGTGTGTACGGCCGTGGACAGCCGGTCGAGGAGGTCCCCGCCGGGCGAGTCCTCGTCGAGGGTGGAGAGGACACCGACGGCGACCGAGGACGCCACCTCGCCGGCCGCGTGCCCACCGACACCGTCGGCGATGACTAGCAGGCGAGGGCCGGCGTACCCGGAGTCCTCGTTGATCTCCCGGAGGAGACCCACGTCGGAGCGGGCGGAGTACCGCAGGGCGAGCGCCATCGGCGATCCGGCTACTTCCTCAGCTCGACGACGGTCTTGCCGATCCGGATCGGCATGCCGATCTTCACCGCCGTGGGCTGGGTGACCTTGGTGCGGTCGAGGTAGGTGCCGTTGGTCGAGCCCAGGTCCTCGACCAGCCACTGGCCGTCCCGCAGGAAGAACCTGGCGTGCCGGCTCGAGACGTAGTCGTCGTCGAGCACGATCGTCGAGTCCTGGGAGCGGCCGAGGGTGACCGGCTGGTCGCCCAGGCGCACCGTGGTCCCGGACAGCGCGCCCTGGGTGACGACCAGGGCGCTGGGCACACCGCGGCGGCCCTTCGGCGCCTTGGTCGCTTTGGCAGGCTTGCCGACCCGCTGGGTGCTGGCCGCCGGCGGCGTCGCGGGGACACCCGGCCGGCGGGGCGTGGTGCGGCTCACTCGCCGCCCGAACAGGTCCGAGCGCATCACCGACACGGCGGTGAGCACGAACAGCCACAGCACAGCGAGGAACCCGAGCTTGATGATCGTGAGCGTGAGCTCGGACATCTGGCTCATCCGCGGCTCACCGGGCGCCCGCGTGGAACACCAGGGTGGTGCTGCCCAGGCGGACCTGGGCTCCGTCGCGCAGGCGCACCTCGTCGACCCGCGTCCCGTCGACCACCACGCCGTTCGTCGACCCCAGGTCCGCGATGGTGACGTCGCCGCCGGAGCGGCGCAGCTCGGCGTGGTTGCGCGAGATCCCGGGGTCGTCGATGCGCAGGTCGGTGTCCGCTCCACGGCCGAGGCGGGTGACCGGCTTGCTGAGCACGTACGTGGTCCCGCTGACCTCGACCCAGGGCACCGCTCCCCCGGTGGCTGCGCCGCCGACGAGGGCGGTGTGCTGGTCGTTGGCCGTGGCCCCGGCGTCGGCCGCGCTGCGCACCTGGAACCGCCCGGTGGGCAGGTCCTCGTCGAGGGTGAAGGCAACGGTCACCGGGCCGATGAACGCGTAGCCCTGCTCCTCGGCGTGCTCGCGGACCATCGCCGCGAGCTCGGAGGCCAGCGCCTCGGCGTACACGCTGAGCCGCTCGTGGTCGTGGGGGCCGAGCTCGACGGTGAACGTGTTGGGCACCATGGTCCGGCCGCGGGCCACGATCGCGGCCCGGTCGTCGCACTCGCGCTGCAGCGCGCTGGCGATCTCCACCGGCTGCACCTCGGCCTTGAAGGCCCGGGCGAACGGCCGGTTGACCATCTCCTCGATGCGCCGCTCGAAGCGCTGCAGGACGCCCATCGGGATCTGGTCACCTCCTCGGGCTCGCCGACCGGTCCGGGCAGGGGTACAGGGCAGTGGGAGGACCCGGCCACGCGATCGTAGCCGGGCCCGCTGTGCTCCCCTGTTCCCCGTAGCGCCCGCCGTACCCCTCGGTAGGGCCTGTCTGCAGCCCGGATCGTGCGGGAGGCGCGGCCCCGCCCCCTGTTATCCTTCCGGGGCTCGCGCGAGTGGCGGAACAGGCAGACGCGCACGGTTCAGGTCCGTGTGTCCGAAAGGACGTGGGGGTTCAACTCCCCCCTCGCGCACGAGACGTGAAGACCCCCACCTCCCCGGGCCGGAGCTCCCGTCAGGACAGCGGCGGTGGAGCCTCCGGGGCCGTGTCCGACAGCCCGTCCACGAGGGCGGAGACCAGCGCCGGTACGTCGGCGCGGGCCAGGCGCAGCGTCGCGCTGCACTTGCCGTCGCGCCAGATGCTCAGCACGACCAGCGGTGATTCCCCGGGCTCGTCGTGCCAGGTCACCCGCATCCACCGGCTGTCCCCGCGCTGGTCGGCCAGGACGGCGCCACTGGCGGGCAGCGCGAGCAGCTGCCCCTTCTCGGACCCGGACGGGCTCACGCGCACATGATGGGCCCGTCCGGGCTGCGGCGGAAGCCCCCGAACGGGGAAACGGCGCCGGTCGCGGGCCCCTCCTCCCGCGACCGACGCCGTCGATCGTGTGCCGATGACCCGGTCAGGACCGGGGTGCGGCTGCCGCTAGAACAGGCGGTTCCAGGTCTTCGGCCCGACGTTCCCGCGGCCGGCCCAGCCCTGGGCGTGCTGGAAGCGCACGACCGCGGCCCGGGTGTAGCTGCCGTAGTAGCCCGTCTGGCGCAGGTGCAGGCGTCCCTGGACGCGGCTGACGGCGGCGCCGGCGCTGCCCAGTCGCAGCGTGTGCTGGAAGCTGGCGAGCGTCGGGCTCTTGGTGACGTGCAGGGGGCGACGGAAGACCTCGGCCACCCAGACCCGGTCACCCACGGTGACGGCGCCGACGCCGACCTGGGTGTAGTCGCGGTCCAGGATGTTCGCCTTGTGGGGGGCGCTCTGCATGAAGGCGACCACGACGGTTTCCGCGTCCGGCCCGTAGCCGACGTTCTCGCCGACCCAGCGCCAGTTCGTGACCTCGGAGGTCAGGTTCGGGTTGTGGTAGAGCAGGTCCTGGCTGGCCATCCGGCTGGCCTGGCCACGCGCCACCCGGACCAGGTCCGCACTCACGGCCAGGCGCGGGATGCCCCGCGACGCCCGAGCGTGGTTGATGTTCGAGGTGAAGACGTCCTCCACGGAGGTTGCCCCGGCGGGGCCGGCGGTGGCCGCCCCTGCGACGAAGGCGGTCGTGACCACGGCGAGCACCGCGACGAGCGCGGCCAGGGCGCGACGGCCGCCCGCCGGGCGGTGCTTCTGCTCGGCCGGCGCGGTGGGCGGGGGGGTGTGGTGATCCACGGTAGTTCGTCTCCGATGTCGAGGGGGTTGCCTCCATTACGTCGGCGCTGTCCGGCCAGGGCATGACTCCTCCGTTCGGGTGACAGCCGGTGCGGCACACTTGACAGGTGCCAGAACTGCCGGAGGTGGAGGCGTTGCGCGCCTTCCTGCAGGAGCGTGCCGTCGGCCGGGTGGTCGCCCGGGTGGACGTCGCCGCCCTGAGCGTGCTCAAGACCTACGAGCCCCCGGTGACGTCGCTGCAGGGCCTCGAGATCGCCGGGGTCACCCGGCACGGGAAGTTCCTCGACCTGGACGTCTCCGGCCTGCACCTCGTGGTCCACCTGGCCCGGGCCGGCTGGCTGCGCTGGTCGGAGGCCCTCTCACCGGTCCCGCCGCGGATGGGCAAGGGCCCCCTGGCGGCCCGGGTGCACCTCGACGACGGCAGCGGGTTCGACCTCACCGAGGCCGGCACCCAGAAGCGGCTGGCGATGTACGTCGTGCGGTCGCCCTACGACGTGCCCGGTATCGCGCGATTGGGCCCCGACCCCCTCGGTCCCGGCTTCGGCCGCGACGAGCTGGCCTCGCTCCTCGCGGTGTCCCGGCAGCAGCTCAAGGGGTTGCTGCGCGACCAGTCGGTGATCGCAGGCGTCGGCAACGCCTATTCCGACGAGGTGCTGCACGCGGCCCGGCTCTCGCCGTTCCGCCTCGGCTCGTCCCTCGGCGAGGCAGACGTCGACGTGCTCTACACCGCCCTGCAAAGGGTGCTGCGCGACGCCGTGGCCCGCGCCGACGGCCTCGCGGCGGGGCAGCTGAAGAAGGAGAAGAAGCTCGCGATGAGCGTCCACGGCCGCACCGGGCTGCCCTGCCCGGTGTGCGGGGACACGGTGCGTGAGGTTTCCTTCGCCGACTCGTCCCTGCAGTACTGCCCGACCTGCCAGACCGGCGGCAAGCCGCTCGCCGACCGGAGGCTGTCCCGCCTGCTGAAGTGAGGGAAGTCACCCCGGCCGGTCCTGGCGCCCCCGCCTGGCGGGCCGCAGCGGCGAACCTTCGGGGTCGCCCGGACGTCTAGAATCGTGGGGGTGTCCGGCCGTCCGGACGGGGCGACGTGCCCTCCCGCAGCAGCCGACCCACCAGCCCAGAAGGATCCCAGGACCGTCGTGACCTCGACCGCTGCGCCCCCCGAGCTCTCGGCGAAGGTCCGCACGCGCACCCGGTCGGTGCGCTGGGCGGGGTCGCGGGGGCGCCGGGCCAAGCCCCGCGAGCATCGGGGCCCTGGGCTGCCCGTCGCGCTCGCGCTGCTGGTGCTCGCCGTCCTCGTGGGCGGCTGGCTGTGGTGGCTGGCCAGCGGGCTGCTCGGCGCGTCCGGCACGGTGCAGGACCAGGCTGCCGTCGCCCAGAGCGAGCTGCAGAAGTTCCGGGACAGCCTCACCGCCGGTCACGACGCGGCCGCACGCTCACATCTCAAGGCCGGGGAGGCGGCGCTGGCGAAGGCGCAGGACGCCGCGGGCGCCCGCCCCGTCCGGGTCGCCAAGGGCCTGCCCTGGGTGGGCAGCACCGTGGACGACCTCGACCACCTGCTCGCCGCGGCCCAGATCATGACGACGTCGGGCGCCGACGCCCTGGCTGTCTACGACAACTTCTCCGGTGAGAACTCCAAGCTGTTCCACGACGGGACCTTCAGCATCCCGGCGATCCACCAGGCCCAGGCGTCGGTGACGGCCATCGGGCACTCCCTGGACCGGGCGCAGGCCGAGCTGGAGCAGGTGACCGGCAACGGTCCCAAGGGAGCCGAGGCGCTGGCCAAGAAGCGGTCGGCCCTGCACCAGGTCACGTCGCTGCGTCAGCAGGTCGCCTCGCTGGCACCGCTGCTGGACTCGATGCCGTCCGCGGTCGGCGCCGACGGCCCCAAGACCTACCTCGTCGCGATCATGAATCCGTCGGAGATGCGGGCCTCCGGCGGTGCGCCCCTCTCTGTCGCCTTCGTGAAGTTCGACGACGGCAAGATGTCGCTGCTGGCCAAGAAGGGCGCCACCTCCGCACTCACCGGCATGAACGCCAAGGAGTACTGGAACCGGCTCACGGGCAAGAGGGACCCGTTCGCCGCTCCGGCGGGCCAGGCTGAGCGGTTCGTCAACACCAACGTCAACCCCGACTTCGCGACGTCGGGCGAGCAGATGCGCCGGGCCACCAAGGCCAACTTCGGCGTCAAGACCGACGGCGTCATCGCTCTCGACCTCACCGCGATCGGCCACCTGCTCGACCTCACGGGGCCGATCAAGACCGGGTACTACGGGACGATCACCGGCCAGAACATCGCCAACAAGCTGGTGGTCAAGGCCTACCAGAACTCGTCGGGCAACGCCGACACCGACGTGACGGCGCGCCACGACGTCAACGACCGGCTGATGACCGTGATGCTGAACCGGCTCACCGAGGGCGGCGGCCTGGTCGGGAAGGCCCGCGCGCTCGGGCTGGCGGTGCCCGGCCGGCACCTCGAGCTCTACTTCAGCGACCCGGCCCTGCAGAAGGTGGTCGTGGCCGAGGGACTGGGCGGCACCATCCCGGTACGCCGGACCGGCAACCTCACCGCCGTCTACACCCAGAACGGCAACGGAAACAAGATGGACGTGTTCCAGCGCCGCACGGTGACCGAGCGGGTCAAGCTGCGGGCCGACGGGTCGGCACTGGTGCGTCGCACCGTCGCACTGGAGAACCCGACACCGCCGTACACCGCGCCGTTCGCGGACCGGCACGTTGGCTACGACACCCGGTGGGCGACCAACCTGGTGATCAACCTGATGCCCAAGGGTTCCCGCGTCGTCAACCAGCCCGTCGTGACCATGGTGGGCACGGTGGGCAGCGGCGTCGACCAGGACGGCCGGACCTACGCGAAGGCGGCCGTCATGCTGCCTCCGGACGGCAGGGCGAGCCTCACCTGGTCCTACGTCGTGCCGCACGCCGCCGTCGTGCGGGGCGACCGGATGTACTTCCGGGACTACGTGGCGCCGCAGTCGATGCTGCGGACGCCGACCCTCGACCTGCAGGTGGTCGCCCCGCAGGGCTGGACCGCAGCGGCAGCCCCCGGCTGGACGGCCTCGGACAAGGGCGCGTCGGCGAGCCTGCCGATCGACCACCTCCAGGTGCTCAAGCTGCTGCTCCAGCGCAGCTAGGACGAACCGGACGCAGGTTCACCGGCCGTTCGCCGACCGGTCTAGGCACTGGTGTCGCGCCTGAGTAGGTTGCCGGGATCCCACCCCGTCCACCCCTCCAGGGAGAACCATGTCCCATCGGAACCCGCGGATCGTCATGGCCGCCATCGCGGCCGGACTCACCGCCGCGTCACTGCTCGGAGCCGGCGCCGCCTCGGCCGCCCCCAAGGCCGCGCCAGGACCGCCGCTGGAGAAGGTCCAGCTGCTGTCGATCAACGACTTCCACGGCAACATCCAGCCACCGACCGGCTCGTCCGGCGCCGTCACCGAGCTTCAGCCGGACGGCACGACCAAGTCGCTCACGGTGGGTGGCGTCGAGTACCTCGCCACGCACCTGGCGCAGGCGCGGGCCGGTCAGGCCCGGTCGCTCACCATCGCGGCGGGCGACCTCATCGGAGCCAGCCCCCTGCTCTCGGGCGCCTTCCATGACGAACCGACGATCGAGGCGATGAACGCGCTCGGTCTCGACGTCACGAGCGTCGGCAACCACGAGTTCGACGAGGGCTCCGCCGAGCTGTTGCGCATGCAGAACGGTGGCTGCCGCACCAACCCGGACGGCTCCAAGGCGGCAGACAGCTGCCCGGCCGGCGCCGGCACGTTCCCCGGAGCGGACTTCCCCTTCCTGTCGGCCAACGTGGTGCGGACGGACACGGGGCAGACGTTGTTCCCGCCGTACGTCGTCAAGGACCTCGGCGGCGTCAAGATCGGCTTCATCGGCATGACGCTCAAGGGGACGCCGGACATCGTCACGGCAGCCGGTGTTCAGGGACTGACGTTCCTCGACGAGGTGTCGACCGCGAACAAGTACGCCAACATCCTGCAGAAGCAGGGCGTGAAGGCCATCGTGGTGCTCCTCCACCAGGGCGGACTACCGAGCAGCGGGGCCTACAACTACGACTGCAACGCGGGCGGCAACCTCGGTCTCACCGGCGACGTGATCCCGATCGCGCAGCAGATCAGCCCCAAGGTCGACCTCATCGTCTCGGGGCACACGCACACCGCGTACACCTGCAACATTCCGGACCCCGACGGCAACCCGCGGATGGTGACCAGCGCGGCGTCCTTCGGCCGGCTGTTCACCGACATCGAGTTCAACTACAACACCAAGGCGCGCGACATCGTCCGCTCGTCGGTGACCGCGGCCAACGTGCCGGTGACGCGCGACGGCGTCGCGAAGGACGCGGCCGAGACCGAGATCATCAACCGCTACACGACCTTCCTCGGGCCCATCGCGGGCCAGGTGGTCGGGTACATCGGAGGCTCGATCCTGGGCCGTGGGTGCGGCTTCGGCACGACCTGCCCGGTGTCCCAGGAGTCCCCGGCGGGTGACCTCATTGCCGACGCCCAGCTCGAAGGCATGAAGACCGACCCGCTCAACCCGGCGGGCGCGGACTTCGCGATCATGAACCCGGGTGGCATCCGGGGCGACTTCACCTGTGCGCCGTCGACGTCGCCGTGCGCCCAGACCTACGAGCAGGCGTTCAACGTGCAGCCGTTCACCAACATCATGAACGTGATCGCGATGAAGGGCTCGGACGTCCTGACGATGTTCGCCCAGCAGTGGACGGTGC
>DASYEF010000060.1:0-6547 GCA_036499185.1 Actinomycetes bacterium | reverse complement strand
GGCTCAGATCGGCAGTGGCCCGGGGGTGCCGAGCAGGAGGCCACGGCCGAGAGCCGCCCCGACCGTCCCGGCCGCTGCTCGCCGGGCGGGGCTGTCCACGCCGAGAGCCATCACTTTGGCGCCGGCGTCGTGCGCCTCGGCGAGGAACCGGCCGACCGCGGGCGTGGCGGTGCCCCCGGGCCGGGCGAGGTCGATCTGCACGACGTCGGGCCGGATCTTGGCCAGCGCCGCCAGCCCGTGGGGCTCGTCGGCGACATCGGCCAGGACCACGGACCAGCCCCAGCCGCGCATCTCGTTGACGGCCCGCTCGAGCAGGGCCAGGTCGGCGATGCCGTCGGCGTGCACCTCGGCGGCGACGTCGAGCTCGCGCAGGCCGCGGCCGATCGCGACGGCGAGGCGCGGGGGACAGGCGCCGAGGTAGGTCTGCGGCTCGGGCGTGAGGTGCATGGTCTGCCGGACGCCTGCCTCGAGGGCTCGTTCGAAGACCAGGGCACGGAACGCCCAGTCGAGGCGCTCGACGAGGCCCAGGCTGGCCGCCTCGTCGAGCAGGGACAGGGTGTCGGCGAGCTCGGTGCCGGGGCGGCCACGGCCGGTGGCCTTCCAGCCCACCAGGCTGTCGTCGTCGAGGCGGCGGATCGGTGCGAAGTCCGGCCCGAGCTGGGCGGGGTCGGCGATCAGCTCCTCGACCAGGGCCCGGGTCCGGCGGGCGCGGTCGAGCTCGTCGACGAGGCGGGGAGTCGTCACGTTCCGGCATCGGCACGCGGACGTGACACTTGAGTGGCGCCGATCACCGATCGAGTAACGTCCCTGACGTTTCGGGTGTCGTCCGATGAGGAGGCCTGATGGCGATCGTGGTGGGTTACGTCCCGCGGGCGGAGGGTCGCGCGGCGCTCCGCCGGGCCGCCGAGGAGGCCCGCCTGCGCTCGACCCGGCTGGTGGTCATCAACTCGGCGCGCGGCCCCGGCTTCGACGACGACGACAACATCGACCACGAGCGCGAGCTCGCCGAGGTCCGGGCCCGGCTCGACGCGGACGGCATCGAGAACGAGGTGCGCCAGCTGGTCCGCGGTCACGACCCGGCCGACGACCTCATTGCCGTCGCCGATGAGGTCGGGGCCGACTTCATCGTCATCGGACTGCGCCGGCGTACCCCTGTGGGCAAGCTCATCCTGGGCTCCAACGCGCAGCGCATCCTGCTCGACGCGCCCTGCCCGGTGCTCGCCGTGAAGGCCGAGGAGGACTAGGCGCAGTGTCCGTACACATCGTGGGAGACCCAGCGGCCGACGCGTTGCTGGAGCGCGACCCGTTCAGCCTGCTGGTCGGCATGTTGCTCGACCAGCAGTTCCCGATGGAGCGGGCCTTCGCTGGGCCGGCTGTGATCGCCCAGCGGCTCGGAGTCGACCATCTCGATCCCGCCGACATCGCCGCCCAGGACCCCGAGGCGTTCGCCGCGATGTGCGCGACACCTCCTGCGGTGCACCGCTACCCCGGCAGCATGGCGGGGCGGATCCAGTCGCTCGCGGCGATCGTCGTCTCGGAGTACGGCGGCGACGCCTCGGCCCTGTGGACGACCGCGTCGTCGGGGGCCGAGCTGCTGGCCCGCCTCAAGGCCCTCCCGGGGTTCGGGGACGCCAAGGCGCGGATCTTCCTGGCGCTGCTCGGCAAGCAGCGCGGCATTCGTCCCGTGGGCTGGGAGGTCGCCGCGGGGACCTACGCGGAGGTGGGGTGCTACCGGTCGGTGGCCGATGTTGTCGACGGTGACAGCCTGCTGAGGGTGCGGGCCTTCAAGCAGGAGCAGAAACGCTCCGCAAAGACATCATGACTCAACGTGTTCGCCCCCCCGGAGGGCACGGCACGGACTAGCCTCGAAAACCAACGAGTGGTTCAGGGAGCTGTCAGGGTGCCGGAACACGAGGTGCGGCGTCTCGTGCCGCGGGAGAGCCCGGTGACCTCACCGGACGGGCCCCTCTCGCCGGCCGACACCGCGCTGCTCGAAACCCTCGTCCTCCAGGCGCCGGTGGCCTTCGCCTTCTACGGCACCGACCTGCGCTACCGGCGGATCAACCGGATGCTCGCCGAGATCAACGGGCTGCCGATGGCCGACCACGTCGGGCAGCTACCCAGCGAGCTCCTGGGCGACCTCGGGGCGAAGATCGAGGAGCGGCTGCGCGAGGTGCTCGACACGGGGCAGGTCGTCGTCGACGAGCACTTCTCCGCGCAGTCGCCGGTCACCGGCCAGCGCCGCTACTACTCCTCCCAGTGGTTCCCCGCCCGCAACCCTGGCGGCGAGGTGCTCGGTGTCGCCGTACTCGTCTCAGACATCACCGAGCGCCGCCGCGCGGATGCCGCACTGCGGCGCAGCGCCGAGCGCACCGAGGCGCTGCAGCGGGCCACGGCGGCGCTGGGCGAGGCGCTCACGGTCGACGACGTACGCCGGGTGGTCGCCGAGGCGGCCCGTACGGCGGCCGGCGCCCGCGAGGCCACCGTGGTCCTGGAGGGCGAGCGCCCGCCCCCCGCGAGCGCCCGGACGAGGGTGTCGGTGGACCTCTCGGTTGCCCGTGGCGGGCTCGGGACGCTGGTCCTCGAGTTCGACGAGCCGGTCGACGAGGACGAGGACGCGTTCCTCGGCGCACTCGGCGGCCAGTGCTCGATCGCGCTCGAGCGGGCCCGGCTCTACGAGCGTGAGCGCGAGACGGCCGTCACGCTGCAGCGCAGCCTGCTGCCGGACCGCCTGCCCGAGGTGCCCGGCCTGGAGATCGCGGCGAGCTTCCGGGCCGGCTCGGTCGACGCCGACGTGGGCGGCGACTGGTACGACGTGTTCGCGTTGCCCGACGGCAGACTGGTGCTGGTCGTCGGTGACGTCATGGGGAAGGGCGTGCCCGCCGCTGCGGGGATGGGCCGGCTGCGGTCCGCCCTGCGGGCGCTGGCACACGCCAACCCGCTTCCCGAGGCCGTGCTGACCGGGCTGGACCGGGTGTTCACGGCCACCGAGGACGCCGACCAGATCGCCACCCTGGTCTACCTGCTGGTCAACCCGGTGGCGCGGCGGGCGGCGGTCGGCGGCGCCGGGCACCTCCCGCTGGTCCTGCACCGCGTGGGCCGCGAGCCCGAGCTCGTCGACGCCGGCTCCGGATCGACCCCGCTGGGTTGGGCGGAGCCGCGGGTGCAGCGCACCCTCGAACTCGGTCCCGGGGATCTGCTGCTGGGGATGACGGACGGCCTGGTCGAGCGCCGGGGCCGGGATCTGGATGTCGGGCTCAACGAGGTGCTGCGCCTGGTCGGCCAGGGCGGTGGCTCCCTGGACGACCTGGTCGCCGCCGTCGGTTCCGAGCTGCTGACCGACACCAGGGGCCGCGACGACGCGACCATCCTGGCCGTCCGGTTCGCCACCTGAGGGGCCCAACCACGGCCTTGCGACGCGCCGGATCTGCGCTCGTCCCGGACCCCGTGTCACAATGGTGCGTTGCGTCGTCACGGTCCGCCCCGGAGAGAGGTGGAGTGCACGGCGGCGCGGCCACCCCACATCCTGCCCGGGCTGTTGCACGCCCGGGGCGCGACGAGAGGCAGTACGTGTCGGACACGGTTCGCCCGATCGGCAGCCTCAGTGACGAAGGAGTGACCGTCATGGTCGACGCCGAGTCCTCGGCGACCCCAGCCCGTCCGACCGTGCTCGCTGCGGCGACCGCCGCGAAGCGGGCGACGACCAAGCAGGTGGCTCCCGCCAAGAAGGCGGCTCCCAAGAAGCCGCTGGCGGCGAAGAAGGCTGCGAAGTCCGCGGACAAGCCGGCTCCGCCGGCGAAGAAGGCCGCGGGCAAGAAGGCCGCGACGCCCGCCGCGGCCGCGAAGAAGGCCGCGTCACCCGCGGCAGCGGCCAAGGACGCGGCCGCCGCCAACGGCAAGGCGCCGGCTCCCGCGGATGGTGTCGCGGTCGCTGCCGTCGAGGGTGAGGAGCCGCCCGAGGTTCCCGAGGACCCCGAAGGCGAGTCGTTCACCATCTCTGACGAGGACGAGGAGGACGCGCCGGCCCAGCAGGTCGCCACCGCCGGTGCCACCGCCGACCCCGTCAAGGACTACCTCAAGCAGATCGGCAAGGTCGCCCTGCTCAACGCCGAGCAGGAGGTCGAGCTCGCCAAGCGGATCGAGGCCGGCCTGTTCGCCGAGGAGAAGATCAACGGCGGCGAGAAGTTCGCGCCGAAGATGAAGAAGGAGCTCGACTGGATCGCCGAGGACGGCCGTCGGGCGAAGAACCACCTGCTCGAGGCCAACCTGCGACTCGTCGTCTCGCTGGCCAAGCGCTACACCGGCCGCGGCATGCTCTTCCTCGACCTGATCCAGGAGGGCAACCTCGGCCTGATCCGCGCGGTCGAGAAGTTCGACTACACCAAGGGCTACAAGTTCTCGACGTACGCGACCTGGTGGATCCGGCAGGCGATCACCCGCGCGATGGCCGACCAGGCCCGCACCATCCGCATCCCGGTGCACATGGTCGAGGTCATCAACAAGCTGGCCCGCGTGCAGCGCCAGATGCTGCAGGACCTCGGGCGCGAGCCCACTCCGGAGGAGCTCGCCAAGGAGCTCGACATGACCCCGGAGAAGGTCGTCGAGGTGCAGAAGTACGGCCGCGAGCCGATCTCCCTGCACACGCCGCTCGGCGAGGACGGCGACAGTGAGTTCGGCGACCTGATCGAGGACTCCGAGGCCGTCGTACCGGCGGACGCCGTGTCGTTCACGTTGCTCCAGGAGCAGCTGCACTCGGTGCTGGACACGCTCTCCGAGCGCGAAGCCGGTGTGGTGTCGATGCGGTTCGGTCTCACCGACGGGCAGCCCAAGACGCTGGACGAGATCGGCAAGGTCTATGGCGTGACCCGCGAGCGGATCCGCCAGATCGAGTCCAAGACGATGTCCAAGCTGCGGCACCCGAGCCGGTCACAGGTCCTGCGCGACTACCTGGACTAACCGCTGCCCCGGGCTCGATCGCCGGCCTCTACGTTGGGCCTGTGTCAGCGGCCTCGGGCAAGTCACCGGCCGTCGAGCTCGAGGTCGGCGACCGCGACGTGCGGATCACCAACCCGGACCGGGTCTACTTCCCGGCCACCGGTGCGACCAAGCTCGACCTGGCTCGCTACTACCTGGCCGTCGGCGATGGCATCGTCAACGCTCTGCGGGAGCGGCCCTGCATGCTGCACCGGTTCCCGACCGGGGTCGACGGTGAGAAGGTCCACCAGAAGCGCGTCCCCGCCGGGGCTCCGCCGTGGCTCGAGACGGTGCGCGTCTTCTTCCCGCGGTTCAGCCGGACGGCCGACGAGCTGTGCGTGACCGAGCTGGCCAGCGTCATCTGGGCCGTCCAGATGTCGACGGTCGAGTTCCACCCGTGGAACAGCCGCCGGGCCGACACCGAGAAGCCCGACGAGTGGCGGATCGACCTGGACCCGATGCCGTTGTGCGACTTCGCGAAGGTGCGTCAGGTTGCTCACGTCGCCCATGAGGTGCTCGACGAGCTGGGCGCGACCGGCTGGCCGAAGACCAGCGGCGGCAAGGGACTGCACATCTATGTTCGGATCGAGCCCTCGTGGGGGTTCCAGGACGTCCGTCGGGCGGCGCTGGCGTTCGCGCGTGAGGTGGAGCGGCGGGTGCCGGACCTCGTGACGACGGCATGGTGGCGGCGCGACCGCGACCCGAGCGCCCTGTTCATCGACTACAACCAGAACGCCCGCGACCACACCATCGCGTCCGCCTACAGCGTTCGCGGCAACGCGATCGGAACCGTCTCCACGCCGGTGGAGTGGTACGAGATCGATGACGTTCTGCCGGACGACTTCACCATCGCCACTGTCCCGCCGCGATACGCCGAGAAGGGCGACCTGCACGCCGGCATCGACGACGCCGTCTTCGACCTCGGGCGACTGCTGGCCTGGGCCGACCGCGACGAGCAGGACGGCCGCGAGGTGCCTCCAGAAAGCGAGGAGTGAAGCCTGCGATTCCCGTCGCGGTCAGCTCGGCCACCACGGCGTCGAGCGGCTCCTCCACGATCAGACACACGTCCGCGCTGCCGGGTGTCGGAACGAGCGCCTTCGGTTCATGTTCGCGACCGCGCTGATGAAGGTTGATCTTGCTCGACCCGAACGTCAGTGCCTTACGTCCGGACCGGAACGTCGTCTCGGCCATCCCGAGCCCGCCCACATAGAACGCGATCGTCCGGTCGATCTCGTCGACGGTGAGAACAAGGTGGTCGATCCGACCGATGCGCACCGTTCGAACCTGCCACAGTGTCTCGCCGCACGGATCGACCGGCGCCGACAGGCGCCGCCTCACGCGGCGTGAATGTGGTGGGTGAACGCGACCTCGATGCGGCTGGGCGGCTGTTGCGGATAGCTGCCGGGTTGGGGTGGTGGTCGGGACCGGTAGCGGTGCCCGGTGGGGGTGGTGATCTCGACCTGGTGTTGGCCGGGTCGGCTGTGGTCGGTGGGTCGGGCCTGCCAGCCGGGTGCTTCCTTGGTGTAGTTGCAGGCCTCGCACAGGCCTTGGCCGTTGGCGGCGCTGGTCGGCC
>DASYEF010000059.1:0-8848 GCA_036499185.1 Actinomycetes bacterium | reverse complement strand
CGGGTGGTCTTCCTCGACGGCGGCGTGGTCCTCGAGGAGGGACCGCCCGAGCAGGTGCTGGTCGACCCCGTGCAGCCGCGTACCCGGCAGTTCCTGGCCCGGATCCTGGAGTCCGGCCGCCTCTAACCCCCTCGTCGACTGGCGTTGCGGCTGGGTTTCGGCGCGCGGGGTCAGCCCCAATGCGCCAGTCGCGGGGGCTTGGGGCTTAGGCCGGGACCGGTCAGGTGGCGTGAGTTGGCTGGGTCGGCGCCCCGACTCGCGCCAGCTGACGCGGGGCGCGGCCGGATCGGGACCATCTCGCGCCCTCTGATGGCGGGTAGCGGGTAGTAGCGCACCGTCCGGGCGGCGCATTTCCGCAGGTCAGAGGCTCCTTAGGCCACCTGAGGCGGCCTAAGCCTCCCGTTCTGAGGAGGGTGCCCGCGAATACGACCTTGTCCCGATGTGAGGCCCCTCCTCAGACGCGCAGAGTCCTCCTGTCAGCAAGAAGCCAGCAAGAACCACCTCAGCCAGAGGAGTCACCATGTCCTCCATCGTCGGTCCTTTCCCCGGAGCCGAGAACGACTACCGCCGCGAGCGGATCACCGACTCGTTCCGCGAGCACCGGTCCAGCCGTCGGATGTTCCACCGGCGGATGCCCAAGGGCGGCAAGACCGTTCCGCCGGCAGTCGACTGGTTCGCGGCGTGACGGCGAGCGCGGCAGCGGCGTGGGTGCTCAGTGAGCTCGCCGAGTCTCGTGCAGCAGAGCTCGCGGCCCGAAGGCGCTCGCGCGCCGTCGGCACCGACCACGATGATGGTCGCCGTGCCGCCCGTCGCCGAGATTCGAGGCCCGCTGGTCGGTCGAGCCACTGAGCTCGACCGGCTGGCGGGCCTCGTCGGCCTGTCCGACGGCGCCGGAGGGATCCCGGAGAGCGACGTCCTGCTCTCGGGAGACGCCGGAGTCGGCAAGACCCGCCTGCTCGCCGAGCTGCGCCACCGCGCCCTCGAGGCCGGCCACCGGGTCCTCGTCGGGCACTGTCTCGACTTCGGTGACAGCGCCCTGCCCTACCTGCCGTTCAGCGAGGCCTTCGGCCGCCTCGCCACCGAGTCGCCCGCGCTGGCCCAGTCGCTGGTCGAAGCCGCCCCGGCGATCGCCCGCCTGATGCCGGCCCGCCGGGTCCTGCCGTCTCCGTCCGCGCCGCCGGACGTCGAGCGCCTCGACCTGGCAGCCGATGAAGCGCCCGAGGACCCGCACCTCGACCGCCCCGACCTCTTCGCCGCCGTGCACACCGCCCTCGAGACCCTCGGGCGCGCCCAGCCGCTGCTGCTTCTCGTCGAGGACGTGCACTGGGCCGACCGGTCCACCCGGGAGATGCTCAGCTACCTGTTCTCGCGCCGGTTCACCGCACCGGTGGCCATCGTGGCGTCGTACCGCAGCGACGACCTGCACCGCCGGCACCCGCTGCGCCAGACCGCGTCCGAGTGGGCCCGGCTGCCGGCCGTCACCCGCATCGACCTCGCGCCGCTGGGCGAGAACGACGTGCGCAGCCTCGTGGAGAGCCTGCACCCCGAGCCGCTCTCGGAGCGCGCGGTGCGCGGCATCGTCGACCGTGCGGAGGGCAATGCGTTCTTCACCGAGGAGCTCGTCCAGGCCGCCGACATGGGGCCTGACGCGATGCCGTGGGGGCTGGTCGACGTACTTCTCGTACGCCTCGACCGGCTCGACGAGGACGCCCGGCTCGTCGTGCGCGCCGCGTCCGCGTCCGGCCGCCGCGTGCCGCACGCCTTGCTGCAGAGCGTGGTCGGTGATCGCGTGACGTCGCTGGACTCTGCGCTACGGACCGCCGTCGAGCGCAACGTGCTGCTGGCGATGGGCAGCGACGGCTACGCCTTCCGGCACGCCCTGCTCGCCGAGGCGATCTAAGACGACCTGCTGCCCGGCGAGCGGGTGCAGCTGCACGCGGCGTACATGGCGGCGCTGCAGAAGGGCGGCGTCGGCGGTACGGCGGCCGAGCTGGCCCGCCACGCCCGAGCAGCCAATGACGTCGTGACCGCAGCCCACGCGAGCGTCGCCGCCGGCGACGAGGCGATGACCGTCGCCGGGCCGGACGAGGCGCTGCGGCACTACGAGACCGCCCTCGAGCTGGTCACCGACCAGGAGACGGACCCCCGGCTGGAGGACATCGACCCGGTCGATCTCACCGCACGTGCCTGCGAGGCCGCGGTCGACGCCGGCCAGACCTACCGGGCGATCGCGCTGGCCCGCGACCAGCTCGGCAAGCTGCCGCGCGGGACCTTCCCGCACAAGCGGCTGCGCCTGCTGCGCGTGCTGGCAGCTGCCGCGATCGTCGCCGACATCGACTCGGGGGCGCTGGCGGCGACGACCGAGGCGCTGCAGCTGCTCGAGACGCACCCCGACGAGAAGCTGCGGGCCCGGATGCTCTCGCTGCACGCGCGGGCCAGCGCGGAGGAGCGGCGTACCGCCGAGGCGACCAGGTTCGCCAACGAGGCCCTCGAGCTGGGCGACCGGCTCGGCCTCGCCGACGTCGTCGCCGACGCGCGCACCACCCTCGCCCGGCTGCGCGAGCGCCGCGGCGAGACCGCGGCGTCCATCGCGCTGCTCGAGGAGTCGGTCCGCCAGGCCGCGGCCGCCGGCGAGCTGGGCGCCGAGCTGCGCGGGATGTTCAGCCTGGCCACGATGCAGTACGAGACCGGCGACATCGTGGCGTCCCGCGAGTCCTACGCGCGCACCATCCAGCGGGCCCGCGACGCGGGGCGGCCGTGGGCGCCGTACGGCTTGGAGTCTCGGGTCCTCGGCATCCAGGCGGCCTACGTGCTCGGCGACTGGGACGCGGCGGAAGCGATGGCCGACCTGCGCGAGGACTCACCGCCCGAGCTCGCGGAGGCAATGCTGCTGGCGAGCGGCATGATGGTGCGCGCCGCGCGCGGCGAGCTGGCGGCGCTCGAGGTGATGCCGAGCTTCGCGTCGATCGCGCGCCGCGAGGGCATGGTGGCGCTCTTCGCGGGGCTCGCGGCCATCGACCTGCACGGCGACCGGGGTGACGTCGTCAGCGCGATCAGCACGCACGACGACGTCGTCGCCAACGTCGGGGGCATCTGGGGCAACAAGGAGTTCCAGGGGCGGATCCGGCTCTCGGCACTGCTCGTCGGGGTCCTCGCGGGAGCAGTCCACGACACGAGCACCGACGACCTGCCGGACCTCGTGGAGCGGGCCGACGACCTGCTCGAGGTCGCCGAGCGGATCTACCGCTACCGCGAGGAGACGATCTGGGACGAGGGCCCGGAGGGGCTGGCCTGGCTGGCCCGGGTCCGGGCCGAGCACGCCCGGTTGCACTGGCTGGTCGGCGACGTGACCACCGACCTCGAGGACCTGGTGGCCTCGTGGCAGCGGGCGGTCGCGGGGTTCGAGGCGTTCGGGCACGTCTTCGAGACCGCCCGGTCGCAGGCCCGGCTCGCGGCGGTACTGCGCGCCGGCGGTCGTGGCGCCGAGGCGGACGAGGTCGCCGCTCTCGCCACGGCCGTCGCGCGCCGACTGCGGGCCGAGCCACTGCTCCAGGAGCTGCGGCTCTCGACGGGTCCCGGCCGGCGCAGCGAGGCCGATCGGCGCGAGGAGACGCTCACTTCACGCGAGCTGGAGGTGATCGTGCTGGTGGCCGAGGGTCTGAGCAACCGGGAGATCGCCGGGCGACTGTTCATCAGTGCCAAGACGGTCAGCGTGCACGTGTCGAACATCCTGGCCAAGCTCGGCGCCGCCGGCCGTACCGAAGCCGTGGCGATCGCCCGCCGCCGCGGCTACCTGCGCGACTGACCTATCGACGGGGTCAGTCCGCCTTTCAGCGAAATGATCACGTAGGCGTGATCAGTGTCTGCTGGGCTCGGCAGATAAGCCACGCCCAGCACGAAACGACCACGTTAACGTGATCATTTCCGGACAGCGGCGAGCGGGTCAGTGGGTGGCGCGCCAGGCCTGCCAGGCGCTGTCGACCATGTCGCGCAGGTCGAGCCGCGCGGTCCAGCCGAGCTGCTCGCGGATCTTCGTGGCGTCCGCGAAGTACGACGGTGCGTCCCCCGGCCGGCGGGCGACCACGTCCACCGCGAAGTCGATGCCGGTCACCTCGCGCATGGTGGCCAGGACCTCCTTGACCGTCACGCCCTCGCCGCGGCCCACGTTGTAGACCTCGCCCAACGGCCCGTCGTCGAGGCGCTGGGCCGCGGCCGCGTGCGCCTCGGCGAGGTCGACGACGTGGATGTAGTCGCGCACGCAGGACCCGTCGCGGGTCGGGTAGTCGTCGCCGAAGAGCTGCGGTTTCTCCCCGTCGGTGAGCCGCTGGAAGACCATCGGCACGAGGTTGTTGACGCTGCGGTCGGCCAGCTCGGGCGCACCGGCCCCGGCGACGTTGAAGTAGCGCAGCGCGACCCAGCGCAGCCCGGTCGCGGTGGCCACGTCGCGCAGCATCCACTCGCCGACCAGCTTGGTCTCGCCGTACGGGCTGATCGGCGCTGCCGGTGTCTCCTCGGTCACCAGCTCGACCGGCGGCTCCCCGAACACCGCGGCGCTGGAGGAGAAGAGGACCCGGTCGACGCCCTCGTCGAGGCAGGCCTGTAGCACGGCGCGGGTGCCGCCGACGTTGTCGCCCCAGTAGAGCAACGGCTGCTCGACCGACTCGCCGACCGCCTTCTTCGCGGCCAGGTGCAGGACCCCGGTGACCGAGTGCTCGCGCAGCGCCTTGCGGACTGCCGTGGCGTCCTCAACGGACGCGTCGACGAACGGCACGTCGTCGGGCACGTTCTCCCGGATGCCCGTCGAGAGGTCGTCGAGGACGACCACGTCGAGCCCCACCTCGCGGAACGCACGGATGATGTGCGCGCCGATGTACCCGGCCCCGCCGGTGAGCAGCCACGTCATAGCTCGACCCTAACCGGGGCGGGCGAGTGCTCAGATGAAGGTACGGCCGGTGAGGCGCTCGTAGGCCTCGACGTACTTCGCCCGGGTGCGCTCGACGACGTCGTCCGGCAACGGCGGCGGCTCTTCGCCGGAGGACCGATCCCAACCAGAAGCCGGTGACGTGAGCCAGTCTCGGACGTACTGCTTGTCGTACGACGGTTGCGCGCGCCCCGGCTGCCACTGGTCGGCCGGCCAGAACCGCGACGAGTCCGGGGTGAGCACCTCGTCGGCGAGCACGAGCGCACCGTCGTCGTCACGGCCCAGCTCGAGCTTGGTGTCGGCCACGACGATGCCGCGCTCGAGCGCGATGTCACGGGCCCGCTCGTAGACGGCCAGCGTCGTCGTGCGCAGCGCCGCCGCGGCGTCGGTGCCGACGGTCGCGGCCACGGCGTCGTACGAGACGTTCTCGTCGTGTTCGCCGACCGCGGCCTTGGTCGCCGGCGTGAAGATCGCCTCCGGCAGGCGGGAACCGTCCTCGAGACCGGCGGGCAGCGGGATGCCGCAGACCCCGCCGGTGGCCAGGTAGTCGGCGAGGCCTGAACCGGTGAGGTAGCCGCGGGCGACGCACTCGACGGGGTACATCTCCAGCCGCCGGCAGACGATCGCGCGCCCGGCGTACTCCGCGGGAACGTCGGTCGACAGCACATGGTTGGGCACCACGTCGGCCAGCCGCTCGAACCACCACAGGGACAGCGCCGTCAGGATCTTCCCCTTGTCCGGGATCGGCGTCGGCAGGATGAAGTCGAAGGCCGAGATCCGGTCGCTGGCGACCATCAGCAGGTTGCCGTCCGGCAGCAGATGGAGGTCGCGGACCTTCCCACTGAGCAGGTGCGTGTGGTTCGCCATGCCGGACAGTCTGCCACCCACGGCCTGCGGTTACGCCGAGGCGCACCGCCGGGAAGTACCTGCGCGTCTGCCGGGCCAGCCCTAGTGTGTAGCGCCATGTGGCGCTACCTGGGCACGGTCGTCCTGCTTGCGACGCTGGCCGGCTGCGGCGGGAGCTCGGTCCCAGCGGATGGCTCGCCACACCCGGCGTCGTCCTCGCCCAGCGTCGCCTCGCTGCCGCCGCTCGGACCGGTCGGCATGGTTCAGGCAGCCGACGGGACCGTCTGGGCCGCCTACGTGAAGAGCGACGCCATCGCCGCGCTCGACGCGCAGGGGCGACCGGGCCCGCCGGTGGACGTCGGCAACGCCCCGCTGCGGATCGCCGAGCTCGACGGGTCGTTGTGGGTCACGTCGATCCGCGACGACAACCTCACCGAGGTCGACCCGGCGTCCGGTGCGGTCGGCAGGACTTTGCACCTCGACGGGGAGCCCGAGGGCGTCGCGGCGTACCAGGGCCACCTGTGGGTCGTGCTCCAGAAGGCCGCGACGCTCGTCGAGGTCGACCCGGCCGACGGCAAGGTCCTGCACCGGTACGACGTCGGCGGTGAGCCGAGGCTCGTCGTACCCGGCACCGGCGCCCTCTACGTGAGCGACTTCGCGCGTGGCCGCGTCGTTCGGGTCGACCCGGGCAGCGGGAAGGTCACCCGCAGCGGCGCGGTCTGTGCTGGCGTCCAAGACCTGCAGGTCCACGACGGCGCCTTGTGGGGCGCGTGCATGAAGGACGAGCGGCTGGTCGGGCTCGACCCATCGACCCTGCGGGTGGTCGGGCGCGTCCCGCTCGAGGGCGACCCGGACGGTCTCGCGGAGAGCGACGGCGGCGCGCTGCTCGTCAGCCTGCAGGACGGACCGGGGCTGGCCACCGTCGACACGGCGTCGGGGACCGCGCAGCGACTGTTCACGGGCAAGAGCGGGCGGCTCTACGACGAGGCGAACAACGACGTGCTGGTGGTCGGGTCGACGGCGTACCTCAGCGACTTCACCGGCAACGCGGTCACCCTCGTCCCGCTGGCCCCTTAGGTCCGCCGTTTGCGACGCTGTGGTGGGGACACGCCGGGCGAGTCGCGCCACAACGTCGCAAACGCGGGGGTGTGGTGGGCGGCATCGCGGCGACCGTGCGATGGTCGGTGCAGGCGCATGACGAGAAGGAGCTCCGATGACCGCGACCGCCGACCGGCCCGCCCGGGCGCGCGACGAGGGCTGGACCGAGATCAGCGACGAGGCGCAGCTGCGGGCGCTGCTCGGCGAGCCTGGGCAACGCGTGCTCGAGAAGGACCGGACCCGGCTGCACGAGCTCGACCGGAAGTGGCTCGCCGCGTCGCCGTTCTGCCTCATCGGGACGACCGGCGCCGATGGCACCGGCGACGTGTCGCCGAAGGGGGACCCGCCGGGCTTCACCCTGGTCCTCGACGACACGACGATTGCGATTCCCGACCGGCCCGGCAACAAGCGGGCCGACGGTTGGCGCAACGTTCTCGCGAACCCGCAGGTGGGCCTCATCTTCCTGGTGCCCGGCCGCGGCGACACGTTGCGCATCAACGGCCGCGCGCAGCTCGTGAGCGATGCGCCGTTCTTCGACGACATGGTCGTCAAGGGTCACCGGCCGCGGCTCGCTCTCGTCGTCCACGTCGAGCAGATCTTCAGTCACTGCGCCAAGGCGTTCCTGCGATCCCGGCTGTGGGAGCCGGAGTCCTGGGGCCAGCACGACCTGCCCAGCCGCGCCGAGTACGCCAAGCTGCTCGAGCGGCCGGAGGCGACGCTCGCCGAGCTGCAGGAGTACTACGGCCCGGCGTACGCCGAGCGGCTCTACCGCGACGCCTGAGCCGACGGCCCCCAAGAACGCCATTTGCGACGTTGTGGTGCGACACGCCCGGCGTGTCGCGACTCGAACGTCGCAAACGGCGAACTCCCGGTCCGCTCAGAAGTCGGGTGCGGTGGGGCGGGGGGTTCGCCAGGGTGTGGCCATGAACTCGCTGGAGCAGCACGAGATCGCCGAGGCCAACCACCGGATCCTCAACCCGTTCACCGAGGACAAGCTCATGCTGCTCGGCGAGGTCTGCCGGCTCGAGCCGGGGCAGCAGCAGATCGACCTGTGCAGCGGCAAGGGCGAGCTGCTCTGTCGCTGGGCGCAGCGCTGGGGTACCGGCGGTCTGGGGATCGACATCAGCACCGTGTTCGTGCCCCTCGCGCAGGAACGGGCGCGCGAGCTCGGGGTCGCCGACCGGGTGCGCTTCGAACGCGCCGACGCGTCGACACCGCCCCGCGACACGGCGTACGACGTGGTGTCCTGCATCGGCGCCACGTGGATCGGCGGGGGCTTCACCGGCACCATCGAACTGATGCGGCCGCTGGTGCGCCCGGACGGTCTGCTGCTCGTGGGCGAGCCGTTCTGGTACTCCGAGCCCACGCCCGCCGATGCCGCTGCGGTTTCGGAGAGTCCCGAGGACTTCGCCACGCTGCCGGGAACGCTGGACCGGATCACGTCCACCGGCTTCGAGCTGGTCGAGATGGTGCTCGCCGACCAGGACGCCTGGGACCGCTACTCCGCGGCGCAGTGGTGGACCATCGAGCGGTGGCTGCGGGACAACCCCAGCCACCCGGGCCGCGACGACATGCGCGCCTTCCTCGTGGACGGGCGCCGCCAGTACATCGAGTCGCGCCGGGACCGCCTCGGCTGGGGCGTCTTCGTCCTCCGCGCCGCCTCCTGACCCGGCCAGACCAAACGCCGTTTGCGACGTTGTGGTGCGACACGCCGGGCGTGTCGCACTCGAACGTCGCAAATGGCGGATCTTTGGGCGCGCCCCGGCCGGCGGGCTAGAGGATCGGCGGGGGCTGGTACGCCGCGGCGTCGGGGTGGCGCCGCACCACCTCGGCGACCTGGGCGACCACGGCCCGCACCTGGGCCTCGGCGGCACCGGTGAACGTCGCCGGGTCGGCGACCAGCGCGTCCAGCTGCGCACGGTTCAGGCCGAGCCGCGGGTCGCCGGCCAGCCGGTCGAACAGGTCGTTGGCCGTTGTTCCTTG
>DASYEF010000058.1:0-14587 GCA_036499185.1 Actinomycetes bacterium | reverse complement strand
CACGATGTGCAGCCGCGACGGCAGATGGTCGAGCAGGAACGCCATCTCCTCGTGCACGTCGCGGGAGTCGATGACGTGGTAGTCGTCGAGCACGAGCACGACGTCCCTGTCGAGGGCCCCGAGGTCGTTGAGCAGTGTGGTCACCACGGCGTGCACGGGGGTCGGTGGGGATGCCTGGAGGAGCTCGAGTGCGGTCGGCGCAGCCTCCGGAACCGCCCGGCACAGGGCCGCGACCAGGTAGGTCCAGAAGGAGTGGGGGACGTCGTCGTCTCGATCGAGCGATAGCCAGGCAGCCGAGCGTCGGGTGGCTGCCGGGGCTGGGTCAGCCGCCAGCCACTCGGTCAGCCACTGGGCCAGCAGCGTCGACTTCCCGAAGCCGGCCGGTGCGGACACGAGCATCAGCTTCGATGCCGTCCCGCGAACCAGGCTGTCGCGCAGCCGGGGACGCGGCACTAGCGCGCGCGGCGACCTCGGCGGGTAGAACTTGGTGTCGAGCAGGAGGGGCGGCTCCACCGTCCCTTTGCGCGCGCTCAAGGCGTCCCTCCGTGTCGCTGGCCCGGTGGCCGACCTTCGCACGGTAGCGCCCGCTCCACGGGTCCGCAGAGGAAGCCGCCCAGTGCCGGAGCCTGTCCAGGGTGACGCAATGGCGTACCAGAAGGACCCTCGGGTGGATGCCTACATCGATGCGCTGGCGGCCTGGCAGCAGGAGATCTCGTGCACGAGGCGGACCCCGAGGTCGAGGAGACCGTCAAGCGCACCGTGCGGCCGTACTTCGTGCCACGAGGGCGACCCGATCAACGCGGATGCGCTGGTGGACATGTTTCCGCGCGATCATCGCCAACAACCGGGCCGGCGTTGGCGCACGATCAAGGCAGCGCCCAGAACCTGACGCCCTGGATCAGTCGATGCTGGTGGCGAAGATGTGCAGTCGCGGGTTGGTGGGCAGTGCGATGTACGCGACCTGTTTCCCCGCGGTGAGCGGGAGCGTCGCCTCGTACAGGCTCACCATGTGGTCAGCCGGCAGGGTGCTGCCGGGCGGTCGGTTCCAGTGCGGCGTGGTCACGACGAGGGTGCAGCCCGGCACGGCCTGGTTGTTGTACCAGTCCGCCACCGTCAGCGTCGATGTCGACGTCGTGCCGTCGGCGTAGGTGACCGTGACCGGTTCGCTCTGCGTGCCGTTCGTCCCGACCGTGAGCAACGAGAGGCCCGTCCCGCTGCCGTGCAGGCTGATCAGCTGACCGTTGGTGGTCACCGCGTCCGGCTGACCGGCGGGTACGTCGGGCCAGGTGAACGTCGTCGACCCGCTGGTCACCGGACCGCCCGGCTGGACACCGACGGAGGCGAAGGCCTGCTTGGAGAAGCTGTACCCGGAACCGTCGAGGTTGCCCGACGTCGGGTCTGCGTCGTCGCTGACGCCGACCGTGTCGAAGGCCGCCGCGAGACTCGGGTAGGCCACCTGGATCGTGGCAGAGCCCGTCGCGGGCGGGAACTGCTGGGACCCCTGGTACGCCGTCGTGGCGGTCAGCGTCGCAGTCCCGCCGGCTGCGTCGGCGGGCACCGTCACCGACCAGGTGGTCGAGACGGACTGACCCGGCCCCACCGTCGCGAACGAGACGGGCGACGTGGCGGTGGCGGCCCAGCCGGCGGGGGCAGCCAGGCTGGTGCGGGCGCTGCGCACGGCCTCGGTGGCCCCGTTGGTGAACGTCGTCGTCGCCTGGAAGCTGGAGCCTCCCGACGCGGCGTCCGGGGCGCTCAGGGCGGTGTCGCGCGGGCCGGTCGTCTTCTGGACCTGGAACGTGCCCGACAGCGGCAGGTCGCGCGACGAGTCACCCAGGTGGACCGTGTAGGTGCCCGGCGCCAGCGTCCAGGCCTGTGCCGCGGTGCTCCAGTAGGACGCGTCCTTCGCGGCCACCTGCAGCTGGATGTGCTTGGTCTGGCCGGGCGCCAGGCTCACCTTGGTGAACCCCTTGAGCTGCTTGGGCGGCTCGTTGCTCGCCGCGGGGTCGGTGAGGTACAGCTGCGCGACCTCGGCACCGGCGCGCGATCCGGTGTTCGTGACGTCGACCCCGACCGAGACGTGCTGGCGCTCGCCGAGGGTGGGGCGGTCGACTTTCAGGTGGGAGAAGGAGAACGACGTGTAGGAGAGGCCGTACCCGAACGGGAAGAGGGGCGTCAGGTGCTGGTCGTCGTACCAGCGGTAGCCGACGTCGAGGCCCTCGGAGTAGTGCACCTTGCCCGAGACGCCGGGCCACCGGTCCGCGCTCGAGGCGGGCACCTGGGCCAGCGACGTGGGGAAGGTCACCGGCAGCTTGCCGGACGGGTTCACGTCGCCGAAGAGCAGGGCCGCGATCGCGTTGCCCGACTCCTGGCCGGGGTACCACGCTTCAAGTACGCCGCGCACCTTGTCCAGCCACGGCATCGTCACGGCCGATCCGGTGTTGAGCACGACCACGGTGTTCGGGTTGGCCGCCGCGACGGCGTCGATCAGCGAGTTCTGGTCACCGGGGAGGTCGATGTTCGCGAGGTCGCCGCCCTCGGACTCGAAGTCGTTGGCGTAGACCACCGCGACGTCCGACTTCGCCGCCAGGTCGGCTGCTTCGCTCTGCAGGTCGGTGCCCGGCTGGGTCCAGCCGAGGCTCACTTCGTCGCCCCCACCGCCCTGGTAGAAGTCGACCTCGATCTGCACCGGGGTGCCGGCCGTGAGGTCGAACTGCGCCGTCTCGGTGTGCGGCGCCTGGTCCCGCCAGTTGTCGATGACTTGCTGCCCGTTGATGAACAGCCGGCTGCCGTCGTCGCTCGTGAGCCCGAACGTGTAGCTGCCTGTCTTCGGCGGGGTCAGGGTGCCGGTCCACTTGGCCGAGAAGTTCGTTCCCGGTACGCCGGGTGCCGGGGCGTCGCCGTTCCACCGGAAGGCAACCTGCGGGTCGGTCTGGGTCGCGGTCGGGTCGCCGGCCAGCGTGGTGTTCGAGTAGTAGTCACCTTGCAGGCCGTGCCCTGTGCCGGACGGCGGCGTGAGGTACTGGCTGTCCACCGGCGGCAGCCCGCCCTGGCCGAGGTTGCCCTGGGCGTAGGTGACCGTGGTGCCCTGGGGCGCGCGTGCCTTGATGCCGTCGTACGGCGTCACAGTGCCCGTCCCGGCCACCGTGGCGCTGCCGCCGCCGGCGCTCATCGTGTCGGGTCCGGCGCCGTCGCCGATGACGGCGATCGAGTGGTCCCTCGCGGGGTCGAACGGCAGCACGCCCTGCTGGTTCTTCAGCAGCACGGTGCCGTCCTCGGCCACCTTGCGGGCAACGGACACGTGCGCGGCGGTCGACGCCGGTGCGTTCGGGGTGTCGGCCGAAGGGTGGTCGAAGAGGCCGAAGCGGAACTCCTCGCGCAGGATCCGGGTCACCATGTCGTCGAGCCGGCTCTGGGCAACATTGCCGTCCTGCACGGCCTTCTTCAGCGCCGCACCGAAGAACGAGTCGTCGGGCATCTGCATGTCCATGCCGGCGTTGGCCGAGCCGGCCGTGCTGTGCGTGGCCCCCCAGTCCGAGGTGATGAAGCCGCTGAAGCCGAACTCCTTCTTGAGGATGTCGTTGAGGTAGGAGTCCTCGCAGGCGTAGGTGCCGTTGATGCTGCTGTAGGAGCACATCGCGGACGACGGCTGTGACTCCGCCACGATCCTGCCGAAGGCCGCGGTGTAGATCTCGTGCACCGTGCGGTCGTCGATGATCGCGTTGTCGGCGGTGGTGTTGCGGTTGGTCTCCTGGTTGTAGACGGCCCAGTGCTTGACCTGGGCCATCACGCCCTGGGACTGGATGCCGTTGATGTCGGCCGCGCCGATCTCACCGGTGAGGAAGGGGTCCTCGCTGTAGGACTCGAACGCGCGGCCCCAGCGGGGGTCACGCACGATGTTCACCGTCGGCCCGAGGTCGACATCGACGCCCTTCGTCTTGTCCTCGGCGCCGATCACCTGGCCGTAGGACTGCGCGTCGGCGTGGTCGAAGGACGCCGCGAGCGCTGCCGCCGCGGGCAGCTGGGTGGTGTTCGACATCCGGACCCCGACCGGCCCGTCCTGCAGCTTCAGCTCGGGGATGCACAGGCGGGAGTCACCCGGGATGAGTCCGGTGTAGGCCCCGCTCGCCGTGCCGTGGACCATCGCGATCTTCTCGTCGAGGGTCATCTGCCCCAGCACCTGGCTGGTGCGGCTCTCGATCGGCGCGGTCGACCCGATCCAGGGGCAGTCGGCCGCCACGGCCGCCGACGTACCCGATGCACCCGAGGAGCCCGAGCCGGTCCGGTCGCCGACCGCCTGCGCACCTCCTGGGGCGACCAGGAGCCCGGCCGCGAGCACGGCACCGGCGAGCGCCGCCGCCGTCCGCATCCTCTGGTGGGTCGTCGGGGTGCTCGGCTTCGGCATCGGTTCTCCCTGCTTGTCCTGCCGCCGGGACATGTGCGGCAAATCGGAAGGTATGCCCCGGTTTTCATCGCCGTCAAGAGGTGGAAGTCACGACGAGATCCACCGTTGAACGCAGGAATGCACTAGCCTGCGACCCCATGACCGAGCCCGACCGGCCCGATCCGGGGGCCATGTCGGCGCGGCGTCGACGTACCCGCGACCGGGTCCTCGACGTCCTGGACCGGCACCCGACCGTCACCCGCGCGGAACTCAGCCGGCTGACGGGTCTGTCGCCCAGTGCGGTCAGCGACGCGGTCGCTGCCCTGATCGCGAGCGGTCAGGTGACCGAGCGCTCCGCAGGCCGGACTTCGGGCCGGGGTCGGCGCCCGACCGTCCTGAGCCGACCCGACGTCGAGGGTGTCGTCGTCGGCATCGACCTCGGGCACGCGCACGTGACCGCGGCCGTCGCCACGACGTCGGGGGAGGTGCTCGTCGAGTGCTCGCAGGCGCTGGACGTGGACCACCGGCCGGAGCAGGCATTGGACCTCGCCGCCGGTCTGGCGCGGGACGCCCTGAACCGGGCCGGGCACGCCACCGCCGACGCCCTGGGCATCGCCGCCGGCATTCCGGGACCGCTCGACGTGCGCACGCAGGTCGTCCGCGCACCGAGCATCCTCGCCGACTGGGTCGGTCGTTCTCCGGCCGTCGAGCTGAGCGAGCGGCTCGGGCACCCGGTGATCGTGGGCAACGACGCCGACATGGGGGCCCGCGGTGAGCAGGCCTACGGCGCCGCGCAGGGGCTCGACGACTTCCTGTACATCAAGGCGTCGCACGGCATCGGGGCCGGGATCGTGCTCTCTGGGGTCACTTACCGCGGGTCCACCGGCATCGCCGGCGAGATCGGGCACACCCAGCTGCCGGGGGCGACGCGCTGGTGCCGCTGCGGCAGCCAGGGCTGCCTCGAGACGGTCGTGTCCATCGGGGCAGTACGCCGGCAGCTGGCGCACGTCCTGTCGACCGCCGCCTCGGCGGTCGACGAGGACTCGCTGCCGCCGCTGGTCGAGCTGGCCCGCGATCCGGCTGCTGCGCGGGTCATCACCGACGCGGGGCGGACCGTCGGGCGGGTCGTCGCGGACCTGGTGAACTGCCTCAACCCGGCCGCGGTCATCCTCGGCGGCGAGCTCGGTGCGGCCGGTGAGCCGTTCGCCGCCGGGGTCCGCGAGTCGGTCGACCGCTACGCCCAGCCGGCCGGCGCGCAGGCCGTCGACGTGCTCTCGGGCCGGCTCGGCACGCGGGCCGAGCTGCTCGGGACGATCGCTGTCGCCGCACCCGCCCGCCACGGCGCAACCTTTCCGGGGCCCGCTGCGTAGGACAGGCTGAGCGGGTCGACGAGGTTGGGGGGACCGATGAGCGCGGAGGGTGACGAGGCGTTCGTCGCGTTCGTCGCCGGCGCGCAACGGGAGCTGTCGAAGCTGGCTTGGCTGCTGACCGGCGACCGGCACCGCGCCGAGGACCTGGTGCAGGACACCGTTGCCCGCACCTACGCCGCCTGGCACCGGGTGCGGCGCGAGGACCCGATGGCCTACGCCAGGCGGGTCCTCGTCAATGCCAAGACCGACACGTGGCGCCGGCGCCGCCGAGAACAGCTGGTCGCCGAGGTGCCTGAGGTGGCGCGCCAATTCTCGTCGAGCGACGTCGCCTCGGAGGTGGTACGCCGGCACGAGGTCGTGGCGGCCTTGCGGACGCTGGCGGACCGGGAGCGCGCCGTGGTGGTCCTGCGCTACTACGCCGACCTCTCCGAGGCCGACACAGCGGCCGCGCTCGGGATCTCGCTCGGCACCGTCAAGAGCACCGCCTCGCGAGCGCTGAGCAAGCTGCGCGCCGTGCCGGACGGATCGCAGCCCCGCCAGGACACCGCCGAGACCGCGACGACTGTCGTCGAACCCGGAGGGACCCGATGACCCTGCACGACCTCTCCGAGGACGAGCTGCGCGGCGTGTTGCAGGCAGGCCCGGACATCGATGTCGGGTACGTCGACGTGGCCGCCGCGATGCGCAGCGGCCGCCGGCGTCGGCGTACCCGGGCCGCCCTGGCCGGCTCCGCGGCTGCCGTCGTTGTCACCGCGGTCGTCCTGTTCGCGGTCGACCTGTCGTCGGGACAGACAGCGAGCACCACGCCGGCCCGGCAGTCCCAGCGGCCCACGCCGGGCAGCACGACCCGGCCGACCCCGACTGGGACAGCAACGCCCCAGACATCAGAGACACCCGGCTCCGAGCCGACGGGCGAGCTCTCGCCCGGTGCCGGCCGGGCCGCGGCAGCCCACCATCACGTTCCTGCGGACGCTGTCACCGACCTTCGGGCCGCGGTGCACGACCTCACAGTGACCCGGCCCGCCTACGTGGGGCCGGTGTCGGCGCGGCTCTTGGCCTACCGCCTCGACAGCTGGCGCTCGCCGTCGGACTTCACAGTGCTCGTGACCATCGACTTGCACTTCGCGACGAGGGACACGATGGCGTGGAACGAGGGGTCTAACACACGGTTCGTCCGCTTCACGTCGACGCCCGGGAGCAACGGATATCGGTTGACCTGGGCGACCTCTCCGTTCTGACGGTCGTGAACGAAGCGGGGCCGGCGTGGGGGACTCCCACGCCGGCCCCGGTCGAGTCGGGTCAGCCGGTCAGCAGCTCACGGCACCCGGCGGGTTCGCCGGGCTCGAGCAGGTGTCCGTGCCTGCGCCGCCGAAGATGTGGTCGCTCCCCGGGCCGCCGGTCAGCTGGTCGTCGCCGCCGCGCCCCTTGAGCACGTCGTCGCCGTACCCGCCGTAGTAGCGGTCGTTGTCGACCGACGTCACCTTGTCGGCCAGGTTGTCGTCGCCCCGGTTGCCGGCCCCGGAGTCGTTGCCGTAGTAGCCGCGGATCGTGTCGTTCCCGGGACCGCCGGCCATCGTGTCGTCACCCTGCCGCCCCTTGAGCACGTCGGTGTCGGGACCGCCCAGGAGCGTGTCGTCGCCGTAGGAGCCCCAGAGGTGGTTCAGGCCCGGGCCACCGCGCAGCGTGTCGTTGCCGAGCCCGCCGTGCAGGAACTCTGCCACCTCGGCGACCGGCTTGTCCGGTGCCGGGTTGCTGATGTTGTCCCCGCCGAGCAACAGGTCGTCGCCGTCGTCGCCGTAGAGCTTGTCGACTCCGCCCTGCCCGTCGATGCGGTCGTTGCCGTCGCCACCGTGCACGACGTCGAAGCCCTCGATCGCGGCGTTGGGGTTCGCGTCGTGCGCGTGCAGCGTGTTGTCACCGGCGCAGATGGTGTCGTTGCCGCCGTTGCCGTTGATGACGTCCGCCCCACCGAGCCCGACGATGACGTCGTCACCCGCGGTCCCCTCGATGGTGTCGTCACCCGGGGTGCCCACGATGGTCGGCACCATGCCGAAGCACAGCAGTGGCTCTGCGGTCCCCGTTGCGGTGGGGGTCGCAGTGCTCGTGGACGTGCTGGTCGTCGTCGGGTCGGCGCCGCCTGCGGCGACGGCGGGGCCGCCTGCCGTGACGAACATTGCCGCGGCGCCGAGCGCGGCGGCCGCGCCGGTGGCGACCAGCGCCGAACGCAGCGGCGAGATGGACTGTCGAGTCATGAGATAGGTCTCCGTCTTCTCGGTGGTGGTTCGCGACCAAGGACGGGGCCCGGCGGCATCGGGTTCACCCCTATCGCGTCTCGCTCGTTGCTCGTGTGTGCGACGTCACACCTGGCCGCGCGCGCCGAGGCGTGTCGTGCCAGGCTGACGCCATGACTGCGCCGGCTCCGACGTCCAGCGGTGCGTGGGTCGTCGTGGGTATCGACAACGGCGGTACGGCGAACAACGCCACCGTCCTGACGCCGGCCGGCGACTTCCTGGTTGCGAACCTCGTCGAGGTGCCCAGCCGGGTGAACGAAGGGCCGGTCGCGGCGGTGGACGCGATGGAGCTGGCGCTGACCACGGTCCTCGAGGTCACCGGCCTGCCCAGGTCCGCGGTCCGCGCGGTCGGCCTCGACACCCCTGGGCCTGCGAGCGCCGACGGCGTCATCTCGTCCAAAGGCGCGACGAACTTCTCCGAGCCCGAGTGGTGGGGCTTCGACATCCGTGGCGCGCTCGAGGATCGGCTCGCGCTCCCCGTCGTCTACAACAACGACGGCAACGCGGCCGCGCTGTACGCCCACCACGAGCACTTCGGCAGCGAGGCGGTCCGCCGCTCGTCGGTCTCGGCCATCGTGGGCACCGGGCTCGGCGGCGGTGTCGTGGAGCGCGGACAGGTCGTGCGCGGGGCTGCCGGGATGGCCGGCGAGCTGGGGCACGTGCAGATCCCCCTCGACGGGGTCCTCGAGCCCGGCCAGCCGCTGCCGAGGTGCAACTGCGGCAACCTCGGCGACGTCGAGAGCGTCGTCTCGCTCACCGGCATCCGCAACAACCTGCTGCCCTACTGGTTGGCCCGCTACCCCGGGCACGCGCTCGCCGACGTTCCGCTGGACCAGGCGGCCAAGGCGGTCCGCGGCCTGGCCGTGTCGGGGGACGAGCTCGGGCTGGCGATCTTCGCCCAGCAGGCCGGCGCACTCGGTCGCCTGTTCACCATCGCGGCCAACTTCACCGACCCGCACGCCTACCTCGTCGGGGGCGGGGTCGTCGAGACCGAGCCGCACTTCCGCGAGTGGTTCCTCAGCGGTGTCGAGCAGGCGACCGCCCTGCGCGAGGAGCAGCGGCGGATCGCGCACTTCGCGGTGGTCCCCGACCTCGACATGGCCGGTGCCCGGGGCGCCGCGGTCGCAGCCCTGGCCGTCGCGGCCCGCCAGTCCACCGACGACTGACCGCCCCCGCACAGCCCCCACCGAGGGACGAACGGGAGCGCGACAGGCACGCGGCCTGTCGTCCCGGTCTGTCACCACAGTGGTGAGACGGTGTCGCTGTGACCACGGGGCAGCGGAAGCGCGAGCACCCCGGTGAGTCGCGCTACCCGGCCGCGGCCGCCGTGCTGGTGGCGGTGGTGCTGTACGCCGCTCTGCCCAGCGCCCTGCTCGTCGGCCCCCGCTTCGTGGTGCCGGTGCTCGAGATCGCGCTGTTCGTCCCGCTGTTCGTGGGCAACCCGAGGCGGATGACGCGCGAGACCCGCTGGCTGCACTGGGTGTCGATCGGGCTGGTGCTGCTGATCGCCCTGACCAACATCGTGTCGCTGGTCCTGCTGGTGAACGAGCTCGTGAGCGGCTCGAGCAAGCAGGGTGCTGCCCTGCTCGCCGGGGCCGGACAGGTCTGGCTGACCAACATCATCGTCTTCGCCCTGGCGTACTGGGAGCTCGACCGGGGTGGCCCCGTCGTGCGCACCCGGCTGCCACGGGCCGATCTGCCTCCCGCCGACTTCAGGTTCCCGCAGGACGAGGACCACGACGCCATCGACGAGGTGGCCGCTCGGTCGGCCGCCAAGTCCGACTGGTCCCCCGGGTTCGTCGACTACTTCTACGTGTCGACGACCAACTCCTCGGCGTTCAGCCCCACCGACACGATGCCGCTCTCGCATCGCGCCAAGATGCTGATGGCCGCCGAGTCGGTGTCGGCCCTGCTGCTCTCGGTGATCGTCATCGCCCGCGGGGTCAGCCTGCTGCACTGACCGGCCGGGCGTGCACGCTCACGGCGTACCCCGATCCTTCGGTGTACGCCGAGCGGTCCCACGTCGAGAACCGGTGCACCGGCGTCAGGCCGGCCGCCGCGCACCAGGCGTCGTAGTCCTCGATCGGAACCGTGGCCGCCGCGGGCGGCAGGTGCGCGCGATCCAGCCCGAACCCCGCCACCAGCAACCCGCCGGTCGCGACGTGCGTCGCCATTCGCGCAACCACTGCGGGCTCGGACCCCTCCGCGACCAGCGGCACGATGTTGCCGGCCATCAGCACCAGGTCGAAGCTTTCGCCGAGAGCCAGGGTGGCGAGGTCACCGACCAGCCAACGCAGCCGCCGAGCACGCTCGCGGGCGACCGCGAGCATCGACTCGTCGAGGTCGACACCGGTGACGTCGTACCCGAGCTCGGCGAGCCGGACCCCCACCCGGCCGGTGCCGCACCCGGCGTCGAGGATCCGGGCGCCCACCGGCACGAGAGCGGCGCACAAGGCAGCCTCGCCGTGGACGTCGACCCCGGTGGCGGCGAGCTCGTCGAAGCGGGCGGCGTAGTCGCGTCCGGTGACCCCGCCCGTGGCGTCGCTCCAGCGGCTCACGAGATGCTCCTCCCATGGCGTCCGGCGAGTCCGTGCTTGGCACGACGCAGTTGCGCGCCGCGTTCGCCCGGCGGCTCTCCGACATGTACGGCGGCGAGGTGCCGGCGTACCCGACGCTCGTCGAGGTCGCGCACGAGGTGAACGCCGAGGTCTTCGCCCGCGAGGGTAGTGCGGCCGAGCGGCTCGGCGACATCGACCGGGTGACGGCCGAGCGGCACGGCGCGATCCGGGTCGGGACCCCCGCGGAGCTCGCCCAGGTCGGGCGGCTGTTCGCGGCGATGGGCATGCACCCGGTCGGCTGCTACGACCTGCGCGACGCGCAGCCGGCCCCGCTCCCGGTGGTGTCCACGGCCTTCCGCCCGGTCGACGAGGGCGAGCTGGCGGCCAACCCGTTCCGGGTGTTCACGTCCGTGCTCGTCCCCGAGGACCGCCGCTTCTTCGACGTGGACCTCGGCGCACGGGTCACCACCTTCCTGGCCGGACGTGAGCTCTTCCCACCCGACCTGCTGGACCTGGCCGACCGCGCCGCTGCCGGAGGTGGCCTTGCGGCGGACGACGCGGAACACTTCCTCGAGCTCGCCACGGCGTCCTTCGCGCTCTCGTCCGACCCGATCGACCGCACCTGGTACGCCGAGCTGGCTCGGGTGTCCGGCGTCGCGGCCGACATCGCGGGCGTCGGCTCGACCCATCTCAACCACCTGACACCGCGGGTGCTCGACATCGACCTGCTCTACCGCCGCATGCAGGAGCGCGGCATCACGATGATCGACGAGATCCAGGGGCCACCACGCTGGGACGGACCGGACCTGCTGCTGCGGCAGACCTCGTTCCGGGCCCTGGCCGAGACCCGCGCGATGGTCGACGCCGACGGCACGGTCGCCGCGGGCGAGCTGCGGGTCCGCTTCGGCGAGGTCGAGGCGCGTGGGATCGCCGTGACGCCGGCCGGGCGGGACCTCGTCGACCCTCTCCCCGCCGACGCGAGCGCCTGGGCCGCGTCGGTGCCGGCGACCGAGCGGGAGCTGGCTCGGGCGGGCCTCGCGTGGTTCACCGCCGCGCCCGGTCCCGACGCGCCGGACCGCACCCGCTCAGGCGCCCGGCCGCCCGACGATCGCGACGCCCTCGTCGACGAGGGCTGGGTGCGCCTCGAGCCGGTCGTCTACGAGGACTTCCTGCCCCGGTCCGCGGCCGGCATCTTCCGCTCCAACCTCGCCGAGGACGGCGCCGCGGACACCTCCGCCACGGGTGTCGCGCGCGACGAAGACTGGCTCTCCGGCGCTCTTGGTCGCGCCGTCCGCGACCCGATGGCGCTGTACGCCGCCCAGGTCGAGGCGTCCTGGGAACGGACGCTGGCGGAGCTGGGCCTGCCCAGGGTGCCGGCGTGACCGACCTCGCGGCGCTCGCCGCGTCGCTGCCGCCCGGCGCGGTGCTCGGACCGGACGAGGACCTGTCGGCGTACGAGACGCCGTGGCGCGGTGAGACCGGCCGCGCTGCATTCGTGGTCCGGCCAAGCGACCTCGACCAGCTGCGTGAGACCGTTCGCTGGCTGGTCGGCGCCCGCCAGTCCGTGGTCGTGCAGGGCGCCAACACCGGGCTGGTCGGCGCGTCCGTCCCGGGCGCGGGCGGTGCGGTCGCGGTGCTCAGCACCGAGCGGCTGACCGGGCTGCTGGACGTGCACGCCGAGGACCGGGCCGTGACTGCTGGTGCCGGGGTCCACCTGTCGACGCTCGACGAGCGGCTCGCCGCCCACGGCCTCGAGCTGCCCGTCGATCTCGGGGCCGACCCGAGCGTCGGCGGGATCGTCGCGACCAACGCCGGCGGCTCCCGGGTGCTGCGCCACGGCGACGTCCGGCAGCGGTTGCTGGGCCTGGAGGCCGTGCTGTTCGACGACAACGCCACTGTTGTCGGTGACCTCCGGCCGCTGCGCAAGAAGAACGACACGATCCGGGTGGCGGACCTCCTCGTGGGGTCGGCCGGCCTGCTCGCGGTGGTCAGCGCCGCGACGTTCGCGGTCACCGCTCGCGAGCGCCACCGCGCGACGGCGTACCTGCTCGTTGCCGGGACCGTCGTCGAGACCTGCCGACGGCTCGAGGAGGACCTCGGCCCACGGGTCGGTGCCCTCGAGCTGGTCTCGGGTGCCGCGCTGGACGCGGCGGTACGCCGGCTGCCCGACCTGCCGGACCCGTTCCCCGGCCGGTCGGTCGACGTCGCCCTCCTGGTGGAGGTGACCGGCCCCGGCGCGCAGGACGCGCTCGTCGAGGCGCTCGACCGGCTCGGCCCGCTGGTGTCGGACGCAGCCGTCCTGCCCCCGGAGCGGGCCTGGGCGCTGCGCCACGGGCTCAGCGAGGCCCTGGCCCGGGAGGGCACCGTGCTCGGGCTCGACGTCTCGGTCCCCCGCGACGCGATCGAGCCGGTACGCCGGGAGGTGGCCCTCGTCGTCGAGGGCCTCGTCCCCGGAGCGCGGCTCGCCGACTTCGGCCACGTCGGGGACGGCGGCCTGCACCTCAACGTGGTCCTGCCCGCAGCCGCGAGCCTGTCCGACGAGGCGGCACTACGCCGGGCGGTCTACGACGTGGTGACCCGCGCGGGTGGGTCGTTCTCGGCGGAGCACGGCCTCGGCCCCGTCAACGTGGTCTGGTGGCTGGAGCACGAGCCCGCGCCGGCCAGGTCGGCCCTCGCCGCGGTGAAGAGGGCGCTGGACCCGTACGGTCTGCTGGGCACCGAGGCGCTGCGCGACGCCGTGACCGAAGGAGGACGCCGTTGACGACGACGACCAAGACGACACAGACCAGCGGTGCCCTGCCCAGTGCCGCGACCTTGCGCGAGGCCGCGAGCCGCGCGCTCGAGGGATGCGGCGTCGACCCACGCCGCCTCTCGGGGGACCAGACCTCGCGCACCCCGGTGCTGGGCACCGACCTGCTGCCGGTGCGCTGGTCGGAAGCCGACGACGTCGACCGGGCGGTGACGACCGCCCACGAGGCGTTCCTGGTCTGGCGGGTGACTCCGGCGCCGGTGCGAGGAGCGCTGGTGAAGCGGCTCGGAGAGCTGTTGCGTGAGCACCTGGACGACCTGGCGGACCTGGTGACCCTCGAGGTCGGCAAGATCCGCTCGGAGGCCCGCGGTGAGGTCCAGGAGATGGTCGACATCTGCGACTTCGCGGTCGGCCTGTCCCGCCAGCTGTACGGCCGCACCATGCCTTCGGAGCGACCGGGGCACCGGCTGATGGAGACCTGGCACCCGATCGGCGTGGTCGGCGTCATCAGCGCCTTCAACTTCCCCGTCGCGGTGTGGTCCTGGAACACGGCGGTCGCCCTGGTCTGCGGCGACGCCGTGGTCTGGAAGCCCTCCGAGCTGACCCCGCTGACCGCACTGGCCTGCAGTGCACTGCTGGACCGCGCGGCCGCCGAGGTCGGTGCACCGGAGGGCCTCGGTCAGGTGCTGCTCGGCGACGCATCGGTGGCCGAGCGGCTGGTCGACCATCCCCTCGTGCCCCTGGTCAGCGCGACCGGCTCGGTGGCGATGGGACGTGCGGTGGGTCCCCGGGTGGCCGCCCGCTTCGGCACCAGCCTGCTCGAGCTGGGCGGTAACAACGCGACGGTGGTGACGCCGTCTGCCGACCTGGACCTCGCGGTACGCGGCATCGTGTTCGCCGGTGCCGGCACGGCGGGTCAGCGGTGCACGACGCTGCGTCGCCTCGTCGTGCACACCTCGGTCGCCGACGAGCTGCTGGACCGCGTCGTGGCCGCATACCGGCGGCTGCCCGTCGGCAACCCCTTCGAGCCGGGCACCCTGGTGGGCCCGCTGGTCGCCGAGCGAGCCTTCGTCTCGATGCAGGCAGCTCTCACGGAGGTGCGCGCCGGCGGCGGGGACGTCCTCGTCGGCGGGGACCGGATGCTCGACGACGTCGCACCCGACGCGTTCTACGTGACGCCCGCCGTTGCGGTGTCCCCACGGCAGAACGACGTGGTACGCCGGGAGACGTTCGCGCCG
>DASYEF010000057.1:0-10956 GCA_036499185.1 Actinomycetes bacterium | reverse complement strand
GTGGCCCGCCGGCGCGGGCCACCCCTGGTCGAACGTGCGGCGGGCTAGACGACTGCGGCGTCCACTGCGGGCTCAGACGGCAGCTCTTGCTTCTTCGCGTTGATGACCACAGCTGCCACGGCGAGGGCCGCCGCCAGCAGCACCGCGCCCCAGAAGAACGAGACGTGGTAGCCGTGCAGGAACGCCAGCTTCGACGCCTCCTTGGCGTTGCTGGAGCCGGTCAACGGGTGGTCGACGAAGTAGGACGTCACCGCGCCGGCGAACAGCGTGTTGAGCAGCGCGGTGCCGAGCGCCCCGCCGATCTGCTGCGACGTGTTGAGCACCGCGCTCGCGACACCCGCATCGTGGTGCCCCACCCCGATCAACGCCGTGCTCGATGCCGGGATGAAGACGCCTGCCAGCCCTACGCTCATCAGCACCATCGCCGGCAGGACGTGCGTCCAGTAGGACGTGTCCTGGCCGATCTGGGTCAGGAGGAGCATGCCGACCACGGCCATGACCAGACCGGGAATCATCAGCGGCTTCGGTCCGAACCGCGGCAACAGCTGCGCCACGACACCGGCGGTCACGATGATGCCGAGGCTGAACGGCAGGAAGGCGAAGCCGGCCTTGAGCGGGCTCCAGCCCAGGTTGAGCTGGAAGTAGTAGGTGAGGAACAGGAACATCGCGAACAGTCCCGCACCGACGAGCAGGAAGGTGAGGTAGGACCCGCCGCGGTTGCGGTCGAGGACGACGCGCAGCGGCAGCATCGGGTTCTTGGCCCGGGTCTCCCACCACACGAACGCGACGAGAAGCACGACGGCGGTCGCCAGGAAGGCGAGCGTCGAGGGAGCCGTCCAGCCGAGGACAGAGGTGTCGCCCTGGACGTCCGGGTGCTTGGCGCGCGCGGCCTCGGTGAAGCCATAGACGAGGGAGAACAGGCCGAGCGTGGCGAGCAGGACGCCGGGCACGTCGTACCGCGTGTCGCCGTGCGCCTTGCTCTCGTGCACGAGCGGGAACGCGAACCCAGCGACGAGCAGCGCCACCGGCACGTTGACGCCGAGGCACCAGCGCCACGAGGCGTACTGGGTGAGCACGCCACCGACGATCAGGCCGATCGCGGCGCCCCCGCCGGCCAGCGCGCCGAAGACGCCGAACGCCTTGGCCCGCTCTCTCGGGTCGGTGAACGTCACGGTGACGATGGACAGAGCGGCCGGCGCCATCAGCGCGGCGAACCCACCCTGCAGTGCCCGGGCAGCGAACAGCAGCTCCTGGGTGGGTGCCAGGCCGCCGAGCGCGGACGCGCCGGCGAAGCCGAGCAGGCCGATGATGAACGTGCGCTTGCGCCCGGTGTAGTCGGCGATCCGCCCGCCTAGCAGCAGCAGGCTGCCGAAGGCCAGCGTGTAGGCCGTGACCATCCACTGCCGGTTGGCGTTGCTGATGTGCAGGTCTAGCTGGGCAGAGGGCAGCGCGATGTTCACGATCGAGGCGTCGAGGACGATCATCAGCTGAGCCGCCGCCAGCACGGCGAGGGCCAGCCAGCGCCGCGGGTCGACTGTGGCGGCCGCGGCCGCTCGTGTTGCCGGCGGGTCTTCCAAGGCCTCGCCCGAGGGGTGGAACTGGTCGGTCACGGTGTCTCCTGGGAACTCGTGGACCGACTGCTTCGGTCCAGCGTGGGAATGAGGACGTCGTCGACGACGTGGGCGATGAAGGCATCGTCCACGGGGGCACCGACAACGAGGATCCGGTGGAACCAGAGGGCTCCGGCCACCTCGTGCAACAGCAGGTGGTCGGTGCTGGAGCTGAGCTCGCCTCGGGCGATCGCCCGGTCGACGATCACCTTGCTCACCGCACACTTGCTCTCGACCATCTGGCTGCGCACGCAGTCGGCGAGCTCGGGAGCGCTGCGCATGGCCCGCAGGACGCCGGCGATCAGCTCGACGTCTTCGGCGGCCGTGCCGTGGACGGCGTTGCTGTACGTCGCCACGAGGTCCCCGCGCAGCGAGCCGGTGTCCTCGGGGACGACCAGCCCGGGCCCGCGGGAGCGCACCGCGTCGAGGACGAGCTCCTGCTTGCCGGGCCACCGCCGGTAGATGGTGGCCTTGCTGGCGTGCGCCCGGGCGGCGACCGCGTCCATGCTCATGCGGTCGTAGCCCACCTCGACGAGCAGGGCCAGGGTGGCGTCGCAGATGGCGACGTCACGGCTGATCGGCGGCGCCTTGTCGGAAGGCAGCGCCGGGCCCGCCGGCGATTCCGTTGTCGTCGTCGTCGTGGCCATGCGCACACCCCCTCGGCACTGTCCTGGGTCCCCACCGGTGCCGGCGAACCCGTTCACCGGGACGAAACGAAACCGTTTCGTACACCGATCAGCCTAGGCAGCCGGTCCGACGGCGTCCAGGCGATTTCCCCTCCGAGTTCCTCAGCCGAGAGCGAACGCGGGGCATTCCCCGCCCGGGCAGGTTTCTCAGGCGCGGCGGCTCGCGCCCGGTGCGCCCGGCAGCCGCGCCAACGGATTGGGTGTGAGCGCCTCGGTGCGGGCAGAATGGCACGCAGCAACCACTCGCCCCGTCTCCCATGGGGCTGCCCACTGCCTGCCCAGCTCCGAGAGGTCACCCCCGCATGTCGCCTGCCGCCACGTCCGCTACCGCCGAGGCGGCCATCGCGCCCGACTCCGTCCTGGACGCGCTCGAGGCCGAGGCCATCCACATCTTCCGGGAGGCAGCGGGCGCCTTCCGCCGGCCGGTGATGCTCTACAGCATCGGCAAGGACTCCTCGGTGCTGCTGCATCTGGCGGTCAAGGCCTTCGCGCCCGGCAAGGTGCCCTTCCCGGTGCTGCACATCGACACCACCTGGAAGTTCCGGGAGATGATCGAGTTCCGGGACCGGACCGCCCGTGAGCTGGGTCTCGACCTGGTGGTGCACACCAACCAGCAGGGCGTCGAGGAGGGCGTGACGCCGTTCACCCACGGCACCCACGAGTACACCCGGATCATGAAGACGGTGGCTCTGCGCGAGGCGCTCGACGAGGGTGGGTACGACGCGGCGTTCGGCGGGGCACGTCGTGACGAGGAGCGCTCGCGGGCCAAGGAGCGGGTGTTCTCGCTGCGCGAGCCGGGGCACCGGTGGGAGCCCCGCAAGCAGCGACCGGAGTTCTGGCGGACCGCCAACACCCAGCTCGCCGAGGGCCAGACGATGCGGGTGTTCCCGATGTCGAACTGGACCGAGCTCGACGTGTGGCGCTACGTCCAGCGCGAGGGGATCGACGTCGTGCCGCTGTACTTCGCGAAGGAGCGGCCGGTCGTTGAGCGCGACGGCCAGCTCATCATGATCGACGACGACCGCTACCCACTGCGCGACGGCGAGACGCCACTGCTGCGCAACGTGCGGTTCCGCACGCTTGGCTGCTACCCGCTGACCGCCGCGGTGGAGTCCGACGCCGAGACGATGGACGACCTGCTCGCGGAGATGCTCGTGGACCGCCGGTCCGAGCGGTCCGGGCGACTGATCGACGGCGAGGGCGGCGGCTCGATGGAGAGCAAGAAGACCGAGGGGTACTTCTGATGGCGACTGCACCGACCACCACGCCACGACTCGACGACGCGGCTCTCGCCGAGCACCCCATCGTCCACGTCGTCGCCTGCGGCTCCGTCGACGACGGCAAGTCCACCCTGATCGGCCGGCTGCTCGCCGAGACCGAGAGCGTCCCGGACGACATCCTCGACTACGCGCGCAACACCCGCCGGAGCGGATCGACCATCCCCAAGGGGGAGATCGACTACTCGATGCTCACCGACGGCCTCGAGGCCGAGCACGAGCAGGGCATCACGATCGACGTCGCCTACCGGCACCTCTACCTGCCCTCGGGGCGCCGGGCCATCATCGCGGACGCGCCCGGCCACGAGCAGTACACCCGCAACATGGCGGTCGCGGCATCGACCGCCGACGTTGCCATCCTCCTGGTCGACGCCTCGCGCGGCATCCGGCAGCAGACCCACCGGCACCTGACCGTGTGCGCTCTGATGGGCGTACGCAGCGTCATCGTCGCCATCAACAAGATGGACACGGTCGACTTCAAGCACGTGGCCTTCGAGGAGTTCGCGGGCGGCGTCCGGGCGGCCGCCGCCCGGTTCGACCTCGAGGACATCGTGGTCATCCCGGTCAGTGCTCTGACGGGCGACAACGTCATCGAGAAGTCCACCCAGATGCCGTGGTTCCACGGGCCGACGGTTCTCGAGGCACTCACGTCCTGGCGGCCGGCGCCCACCGAGGCCCACATCACGGCCCCGTTCCGGCTGCCCATCCAGTACGTCGTGCGCGCCGACGACTTCCGCGGGTACGCCGGCACCGTCGTGGCCGGGAGCGTCCACCCCGGCGACAAGGTCGTGGTCAACGCCAAGGGCGCGACGACCACGGTCGAGCGTGTGCTCGTCGCGGGTCGCGACGTCGAGGAGGCGACTGCCGACCACGCGGTCGTGCTCACCTTCGAGACCGAGACGGACCTGACCCGCGGCGACCTCGTCGTGGCCCCGGGCGAGGGGCTGGCCGAGGACCAGTTCCCGCGCCCGGCGATGGCCTTCGCGGCCGACCTGGTGTGGACAGGCGAAGAAGAGCTGCGTCACGGCCGGTCGTACCTGCTGCTGGCCGGTTCGCTCGCCGTACCGGCCGTCGTCACGGCGATCCGCCACCGGCGCGACGTCGTCTCGGGCGAGGAGATGGCGGCCCGGACGTTCAAGATGAACGACATCGGTCTCGTCGAGATCTCGACGGATACCCCGGTCCCGCTGGACCCGTATACGTTGAGCCGGGACACCGGCGGATTCCTGCTCGTCGAGCGGGTCAGCCGGGACACGGTCGCGGCCGGGATGGTGCGGCACGCTCTGCGCCGCGCCCACAACGTCGTCCCTCACTCGTTCACGGTGGACCGGGAGGCGCGCTCCGCGCTCAAGAACCAACGGCCGCGGGTGGTGTGGCTGACCGGCCTGCCCAGTGCGGGCAAGTCGACGATCGCCGACGCTCTGGAGGCCAGCCTGCTCCACCTCGGGGTGCACACCTACGTCCTGGACGGCGACAGCGTGCGCACCGGGCTCAACAAGGACCTCGGGTTCACCCCGGAGGACCGCGCCGAGAACGTCCGCCGGGTCGCCGAGACCGCCCGGCTGATGACCGACGCGGGGCTGGTCGTCATCGTCTCGCTGGTCTCGCCGTTCCGTGGTGACCGGCGGGCGGCCAAGGGCCTGTTCGCGGAAGGCGACTTCCTCGAGGTCTTCGTCGACACCCCCGAAGCGGTCGTTCGGGAGCGCGACGTGAAGGGGCTCTACGCCAAGGCCAGCTCGGGCACCCTGCCGAACATGACCGGTGTCGGACAGGGCTACGAGCCGCCGGAGCACCCCGACGTGCACCTCGACGGCGCCGGTGACCTCGAGGCTGCCGTGGCGCAGCTGCTCGACGCCCTCGAGATCGCTCACTGAGCCGGCCCGCGGCCGGATAGCGTCCCGTCATGGCCGAGCTCGTCTACCCACCAGTCATCGGGATCGCGCGCGCGCTGTTCGCCCTCCAGGGGCTGCGCTTCGACCTGCGCGGGACCGAGAACGTCCCGCGCAGCGGCGGGGCGGTGATGGCGATCAACCACGTCGGCTACCTCGACTTCACCTTCGCCGGCTTCGCTGTGGTCCCGGCGCACCGGCTGGTCCGGTTCATGGCCAAGGAAGAGGTCTTCCGGCACCGCGTTGGGGGCCCGCTGATGCGGGGCATGCACCACATCCCGGTCGACCGCGAGGCCGGTGCCGGGTCCTACCGAGCCGCGGTCGAGGCGTTGCGGGCGGGTGAGATCGTCGGCGTCTTCCCGGAGGCGACGATCAGCCGGTCCTTCGAGCTCAAGGACTTCAAGGCCGGCGCGGCGCGGATGGCGGCCGAGGCCGGCGTACCCCTGTTGCCGACGGTGATCTGGGGCTCACAGCGAGTCTGGACGAAGGGACGGCCCAAGCGACTCGGCCGGACAAGGACGCCCATCTCGGTCTGGGTCGGCGAGCAGCTGGCGGTGCCCAGCCCGCACGACGCCGCGGCCGTGACCGCGGACCTGCGCGAACGGATGGAGCTCCTGCTGCACGAGGCCCAGGACGCCTACCCCGACCGGCCCTCCGGGGAAGCGGACCGGTGGTGGCTGCCCGCCCGGCTCGGAGGCGCGGCCCCGACGCCCGACGAGGCGCATGCGTTGGACCGCGAGGAGCTCAAGGCCAGGCTCGCGGCGGCGAAGAAAGTGCGCGACGAGACGCGCTCGGCTCGACCGGGTCACGAGCCGGACACGAGATAGCCTGTCGGCCGTGAGGAACTCCACCGGTTCGCACATATCGGTGGCGACCCCACGAGGTCATCCATGAGCGAGCTGCGCCTGCCGGCGGCCACCGAGAGCGTTTCGGTCGCACGGCGGTTCGCTCGCGACGAGTTGCGCTCCTCGACGGCCGACGTCGACACGGTGGTCCTGCTGGTCTCCGAGCTGGTGACCAACGCCGTCCTGCACGCCCGTAGCGACGTGCTTCTCACCGTCGACGACCAGGGTGCGATCGCCCGGGTCGAGGTGTCCGACTCCTCGCCACTGCCGCCCCGGCTGCACAACTTCGCCGTCGAGTCCGCAACCGGCCGCGGCATGAAGCTGCTCGACCGGCTGGCCCAGCGGTGGGGTGCACTGCCGCGCAAGGACGGCGGCAAGGTCGTCTGGTTCGAGGTCGGAGCGCCGTCCGAGGCCGCCTGGCAGTCCTACGCCGACACGCTGCTGGCCGAGGACGCCCCCTGATCGCCGGCCCGGCGCAGGCGACGGAGGAGCCGTCGACCGGGCGCCTGATCCCCCTGCGGGTGCGCGTCCTCCTCGTCGAGGACGACGAGGGCGACGCCTTCCTGGTCCGCGAGCTCCTGCTCGACGCCGGCTCGGACGTCGAGCTGATCCGGGCCCGCAGCATCGCCGAGGCCGCAGCCCACCTCGCCGACGCCGGCGTCGACTGCGTGCTGCTCGACCTCGGGCTGCCCGACGCCAGCGGACTGGACGCGCTGCGCTCGGTGCTCGAGCTCGCACCCAACATCGCCGTCCTGGTCCTGACCGGGCTCGCCGACGAACATCGGGGGACCGAGGCGGTGGCGGTGGGGGCCCAGGACTACCTGGTCAAGGGCGGCATCGACGGCCAGCTGCTCACCCGGGCCATCCGGTACGCCGTGGAGCGCAAGCGGGCCGACGAGTCGGTCCGGCGGCTCTACGCCTCGGAGGCCCGGGCAGCGGAGAACGCGCGTCTCGAACGCGGCCTGCTGCCCCAGCCGCTGCTGCGAGACGGATCCGTGCACGTGGTCGCCGACTACCGACCCGGGCGGCACCAGTCGGTGCTGGGCGGCGACTTCTACGACGTCGTCGAGTGCGCCGACGGCCACGTGTTCGCCTTGATCGGCGACGTCGCGGGCCACGGCCCCGACGAGGCTGCCCTCGGCGTCTGCTTGCGGATCGCCTGGCGGACTCTCGTGCTCAGCGGCGCCGACCCCGACGCGATCCTCGGCGCGATGGACGCCGTCCTGGTCAGCGAGCGCTCCGGGGACGAGGTGTTCGCGACGGTGACGATGATCCGGCTCGACCCGGCGCGTGGTGTCCTGCGCATGTGGCGGGCCGGGCACCCGGTACCGGTGGTGGTTGAAGGTCAGACGGTGCGCGCCGTGCCCGAGGGGTCTGCGGGCATCGCACTGGGCGTGGTCGAGGGCCGCACCTGGACGCCGGTCGACCATCCGGTTGCACCCGGCGCCTGGGTCGTGCTGTTCACCGACGGCCTCATCGAGGGCTTCGACCACCGCAGCCCGGGCAGCAGGCTCGGCGAGCAAGGGCTCTACACCCTGCTCGAGACGTTGCTCACCGACGGCGTGGACGCGGAGCACCTCAGCGAGGCGGTGCTGACCGAGGTGCGGACCCTCAACGGTGGCGAGCTGACCGACGACGTCGCCGTACTGATGCTCTCCTGGGACGCGGTGTGAGCCGGCGGTCCCTGCGCAGCAACCTCGCGGTGTTGTTCGCTGCTACTGCCGCGGTCACGCTTTTCCTGGGTGTGCTCACCGGCCTAGCGCTTGTTCGCCTCGACCGGGCCACGACACAGCGGGTCGACGTCTACGGCCCGGCACTGCTCGAGACCGCGAACCTGACGAGTGCCTACGTCAATCAGGAGACGGGCGTCCGCGGCTATCTGCTCTCCGGGCAGCCGGACTTCCTCACGCCCTACAACCAGGGCAAGGCGAGCGAGTCAGCGTCGTTGGGCCGCCTGCGTTCCCTGCTGGCGGGCCGGGCCGACATCCTCCGGCGACTGCAGGACGTCAAGAGCGCAGCCCAGACCTGGCGGACCAGGATCGCGGACCCGGCGATCAAGGCCGCGCCGGACACGACCAGGGCCCAGGACCAGCTGGCGGTCGAGGCCGGGAAGGCGCGCTTCGACGCGATCCGCGCGTCGCTGCGCGAACTGAAGGCCCCGATCCGGGCGGCCCGTGACCAAGCGAGCCGGGACCTGGCCGGCGCCCAACGACAGCTCCGCACGGTCCTGCTCGCGGCCCTGGCGGGACTCATCGTGCTGGGCGGCGTGGCATGGAGGTCCCTGCGGACCTGGGTCGTGTCACCGCTCGGCGAGCTCGGCGGCCAGGTCGACGAGGTCGAGGCCGGCGACCTTGACCGGGTGGTGGGGCTGCCCGACGTTCCACGCGAGATCGCGGTCCTCGCCCACCAGATCGACCGGATGCGACTTCGCGTGGTCTCCCAGGTGGCGGCGGCGGAACGGGCGCGGGCCGAGGCCACCGAGGCGCGGGCCGTCGTCGAGGAGCAGGCCGAGGACCTCCGCCGGTCGAACACCGAGCTCGAGCAGTTCGCCTACGTCGCCTCGCACGACCTCCAGGAGCCACTTCGCAAGGTGGCGAGCTTCTGCCAGCTCATCGAGCGCCGCTACAAGGGTCAGCTCGACGACCGAGGAGAGCAGTACATCGAGTTCGCGGTCGACGGGGCCAAACGGATGCAGCAGCTCATCAACGACCTGCTGATGTTCTCCCGCGTCGGACGGCAGTCGACGGGCTTCGAGGAGGTCGACCTCGAGCAGGTGCTCGCCCAGGCCCTCCGCCAGCTGGAGGCGACGATCAGCGAGGCGGGTGCCGAGGTCACCCACGAACCGCTGCCGCGGGTCGAGGGAGACCAGAGCCTGCTCGTCCAGCTGTTCCAGAACCTGGTCGTCAACGGCGTGAAGTTCCGCGCCGATGAGCCGCCGCGGGTGCACCTGTCCGCGTCCCGTACGACGGGCGACACCGACATCGCCGCCTGGGAGTTCACCTGCGGCGACAACGGGATCGGGATCGAGCCGCAGTACGCCGACAAGATCTTCGTCATCTTCCAGCGCCTGCACGGTCGCGAGGTCTACGCCGGCACCGGCATCGGGCTGGCGATGTGCAAGAAGATCGTGGAGTACCACGGCGGCCGGATCTGGCTGGACACGACTCCCCGCGACACGTCCGGCGCTCTGTTCCGCTGGACACTGCCCGAGCGACAGACGCAGAGCGCGGACCTGGCGATCGGGGACGCGACGCCGGAAGGCTCTGACAACTCCGAAGACCACGACGAAACTGCCGAAACGGGCGGCACCGACAGCGGTGACGCCGCGATGACGACTGCACCTGAGGACCGAGGAAGGACCGCGGATGACGCAACCGTTTGAGGGCCAGCGCGAGATCGAGATCCTGCTCGTCGAGGACGACCCTGGCGACGTGCTGATGACCCGGGAGGCGTTCCAGGACTACAAGGTCCACAACCAGCTGCACGTCGTCAACGACGGTGAGCAGGCGATGGCCTTCCTCCGGCAGGAGGGGGAGTACGCCGGCCGCCCGCGACCCGACCTGGTCCTGCTCGACCTCAACCTGCCACGGATGGACGGGCGGCAGGTGCTGCACGCCATCAAGTCCGACCCCGAGCTGTCGAGCATCCCGGTGGTCGTGCTCACGACCTCGGAGGCCGAGGACGACGTGCTGCGCAGCTACTCGCTGCACGCTAACGCCTACGTCACCAAGCCGGTCGACTTCGAGCGGTTCATCGACGTCGTCCGTCAGATCGACGACTTCTTCGTCACGGTGGTCCGGCTGCCCGGCCGCTGATCACCCGTTCGTCGCGACCGGTCCGCCACCGGTCGGTCTAGTCGGTCGGCGACGTCGCCCTGGCGGGCTCCGGTGCCTCGGTCGCGTCGATGGTCCACCGCTCGAGGCGGTCCATGCCGAGGAGGACGCCCAGCAGGGCGATCGGTGCGAGCAGGGCGAAGAGCATCATCTGGTGTCACCTTCCGTCGTGCCTGTTGCCCTCCGGGGCGCGACGAAACCTCCCTCGCCCCCGAGTATCGACGCTCGATCCCATGACCTTGATCGCGTGACCCTGATCGCGCCGGGGCAGGTGGCGTGCGGTGACTCGCGGCTGATCTGGGACGATCACCGGCATGGCGAGCGTGCCGAGCATCTCCTACTCGATCACCATCCGGGTCGACGTGGACCTCCGCGTGGCGGGCGGCAGCGCGGTGAGCCGGCTGACCCGTGCGGTCGAGGAGTCGGGCGGTGTCGTGACGGCCCTGGACGTCACCGCCTCCGAGCACGAGCACCTGCGCATCGACGTGACCTGTGCCGCGACCGACACCGAGCACGCCCGGCTGCTGACCGAGGCCCTGGCGGCGGTCGAGGGCGTCACGATCGGGAAGGTCTCGGACCGCACCTTCCTGGTCCACCTCGGCGGCAAGATCGAGATCAACCCGAAGATCCCCATCCGCAACCGCGACGACCTGTCGATGATCTACACGCCTGGGGTCGCCCGCGTGTCCCTGGCGCTGGTCGAGAACCCGGACGATGCCCGGCGGCTCACGATCAAGCGCAACACGGTGGCGGTCGTCACCGACGGGTCGGCCGTCCTGGGCCTGGGCAACCTGGGGGCCATCCCCGCGCTGCCTG
>DASYEF010000056.1:0-10668 GCA_036499185.1 Actinomycetes bacterium | reverse complement strand
TGTCGGCACCGCGAAGAGCACCAGTAGGCCGAGCCATGGGCTGACCTGGGTCATCAGCAGGAGCTCGACAGCCGCCAGGCGCAGCACCCAGCCCAGCGTCGAGAACAGCGACATGAACAGGTGGTCCAGGCCGAACGTGTTGCGGCGGAGGATCTCCAACCGGTCCATGTGCTCGCGACGCTCCTGGTGCGCGATCGTCGCGACGGTGGCGTGCAGCTCGGCGACCCGAGCCTCCATGGCAATGCTGATCCGGTCGCGGAACCGCCGGCTCAACCGGTCGAAGACGACCTGCAGCCACCACATCAGGGTCGCCGAGACAGCCAAGCCGGCGGCGGCGAGGTAGACGTTGCTGCGGTCGTGGTCGTGCAGGCCGTCGACGAGCACGGCCAGCCACAGCCCGATGAGCGACTGCGGGAGCGCGAGGGCGAGGGTCATCACGATCGAGACGACGAGCAGCCGCGGCTCGATCGCGTAGGCCAGCTTCGTCATCCGCCACAACGAGCTCAGGGCGGGCGGAAGGTCGGCGTCCCGCTCCTTGCGCTTGGCTGAGTTGCGCTTGGTCGAGCGCTCAGTCGAGGCGGTCATGGACGACCTCCTCCCCCTGCTCGTCGAACTCGGCGCCGTCGAGCTCGGTGAACCGCGAGGCCTGCAGGTCGAACATGGTCCGGTAGCGGCCGCCGCGCGCCATCAGCTCGTCGTGAGTACCGAGCTCGACGACCCGGCCGTGCTCCAGCACGCAGATCCGGTCCGCCTTGCGAACGGTGGAGAACCGGTGCGAGACGAGGATCGTGGTGCAGTCGCGGGTCTCGGTGAGGATGCGGTCGAAGATCTCCGCCTCGCCGCGCACGTCGAGCGCGGCCGTCGGCTCGTCGAGCAGCACGATGCGGGCGCCCTGCCGGACGGCGGCCAGCGCCCGCGCCAGTGCGACCCGCTGCCACTGGCCTCCCGACAGGTCGGTGCCGCCGTCGTACCCGCGCGCCAGCACCGTGTCCAGCCCCGCGAGCCCGCTCGCGCCGGCAGCCGCCAGCGCCGACTCGACGACGTCGTCGGGCGCGCCGTTCGGAGCGACGTTGTCGCGCAGCGGGAGCTCGTAGCGTACGAAGTCCTGGAACACCGCGGTCACGCCGGCCCGGTAGTCGACGGTGTTGATGTCGCGCAGGTCGACACCGTCCACCTCGATCGCGCCGGCCTGGGGGTCGTAGAGCCGGCAGAGCAGCTTGGCGAGGGTGGTCTTGCCGGCACCGTTGACGCCGACCACGGCCATCGACGTACCCGCCGGCACGACCAGGTCGACGCCGTCGAGGACGGTGCGGCCGGTGCCGGGGTAGGTGAACCGCACGTCGCGGAAGCGGATCTCCGGGGCGGCGGCCGAGGGACGGGGTCTGGTTCCCGCGGACAGCGCCCCTGCCAGGGCCATCTCGCCGGGCAGGCGCACCGTCGCCGCGGCCGGAGCTGCGGCAGTGTCCAGCGCCCAGCTCAGCCCGCCGAAAGCGACGGCCGAGGCCCCGACCGCCGCCTGCAGGTACGTCGTCGCGGCGCCCAGGCCGATATCGCCGGTGAAGGCCGCGTGTGCGACCGCGAGCAGGACGATGCCGTTGGCGGCGAGTACCACGATCAGCGCGAGGGCCACCGGACGCTCCCGCATCCGGGTCGCATCGAACTGCAGCTGGTAGAGCCGGGTGCGGCGCTCCCGGAACCGCTCGATCACCCAGTCCGCCAGCCCGAAGAGCCGCAGCTCCTTTGCCGCGGGCGGCTCGACCGCGAGGGTGTAGGCATACCCCGCGTGCCGGTGCGCGGCGCGCACCTCGGCGGTGTTGCGGTCCCGCCAGACCCCGCTCTCCCGCAGCAGCCAGTGCGTGGCGCCCCAGGCCAGCAGCAGGACCAGGGGCGCCCACCACGCGAAGCCGACCAGGACCAGCGCAGACAGGAACCCCGACGCCAGCAGCACGAGCCCGCTGGCGATGAAGTCCATGCCCACCACGAGCGGCGGCCCGTTCATCCCGAGGTCGAAGTCGCGCGCGAGCGAGAGGTCCTCGGCCAGCTCGGTGCTCTCCAGGTGCCCCATCCCCTGCGGGGCGACCGCCCCGCGCATCAGCCGGTCGTTGAGCCAGTCGGCGGTCCGCGCGCCGACCACCGCGGAGGTGGCGCGGTGCACCGGCGTCAACACCTGGAGCAGGACGAAGACGACGCCCACGAAGGTCAGCGGTCCGGTGAGCGACGATCCGTCCTTGACCGCGGCGACGAGCACGCCGGTCGACACCGACAGCAGTGCCGGGAGCAGCCCGCGCAGGAACACCAGGCTCCACCAGGCCGTCGCAGATCCTGGTGTCGCCCGCCACATCACTCGGAAGAACGTGACGGTGTCGCGTTCCCGCAGCCCCTTCAGCACCAGCCGACTCCTCAGAAGAGGACGGACATGAAGGCGCCGACGTCGGTGAAGCCCACCCGCCGGTAGGTCGCCCGCGCTGCCTCGTTGTAGTCGTTGACGTAGAGGCTCACGACCGGCGCGACGGCCTTGCGGGCCAGCTCGACCACGGCGGCCATGCCGGGTGCGGCCAGGCCGCGGCCGCGCAGCTCGGGAGGGACCCAGACGCCCTGCACCTGGCAGGCCGCGGTGCTCGCCGAGCCGACCTCGGCCTTGAACAGGACCCGGCCGTCCTCGATCCGCGCGAACGCTCGCCCGGCCCGCACGAGCTCGGCCACCCGGCCGCGGTAGGCGACGCCGCCGTCCACGCCCAGGGGTGAGATCCCCACTTCCTCGGTGAACATCGCCACGCAGGCCGGCAGCAGGACATCGAGGTCCGCCATCCCGACCGGGCGGACCTCCGGGTCGGCGGCGACCACCGGCGCCGAGGAGATAGCCATCAGCGGCTGGGGGTCGCGCACCTCGCGGGCCGGCCCCCACGCGGGTTCGAGCTCGGCCCACAGGGCGGCCACCGCAGCCCGGTCGCCAACGATCGACGCGCAGCGCCGGCCCTGCCGGCGGGCCCGGTCGGCGAAGGCGCGGACCGCCTCGTCACCGGCCTGGACCGGGACCAGGTTGGCGCCGGCGTGGCAGAGCGCCTCCAGACGGCCGTCCGCGACGAAGCCCCACATCTCGCCGCCCAGCCGCGCGGGGTCGAGGCCGACGGCCTGCACCCGGGACGCGACGAAGACGTCGGCCACCGGGTCGCGAGAGAGGACCTCGGTGACCTCCGGGAGGTCCTCGGGGCGCAGCACGCGCAGCGAGGTGCTGCGCAGCATGCCGGGCTCCCTCCCGTCCTTGCGATGTTGCGCGGACTAGCTGATGCTCACCGCCGGTTCGCCAGAGGCTACGCCCTCGAGCTGCATCTCCTCGGCGATCCGCATTGCTTCCTCGATGAGGGTCTCGACGATCTGTGCCTCGGGCACCGTCTTGATGACTTCGCCCCGCACGAAGATCTGTCCCTTGCCGTTGCCCGAGGCGACGCCGAGGTCGGCCTCCCGGGCCTCGCCCGGCCCGTTGACGACACAGCCCATGACCGCGACCCGCAGGGGGACGGTCAGTCCCTCCAACCCGGCGCTCACCTGGTCGGCCAACGTGTAGACGTCGACCTGGGCCCGCCCGCAGGACGGGCAGGACACGATCTCGAGGCCGCGCTGCTTGAGCCCGAGGGACTCCAGGATCTGGATGCCGACCTTGACCTCCTCGACCGGAGGCGCCGACAGCGAGACCCGGATGGTGTCGCCGATGCCCTCCGCCAGCAGCGCGCCGAAGGCCACCGCCGACTTGATCGTGCCCTGGAAGGCCGGCCCGGCCTCGGTGACACCGAGGTGCAACGGGTAGTCGCAACGCTCGGCGAGCAGCCGGTAGGCGTTGACCATGACGACGGGATCGTTGTGCTTCACCGAGATCTTGATGTCCTGGAAGCCGTGCTCCTCGAACAGCGAGCACTCCCAGAGGGCGGACTCGACGAGCGCCTCCGGGGTCGCCTTGCCGTACTTCTCGAGCAGCCGCTTGTCGAGCGACCCGGCGTTCACGCCGATGCGGATCGGCGTACCTGCCGCGGAGGCGGCGTTCGCGATCTCCTTGACCTTGTCGTCGAAGGCCTTGATGTTGCCGGGGTTGACCCGGACTGCGGCGCAGCCCGCGTCGATGGCGGCGAAGACGTAGCGCGGCTGGAAATGGATGTCCGCGATCACCGGGATCTGCGAGTGCCGCACGATCTCGGGCAGGGCCTCGGCGTCGTCCTGGCTGGGGCAGGCCACCCGCACGATCTGGCAGCCGGTCGCAGTCAGCTCGGCGATCTGCTGCAGGGTCGCGTTGACGTCGGTTGTCGGCGTGGTGGTCATCGACTGCACCGACACCGGTGCGTCGCCGCCCACGAGCACCCCACCCACGTCGATCTGGCGGGTGACCCGGCGGGTGGCCAGTGGCCGGGCCGGGGTCTCGGGCATGCCGAGGTTGACGGTCATGCGTCCAGTATCGCTGCTCCGGCGCCGGGGTTCTCCGGTCAGCCGATGCTGATCGGGTTCACGATGTCCGCGGCGAGCGTGAGCAGCGTCACGCCGCCGAAGGCCAACACGACCAGGTAGGTGACCGGGAGGAGCTTGTTGTAGTCGACCCGGCCCGGATCTGGGCGCCCGCGGCGAAGGGCGAACCACGACCGGAGGCGCTCGTACCAGGCGACCGCGATGTGACCGCCGTCCAGCGGCAGGAGCGGGAACAGGTTGAAGATGCCGATGAACACGTTCAGTCCGCCCAGCAGGGCCAGGAAGATGATCGGCGCGCCGACCTCCACGGCCTGCCCGCCGATCCGGCTCGCGCCGACGACGCTGACCGGGCCGTTGGTGTCGCGGTGGCCCCCACCGATCGCGTCCACCAGGTTCGGGATCTTGGACGGGAACGCGCCGACCGCCTTGAAGGTCTGGGTGATGTTGGTGCCGAGGAAGCCCACCGCGCCGGCGACCCCGTCGACCGGACCGTAGTGAAGGACGAACTTCGGGTGATGCCCCGAGAGGCCGATGGCCGACACGGTGTGCAGCGGCCCGGTGCCGTCCGCGTCGTGCAGGCCCGGGCGCTTGGTCGGCACCAGCGTCGCGGTGGTCGTGTGCACCACGCCGTGGCGGCGGTAGGTGATCGTCACCGGTCCTGCCGGGGTCTTGCGCACGGTGCGGACCAGCGCGCCGTACGTCGGCACCGCCTTCCCCGCGACAGTGAGGATCCGGTCACCGTGGCGCAGGCCGGCGACCTTCGCCGGCGAGGCGGGGTCGCTGTCGCGGCACGGCCGCAGCGCCTTGTCCTTCGTCAGGTCGAAGCCCTGGACGACGCAGTCGGAGACCTGCCCGACGACCGGCGGCGCCTTGAGCTGGTCGAAGGACGCGGCGGCGGCGTTCGGCAGGCCGGTGGCGACGGCAGCGCCGTAGAAGATCAGGAGGGCCAGGGCGAAATGCGTCGCCGAGCCGGCCGCGAGGACCACGGTGCGCTGCCAGAGGGGGTAGCGCCAGAACGCGCGGGCCCGGTCCGCGGGCGGGACGTCCTCCAGCGGCGTCATGCCGACGATCTTGACGAAACCGCCGGCCGGGATCGCCTTGAGGCCGTACTCCGTCTCGCCGCGCCGGACGGACCAGAGCGTGGGCCCGAACCCGGCGAAGTACTGCGTGGCCTTCATCCCGAACCGCTTGGCGGTCAGCAGGTGACCCGCCTCGTGCAGGCAGACCGACACCAGGATGCCGATCGCGAAGATCAGCACGCCGATCCAGAAGCTCATCCAGTGGTCCTCACGACGTTAGCTCGCCAGCCCGTCCGCGGGCCCAGGTCTCGGCATCGACAACGTCCGAGACGCTCTGAAGGTTCACGACGCGATGCTCCTGGAGCACCCGAGCCAGGGTGTCCACGATACCCGTGAACCGAAGGCGACCGTCGATGAAGGCGGCCACGCACACCTCGTTGGCTGCGTTGTAGACCGCCGGGGCGGTTCCGCCGGCCTGGCCGGCGGCCCGGGCCAGCCCGACCGCCGGGAACGCAGCGTCGTCCAGGGGCAGGAACTCCCAGGTCGCCGCCTGCGACCAGTCGCACCCCGCGGCGGCACCGGGGACGCGGTCCGGCCAGCCCAGGCCGAGCGCGATGGGCAGGCGCATGTCCGGCGGGCTGGCCTGGGCCAGCGTCGAGCCGTCCACGAACTCGACCATCGAGTGCACGACCGACTGCGGGTGGACCACCACGTCGACACGGTCGAGCGGGACGTCGAAGAGCAGGTGGGCCTCGAGCAGCTCGAGGCCCTTGTTCACCAGGGTCGCCGAGTTGATCGTCACGACCGGGCCCATGTCCCACGTGGGGTGCGCCAGCGCCTGCTCGACGGTCACGTCGTGCAGGTCCTCGCGGGCCCGGCCGCGGAACGGGCCGCCGCTCGCGGTGAGCACCAGCCGGCGTACCTCGTCGCGGCGGCCGCCGCGCAGGCACTGCGCCAGTGCCGAGTGCTCCGAGTCGACGGGGACGATCTGGTCCGGCCGGCGCAACGCCGCCTTCACCAGTGGTCCCCCGGCCACCAGGGACTCCTTGTTCGCCAGCGCGAGCGTGCGGCCGGCGTCCAGTGCCGCCAGGGTCGGGCCGAGCCCGATCGAGCCGGTGATGGCGTTGAGCACCACGTCGCAGGGCCAGCCCGCGAGCTCGGTGGCGGCGTCCGGCCCGGCGAGGATCCGCGGCACCGGGTGCTCGCCTGCGGAGTACCCACCGACCTTGGCCACCGCGTAGAACGCCAGCTGCAGGTCCTGGGCCACGCTGGCCCGGGCCACGGCGACCGCCTGGACGCCGAACTCCAGAGCTTGGCGGGCCAGCAGATCGACGTCCCCGCCGCCCGCTGCCAGGCCGACCACCCGGAACCGGTCGGGTGCCCGCCGGACGATGTCGAGCGCCTGGGTGCCCACCGAGCCGGTGGACCCCAGCACGACCACGTCGCGGCGCTCCGGCTGTGTGGTCACCGGGCCAGTGTCCCAGCGGGGTGGTCAGGGTCAGGTCAAGGGCGCCTGGATGAGGGGGCCGGCTCGGGTCCGTCCGGCCCTTTCCGTCGGTCGGACACAAGAACACACAGTGTCGGCCGTTTCGGCACCTTCCGAGCCTTGGATGGCGGCCACTGTGTGTTGTTGGGCCCGAAAGTGCCCCTCCCAGAGTCCGCGCCTGCTCCCCCCCGGGGCGCCCCCGCAAACGATCACGGTTCCGTGATCATCTGCGTCAACCGAGGCAAACTCAGCACGGTCAGCACGAGTTGATCACGGAACCGTGATCAACTTCGGGGCTGACCGACGACGGAGAGCGGCGCACGAACGCGAGCCGACCTCTCTCGTCCGAAGCCGCCCTTGATCTGAGCCGCACCAAACGAAGGGAGAGCCGCGCAGGCTGACTCAGACGCCCGACAGCCCCACGGGTGATCAAGGTCCACCCGGGCGATGCCGATAGGGGCATGTGCACCAGTCCGCCCGGCACACGCCGGACACCCTGCTGTCCCTCGACGAGGTCGCCACCATGGCGCGCGTCGCCCTGTCCGACGTGACCGAGGCGGTACGCGACCGCAAGCTCGCGGCCCACCAGGAGCGCGGCGAGTGGCGGGTCCGCGTCGCCGACGTACGCCGGTGGCTCGCCCACCGCTGAGGTCCGACAGCTCGCCCGGCTCCCCGCCGTACAGTCGGGACGTCGTCGGAGGAGGTGAGCAGGTGGAGCGCGAGCCGCTCACCAGCTCGTGGGAGCGTGCGGCCCAGCGGGCCCGCAAGGTGCTGCCGCTGCTCGGCCTCGAGCGCAGCCGGTCCGACTCCGCACCGGCGACCGACGACCGCGCCCACGACGAGCCGCGCCGGCGTGATCTCAACGAGGTGATCGGCGACTGCGGTCACTACGTCGACGGTCGCCGCCGGCCGGGTCGGGTGCCCCTGGAGCGAGCGGGCAGGCTGGCGCGCTCGACATCCGGCTACGTCTGGATCGGGCTTCAGCAGCCGGACGAGGAGCAGATCAACGCGGTCGCGGCGCAGTTCGACCTGCCGCCACTCGCGGTGGAGGATGCCGTCAAGGCGCACCAGCGACCCAAGCTCGACGTGTACGGCGAGGTGGTCTTCGCCGTCCTCAAGCCGGTGCGCTACGTCGACCACGACGAGGTCGTCGACGTCACCGAGATCGCGGTCTTCATCAGCCCGACGTTCGTGGTGTCGGTGCGGCACGGCGAGTCCGACGTCCTGCGCCGGGTGCGGGCGGAGCTGGACGCGGGAACTGGTCGGGCGAGCCCGCACGGTCCGTCCTGGGTCCTGTACCGGGCCGCCGACCTGGTCGTCGACGGCTACGAGGAGGCGATCACGCACATCGACGGCGACGTCGACGAGATCGAGAGCGAGGTCTTCGCCAGCGACGAGACCGAAGGACACTCGCAGCGCATCTACAAGCTCAAGCGCGAGATCGCCGAGTTCCGGCGGGCCGTTGTCCCGCTCACGGTGGCGCTGGAGCGGCTGGCCGAGGGCAACGTTCCGGGGATCGACGAGGCCTCCGCACCGTACTTCCGCGACGTTCACGACCACGCGCTGCGCGCCGCCGACGCCATCGAGGGCCACGACCGGTTGCTCTCCGACGTGCTCCAGGCCGACCTGGCCAGGGTTGCGGCCCGGCAGAGCGCGATCGCCGTCCGGCAGAACGAGATCTCGGTGCGCCAGAACGAGGACATGCGCAAGATCTCCGCCTGGGCCGCCATCGCGCTCGTCCCGACCGCCATCGCCGGCATCTACGGGATGAACTTCCGCCACATGCCGGAGCTTGCCTGGCGCTACGGCTACTTCGGCGTGCTGGGTGTCATCGCCGGGCTCTGCGCGCTGCTCTACCTCCTGTTCCGGCGCAACGGCTGGCTCTAGAGCGCCCGTCGTCGTCGCCGGTCGTCCGGGGTCACAGCTCGACGGACTCCCCGGGTGCCAGCCGGTGGTAGTCGGTGCCGCCCTTGAGCTCGACCCAACGGTCCACCATGTCCGTCCCGATCTGGCTCAGGCCCGAGTCGTGCACGGGGAAGGTCCGGCCCGGCTCGAGAGCCCGGACGAAGTCGAGCGCCTCGGAGAAGTTCACCCATGGGCCGGCGACGGGCAGCAGCAGGGTCTCGACCTTCGCCTCGGGGATGTCGAAGGCGTCGCCCGGGTGGTAGATGCCGGCCACGACATAGCCGACGTTGGCGATGCCCGGCAGACCGTCGTACACGTCGTGGTGACGACCCCCCGCGACCTCGACGTCCAGGCCGGCGACCTGGAAGGTGTCCCCCGGCCGCACCGCGACGGCGTCGATCCCGTGCTGGGCGTGCAGGTCGCGAGCGAGGTCCTCGTTGGTGTGCACCCGCAGCCCGGCCTGCGCGAGCGGCAGAACCCGCTCGAGGTCGAGGTGGTCGGCATGCTCGTGGGTCACGAGCACGTCGGTCACGCCGTCGAGATCAGCGTCGGTGGAGTAGACACCCGGGTCGATGACCAGCACGCCGCCGTCCGCATCGATGCGCACGCAGGCGTGCGTGTACCTCGTCAGCCTCATCCTTCGACCCTACTGATCGGACTCAGAGCGCGACATCGGTGAGCACGAGCACGCGCTCATAGGTCAGGTCCTCCATCGCTGCTCGGACACCCTCGCGGCCGACACCGGACTCCTTCGCCCCGCCGTAGGGCATCTGGTCCGCGCGGTACGACGGCACGTCACCGATGACCACCCCGCCGACCTCCAGGTCGCGGTGCGCCCGGAAGGCCACCTGCAGGTCGTGGGTGAACACGCCGGCCTGCAGCCCGTAGCGCGAGTCGTTGACCGCGGCGAACCCCTCGTCGACGCCGTCGACGGTGGACACCACCAGCACCGGCCCGAAGACCTCCTCGCAGACGACCTTCGCGTCCCGCGGTACGTCGACGAGCAGCGTCGGAGGGTACGTCGTGCCGGTGCGCTCCGCGCCGACGAGCACCCGCCCGCCGGCCGCGACGGCCTCGCCGACCCACTTGGCGACGCGCCGCGCCGACGCCTCGTCGATGAGCGGACCCACAGCGGTGTCGTCGAGAGCGGGGTCACCGACGGCGAGCGCCTCGACGGCAGCGGCCAGGCGTGGCACGAACCGCTGCGCCAGCGACGCGTCCACCAGGACGCGCTGCACGGAGACGCAGGACTGCCCGGCCTGGTAGGTGCCGAAGGTCGCGATCCGCGAGGCGGCAAGGTCGAGGTCGGCGTCCGAGGACCAGTCGGCGCAGACCAGGGCCGCCGCGTTGCCGCCGAGCTCGAGCGTCACGTGCTTGTGCGGCACCGCCTGCTGGATACGCGCGCCGACACCGGCGGACCCCGTGAACGAGACGACGGGCAGCCGAGGGTCGGCGACCAGGTCAGGCGCACGCTCATCGGGTACGACGACGACGCCGACCGCGGCGGGGTGCAGGCCGGTCTCCGCGAACAGCTCGCCGAGCAGCAGGGCCGACAGCGGTGTCTTGGGGGCCGGTTTGAGCACGATCGGCGCGCCGACGGCGACCGCCGGCGCGAGCTTGTGAGCCACCAGGTTCAGCGGGAAGTTGAACGGCGAGATCCCGAGCACGGGGCCGCGGGCGAACCTGCGGACCAGACCGACGCGACCCGACGAGGCGGGGTCGGTGTCGAGCCGTTGCACCTCACCGCCGAACCGGCGGGCTTCCTCCGCACCCCAGCGGAAGGTCGACACCGCGCGGGCCACCTCG
>DASYEF010000055.1:0-36875 GCA_036499185.1 Actinomycetes bacterium | reverse complement strand
TTCAAGTCCCCCCTCGGACACACATGGCTCGACACGAAGCCGCAGGTCACAGACCTGCGGCTCTTGTGATTCACGGCTGAGAAGACCTACTCGCCTTGGCTGGCGGACGAGTACGCGCTGCCGCAGATCCTCTCGGCACCGCACGTAATCTCGCCGGGCCGTGCCGCCGCCGCGGCAATTGCCCCCGGTAACCGCGGTTTCGTACATTGTGTACATGAGCGATATGACGGCGACCGATGCGAGAGAGCGGTTCTCCGAGGCCCTCGCGGCGTCAAGCCGCGAGCCGGTGTTCATCACCCGCCATGGCAAGCGGGTGGCCGCGCTCGTCACGGCCGAGTTCTACGACCGCGCGATCGAAGCCCTCGAGGATGCCGAGGACATCGCCTCAGCCCGCGCGGCACTCGACGAGGACGGACCGTCGATCCCGTGGGAGGTCGTGAAGGCCGACCTCGGTCTGGCGTGACCTACCGGGTCGAGTTCGGTCCGGCAGCGGCGCGCGAGCTCCGCAAGCTCGGCAGATCTGGGCGAGACCGGATCGCCAAGGTCATCGCCCTGCTGGCCGACGAGCCTCGACCGCCGGCCGCGAAGATGCTCACCGGCGATGGCAGGCCGCGGCTGTGGCGCGTGCGCACCGGGGACTACCGGGTGATCTACAGCGTCGAGGACGGCGTACTGCAGGTACTCGTGATCAACGTCCGGCACCGTCGCGAGGGGTACGGCCGCTGAGAGCGCGCACGAAGGCCCCCGCCGCGAGCGACGGGGGCCTTCGGGTGTCTGAGATCAGACGGGGCGGACCGACTCCGCCTGCGGGCCGCGCTGGCCCTGGGTGATGTCGAACTCCACGCGCTGGTTCTCGTCGAGCGACTTGTAGCCGTCGCCCTGGATGGCCGAGAAGTGCACGAAGACGTCGGCACCTCCGCCGTCCTGAGCGATGAAGCCGAAGCCCTTCTCGGCGTTGAACCACTTCACGGTGCCCTGAGCCATGCTGCTGTCTCCTTGTACGGAACGGTCGAGCGCGCGAACAGTGCGGGCTCGAGTTGCTCGTGGACCGTCCTGCGTCCCGACTGGTGTCGGTGGGACAGAAAGGCCCGCGGTGTCATAAATCCGCGGGCGTCAGAAACGTACGGGGAGATGCAACTGCAACGCGGACGACCATAGCAGGATCTCTGCCGGAACACCCAGTCGGCGCTCAACGCCCACCGGAGGGCGAGCGTCCGCAGCAGCCTCCCCCGGGGATGATCACACGCCCGGTACGACGAGGTCGGCGACGCCGGCGGGATCGTGCGCCTGCTCGTAGTAGTCCTCGGCGGCCATCCAGCGCTCGATCCAGCCGGCCTCGTTCTGGCCCCGGGCCTGCAGCCGGGCGGCACGCAGGTCGCGGGGCACCTCGACGAAGACGGTCAGGTCCCAGGCCCACCGCAACTGGGGTCGCAGCAGGTACACGCCTTCCATGACGACCAGCCCGTGCGGCGCGACGTCGGTCCACTCGCCGAGCGCGTTCTGGCCCCAGTCGTAGCGCTGGAATCTCCCCGGCCGGCCGAGACGCAGCGGTTCGAGCAGCTCCGACATCAGACGCCGGTGGTCGAAGTAGCGCTCGTAGCCTTGGCGCGCCGTCCAGGTCCGCCAGTCGCGCTCCTCGGGTCCGTAGAAGTCGTCGCCGTGCACGACCTGCACGTCGGGTCGAGCATCGGCGATCGCGTCCGCCAGGCTGGTCTTGCCGGCTCCCCCGAGACCGTCGATGCCGATCAGGACCGGCCGCGCCTCCGTTGGCTCGGGCACCCTCGCGAGCACTGCCCCGACGGCATCCTCGATGAGCACGACTGCACGGTGCCAGATGTGCCACCCGGCTGGCGGCCGCGACCTGGTACAACAAGCGCCATGGTCGAGAAGGAGATCGCCGAGATCCCGCTGTTCGCAGCGATCTCGGACGAGGGGGCGGCGAGGGTGGCCGCCGGTGGGGTGACCGACGTGCCTGCGGGCCAGGTCCTCGCGCGGGCGGGCGACCCCGGGATCGGCATGTTCGTGGTGCTGGACGGGTCGGTCGTGGTGGAGCGGGGGGACCTGCACATCGAGATCGAGCGCGAGGGATTCTTCGGCGAGCTTGCGCTCCTCGTCCCCGACTCGCCGCGCATCGCGCGGGTGCGCGCCAAGACCGATGCGCGCATCCTCGCCGTACCGCGGGATACCTTCGACCACCTCCTGGAGACCGAGCCCGGCTTCGCCCGCGCACTCCTACGAGAGCTCGCCGCCCGACTCGTCCAGGCGCGCACCGGGCACTGACCCGGGCATGCCGCCGAACCACGTCATGGCATGCCCGTGCGGCCGGGTCCAGGCCAGCGGTACGCCGTCCAGGGCGAGCAGGTTGTAGGACAGGCCGTCCGGCGGCGGCGGCGCGTTGTCGTGGGCCACCAGGTCCGGGACGTCGTTCGAGACCCAGTGGCCCGGCAGCCCGCGCACCAGGTCGGCGAAGATCCGTTGCCTGGGCTCGGCCACGTAGTACAGGACCGAGGTGTGGAAGACGACCAGCGTTGCGTCGGTCGGCGCCCGGGCCGCGAGCGCCGGCAGGTCATCCACGAGGTCGCCGCGCACGAGCAGCGGCGGGTCGGCCGCGGCCACCGCCGCCGCAGCCCGCAGCCGGGCGCGCCGGTGCGCATGCTCCGGCCAGATCAGCGCGTCGAGCCACGCCACATCGGCCGGGTCGGCCACCTGCAACGGGTTCAGGTCCAGGCCGGCGCGCCACACCACCTCGGGCAGTGCAGTCGGCAGCGGCGCCCCGGCGGCGGCGCAGTCCAGGATCGGCTCGCCGGTGCCGAGCCTGGTGTCGGCGTACCGGTAGGAGTACCGGTCGGGATACAGGCACAGCCCGGCCGACGCCCCGACCTCGAGCAGGGCTAGCGGCTGGGGTAGCGCTGCGAGCACCGGGAGCAGGACAGCACACCGGCCGGCTTCGTTGGTCTGCGTGGCCCGCGTCAGCAGCTCGCTCTCGATCTCGTCCCAGTGCGCGAGCGCGTAGTCGCCGAATTCGCCCGGGTCCTCCACCGGCCCGCCGAGCAGGCGCACGACGCCGAAGAGCAGGTTCGGCTGGCGCTTCTTGGCCGGGACCAGGTCGAGCAGTGCGATCAGGGAGTCGTCAGCTGCGACCGAGAGCGCCAACCGCTCGTACGTCGGCGACACGTCGCGTGCTTCGTGCTCGGCGAAGTCCACGTACGCCGACGCGGTGCTGTCCTCCACGGTTGCCATGATGTCGCGATGGACACACCACGGCTCGAGCACGTCAGGGTGAACGTCAGCGACTTCGACCGGTCGGTCGCCTGGTACGAGTTCGTGCTCGGGCTGCCGGCGCAGGGGCACTGGCCGCCGGACGCACCGGCCTACGCGCACTTCTCCACCGGCGCGGCCCAGTTCGCCCTGTCGGTGCTGGCGCCCGTGCCGGCCGCCGGGCGCTACAACTTCAGCGTCGCGGACGTCGACGCGTGGTGGGAGAAGTTGCGCGACCGGGCCACGGTGGTCGAGCCGCTCTTCGACACGGCGTACGGCACCCGCAAGTTCACCATCGCCGACCCCGACGGCAACGAGATCGGGTTCGTCCGCGACAACTGACTCCAGTCAGCTCCCGGCACGCAGCGGGACCCTGCTGCGCCTTGGCCGTGCTAGCAGGTGGACGGCGACACCCACCGGCACAGCTGCCAGCAGGCACACCACGATCGACGTCGAGGTGATGACCGGCGGCTGGATGCTGTCGATCTCCCAGCCGGCCACGCCCGGCCAGCCGCCCTCGCGGTGGTAGGCAAGGAAGAGCAGCGCCGGCACCGCGGCCGACAGCACGACGAGAGCCACCCGCACCCGAGGCGCCGCGCGCGACCCGGCGACCACCAACGCTGCCACGAGCAGCGACCAGCCGAGGGCCGGCACGACGCCCGGCGACTCCTGCAGCTCCCAGGACTTGTTCCAGAACACAACGAAGAGCACCGCTGCCAGCATCGTGAACACGGCGGCCCGCGAGGGACCCGGAGCCGCAGCTGATCCGACCGAAGATGGCACCGGGAGTGCGCGCTCGACCCAGAGGGTCCACGATCCCAGCACGGCCAGGACACCGAGGGCGACGACGGCGTGCCACCACGTCTGGGTGTCCATGGACGACGTCCGGACCAAGCCGGCCTAGGCGGGCGCGGCGACGAGCGTCATCGGCCCCGCGGCCGCACCGACGAGAGCTAGCGCGGCCAGGATCCGTGCGCCGCGCCGGTCGAGGATGACGGCCACCGTGACGGCCAGGACGCCGAGCAGCACCATCGCCGCGACGTGCTGGCTCAGCGAGTAGGTGTACGGGCCGCCGCCGAGGCCCTGGGACCGGGCGTCGACCTGCGCCGCGTGATGCCCGGCCACGGCCAGCCCGGCTACGAGGGCCGCGAGGACCACTGGGCCACTCACCCAGGCCGCGAGCAAGCGCCGGGTCCAGCCCCAGCGCGTCCAGAAGTACGCCCCCGTGGTCATCTCCATCCTTGATCATCGGCAAGCCGAGCTCATCCACTTGAGGCCGGCTCGAGGCGAGGGCTGGGGCGTCGGTGGCCGCTGGTAGGACGGGCCGATGCCGACGTACCACGTGGTCCTGACCCGGAGCGGTCCCAGCTACGACCTCGCCCGGCCGCTGGAGGAGCAGTCCGGCTGGGCCGAGCACGCGACCTTCATGGACGGCCTCGTCGAGGACGGGTTCCTGCTCCTCGGTGGCCCGCTCAGCGACGAGGCGAACGTCGTTCACGTCGTCGCGGCGAGCTCCGAGGCCGAGGTCCGGGCGACGCTGGCGCGCGATCCGTGGAGCGAGTCCCACCTGGTGATCGAATCCGTGGACGGCTGGACAATCCGGCTCGACGGACGCGTTCGCGACTGACGTGTCACAGCCGCGGTCGCGGCATGGGCAGGCGCATCTGTTCCAGCGCTGATTCGCCGAGCCTCGTGTTGACCTCGGCGGGTGACAAGGGGGCCGCAAAGAAGTAGCCCTGGGCCGACTCGCATCCCAGGGCCAGGATCTCGTCTCGTTGGCTCTGGGTCTCGACCCCCTCGGCGATGACCGAGAGGCCCAGAGCATGTGCCAGGTTGGTGATGGCCGCGACGATGACGCCCCCGTCGGGTGCATAGCCGATCTCCGCGACAAAGCCTTGGTCGATCTTCACGATGTCGACGGGCAGCCGACGCAGGTAGCTCAGCGACGAGTAACCGGTGCCGAAGTCGTCCAGGGCGATCCGAATGCCCAGTGCCTTGAGATCGGCGAGCACGCCCGAGGCACGTTCGATGTCCTCGACGAAGATGCTTTCCGTCACCTCGAGCACGAGGTTGCCGGGGTTCATCTGGTGTCGTTCGAGGACCCGCATCACGCCGAGGCAGAATCCTCGTGTCATGAGCTCGCGGACCGAGACGTTCACCGACAGGTACAGCTCCGCGTCGGGATGCTGGAGGAGCCAGCCGCGGTGATCACGGCAGCCGCGGTCCAGGACCCATGTGCCTATCTCGCTGATCAGACCGATCTCTTCGGCCAGGCCCACCACCGACAAGGCTGGGACGGAGCCCCGTTGCGGGTGAGTCCACCGAAGCAGCGCCTCGAGGCCGATGACGGCTCCGTCTGTGCTACGCACGATGGGCTGGTAGGCGACCCCCAGCTGGTCCTGTGCAAACGCGGCGCGCAGGTCCTGCTGGAGGCTGTCCAGCTCGGTCGTGCGCAGGGCCTCGCGGAGGTCAATGACCTGATGGCGGGCGCCGCCGTTGCGTTTCGCCTGGTACATGGCCCGGTCGGCTTCGTCCACGAGGTGGTCGGAGATGGCCTCGCCCTGACCGGAGAAGGCGACACCGACGCTCGCTGACACAGTGATCGCCATCCGGCCAAGTGGAAAGGGCTCGGCGAAGGCCGCATCGACCCGACCGGCGAGGACCTCGACGTCGGCGGCGCTTCGCATGTCCTCGCAGAGGAACACGAACTCGTCACCGGCGACCCTGGCCAGAGTGTCCCCGGGGCGAGCGAGGGATGTCAGGCGCTTCGAGACGGCAACCAGCAGCTCGTCACCGACGTGATGCCCGTGCTCGTCGTTGACCTGCTTGAAACGATCCAGGTCGATGAACAGGATCGCCAGGTCACTGCGAGAGCGCCGAGCGCGACGCGCCGCGTGCTCGAGTCGCTCTTGCAGTAGCAGCCGGTTCGGCAGTCCCGTCAAAGCGTCATGCAGCGAGCTGTAGCGGAAGCGGTCGGAGGTGGCGCGGGCCTCTTCGCGAGCCTCGGCGTTGAGCAGGTAGGCGGCCGCGACGTCGGCGAGGGTTTGGGCGGCCTCCATGTCGTGAGGTTCCAAGCCGCCCGGGGTGTCTCGATAAAGGTCCAGGGCGCCGAGCTGCACGCCGGCGCCGCGCCGCAGCGGGAAGGTGAAGACCGCCGCCAGCCCGGCTTCCAGTGCGCTCGGCGTGAACTGTGGGAACCGACCATCCACCCGCAGATCCGGTACGGCGACAGCCTCGCCGCTCGTGTAGGCGAGCAGACACGGGCCTTCACCGATCTCGGTCTGGAGCTTCTCGTAACGCATCGCCGACTCGCTCGACGCGGAGATGTAGCGCGGCGCCTTCCCCCCGGAGATGAGCGTCACCCCGGCCGCAGTGACCGGCAGGATCGCGACGATGCGCTCCACGAGGTGGTCGAGGATTCCTTGTATCGGAAAGTCCGTGGCGACCGTGCGGGCGAACTCCCCCAGCACGGCCGACAACTTTGCTTCCTGAACCATGCGCGCCCCCACCCGATGGAGCCGCGGGGTCCGGGCGGAGACGCCAGCCTATCCGAAGGTGACAGCTCGACCGCCGGACACAGTCAACGCGGCGGTCAAAGCGGGATAGCCAACGCGGTGCGGTAACCGGATAAGTCCGACTTTCGTCCGTGCAGTCGCGCGGCCCTGAGCGCGTCGGAGTCGCTCGGGGAACCAAAATCGGTTCGCGGATGTCGTCCCAGGCGCGGCACCGTCCTGGTCACCGCCCAAGGCGTGGTGACAGGCTGCCGCGCGTGGGGCGCCTCGACGATGTGGACCTGACGCTGCGGCTGACGCGCAAGCAGGAGGAGTCGCAGCTCGGGGAGCAGGAGGACCGACTCCTGCGGCTGCGCCTCGCCCTCGGCGGTCAGATGGGCGACGGCACCATCGGGCCGCCACTGTGCGTCGTATTCGAGGGCTGGGACGCCTCCGGCAAGGGCGGCGCCATCAAGCGGCTGGTGGACCATCTCGACCCGCGGCACGTGCGGGTCTCGCAGTTCGCGGCGCCGACGTACGACGAGAAGCGCCACCACTTCCTATGGCGGTTCTGGCCCAAGCTCCCTGGCTGGGGCGGCATGGCGGTGTTCGACCGGTCCTGGTACGGACGAGTCCTGGTTGAACGCGTCGAGGGGTTCGCGACCAAGGAGCAGTGGCAGCGGGCGTACGGCGAGATCGCGTCGTTCGAGGCCAGCCTCGCGGCCGAGGGCATGATCCTGGTGAAGTTCTGGATGCACGTGTCACCCGAGGAGCAGTTGCGCCGATTCGACCGGCGCAAGGACGACCCGCTGAAGTCCTGGAAGCTCACCGACGAGGACTGGCGCAACCGCGACAAGCACCAGCGCTACGTCGAGGCCGTCGAGGAGATGCTCGACCGCACCGACCAGCCGGCTGCGCCGTGGTTCGTCGTCCCGGCCGAGGACAAGCGGTACGCACGGGTGGCCGTCGTCCGGCACGTGTGCGACGCCATCGAGGCGACCGGCTTCCGCGCGCCCTAGCCTTCGGCGACGGGCTGCGTCTCGCGCACACCGGCCCCGATCGCGTCGGTACGGACGAGCGGGAGCCCGGCGAGGGCCACCAGCGCGAGCAAGCCGAAGGCGGCGCCCGGGTGGTCGAGCAGGACACCGAGGACCCCTGCGACCACCAGACCGCCGAGGTTGCCGGCCAGCCACAGCAGCGCCGTCGCACTGGCAACTGCGTCGCGTGCGTTGCGTTCGCAGAGCGCCAGCAGCCACGGCAGCGCAGTGAGCATGGCGAGCACCGCCACGACCACGCCGATCCAAGCCGACGCGAGTCCCGAGCCGACCGCGAGGACCAGGCAGCCGGCGACCGCCGCGACCAGTGTGGTGCGCAACAGCACCGCCTCGACCGGCCGGCCCTCGAGTGCGGCTGCGACGACGGTGGACCCGATCGCGCCCGCCGCCACCGCGACGGTCACGATCGTGCCGGCCGCGGACTCCGAGACCCCCCGAGGGTCCAGCAGCGCCTGCAGCCACGTCACCAGCGCGACGAACACGCCGAACCCGAGGAAGGCCAGCAGCGCGAGCCGGCGCAGCACCGGGTCTCGCCATACCGCACGGAGCTGCCCCTCCTCGGTGGAGGCGACCGCGGCGGGCCGGGGCGCTCGTGCGGCGACGACGAGGTAGCCGGCCACCGCGAACACCGCCAGCACCGCCTGCACGGCCATCAGCGTCTCGATCCGGTCGCCGCCGGCCAGTGCGGCACCCATGCCGAGGGCCACGACCATGCCGAGGAACAGCCCAGCCGATCCCACGGCGATTCCGGTGGGCCGCGAGCGCACCGGAAGGACCTTCACTACCCCGGTGATCGCGTTGAGCACGAACGGCTGCGCCACGCCGACGAGCAGCTGGCCGGCCAGCGCCCAGCCGAAGCCGCCGCCGAGCAGCCGCACGACTCCGCCCGCGCCGGTCAGCACGACACCGAAGGCGAGCGCCGACGACGGCCGGCGGTCCAGCGCGAGCCCGGCCGGCACCGCGAGCAGGACGTAGAGGAGCGGAAAGACGTTGGCCAGCCACCCGATCGCGGTCTCCGAGACGCCGTAGTGGCGGGCCGCCTCGGTGGTCACCGGTGCGTAGGTCAGCCACAGCAGCTGGGACGCGCCAGCCACCGCCGCGAACGACGCGACCAGCGCCCAGCCGTGCCGGTCGGCCCGCATCGGTCGCCTCCGTGGTGGTGGGAGAGGCCAGTCTGCCGGGTCGGGACGGGTCAGCAGCGCACGGCAGGTCGAAGTCGTGACCCGGCCCGTCAGCACCGGGTCGGCCGCGAGAGGGTCGAGGGGTGAGACCCGCCTACGACGAGCACGCCGACTGGTACGACGGCTACCTCGCCGGCCCCGCGGCCGAGCACACCGCGCGCACCACGGCCGCACTCGTCGAGGCGCTCGGCTCCGGGACGGGGACCTGCCTGGACCTCGGCTGCGGCACCGGCGTGCACGCGCCGGCGGTGCGCCGCCTGGGTTGGTCCGTCGTCGGTGTCGACCTCTCCCCCGCTCTCCTGCGCCACGCACGCCCGCGCCTCCCGGTCGCCGTGGCGGACGCAGCGAGGCTTCCGCTCAGCGATGCCGGCCTCGACGCCGTCGTCGCCACCCTCGTCCACACCGACCTCGACGACTGGGCCGCTGCCGTCGGCGAGATCGGGCGCGTGCTTCGCCCGGGTGGTCGCTTCGTCCACGTCGGCGTGCACCCGTGCTTCGTCGGCCCGTTCGCCGAGCGGGAGAGCACCGGCCTGCGGATCCACCCCGGCTACACCGGCACCGGCCGCACCTTCGAGGGGCCGGGCCTCGGCGACGGCGTACGCCGTCGCACCGGGGTGTACCACCGAACGATTGCCGACCTGGTGAACCCGCTGCTCGCCGCCGGGCTGCACCTGACCAGGCTGGTCGAACCTCCCGGCGTACCAGCACCGGAGCTGCTCGTGCTGGAGGCCGTCAGGGGTCCGTGACGGTCACCACGACCGCAGTCAGGCGCGGCACGGTCGCGTCGAGCACCGCCCGTCGAGGCTCGGGCACGTCGATGCGGTACGCCGACACCAGCGGCCGCAGCCGCGCGAGCCGGGGGTCTTCGAGCACCCCGTCGATCGAAGCCCGGTCGCCACCGGTCACCACGGCGTCCAGCCGCTTCGCCTCCGGCAGCAGCACCGTGGCGGCCACGTCGGCGGCAGCCCCCAGCGCCACCCTGGCCTGGCCCTGGCGCCGACGCGCGAAGCGCTGCTGGGACCAGCCACCGGCGGCACTGCGGCCCTGGACGTGGCGCGACCCCACCTTCGAGGCGATCAGCACGCCGCCCTCGACGACACCGACGGCGTAACCGCCCTTGCGGACCAGCAGCACGCCGAGCCGTCGCGGGGCGGCGAGGTGGGCGACCAGCCCGCCGCCCACGGCGTCGCGGTCCACCGCCATCGGCGGGAACGGCACCGCCAGCCGGGCCACCGCGCCGTCCTCGGCGGTGACCACGACTTCGTCGCTCGTCGCCTCCGTGCGGAGCGCTCCGTGACGTGCCGTGAACCGCTCCAGCCACCCTGGCACGCGGTCGGCGGGCACCTCGACCCGGCGAGGCCCCGCTCCCTCAGTACTGCTCGGCACGGCACCATGCTCTCGTGGACGACGACCGAAACAGGACGGACGGCACCGACGGGGTTCGCCAGCTGCGGCTGGTGGTGACGACACCGGCGTACGACGAGGCGCTGACCTTCTACCGCGACGTGCTCGGCCTGCCCGAGGAGGCCTCCTTCAGCTCGTCCGACGGCCGGGTGACGATCCTGTCGGCCGGCCGCGCGACTCTCGAGATCACCGACCCGGCCAACGCCGAGTTCATCGACGAGGTCGAGGTCGGTCGGCGGGTCGCCGGCCACCTGCGGGTGGCCTTCGAGGTCGCCGACGCGACCGTGGTCACCGACCGGCTGGCCCGCGCCGGCGCAACGGTCGTGGCGCCACCGACGCTGACGCCCTGGCAGTCCTACAACGCCAGGCTCGACGCACCGGGCGACCTGCACATCACCGTCTTCGCCGACGCCTCGCACGAGGCGGCGCCGCGAACCGAGGACGAGATCATGGTCGGCCGGGTGGGCACGTTGGAACGGCTCGATGCCCCCGTGGTGCTCGCGGAGTCCGATCCGTCCTGGCCGGCCGTCGCCGCGCAGCTGGTTGCCGACATCCGCCGCGTCCTGGGCCCGCTGGCCATGCTCGTGGAGCACGCCGGATCGACCTCGATTCCCGGGCTGGCCGCCAAGCCGGTCATCGACCTCGTCCTCGGGGTCCGCGACCCGGCCGACGAGGACGCTTACGTCAACCGGCTCGAGGAGCTGGGCTACGGCCTGCGAGTCCGCGAGCCGGACTGGCACGAGCACCGGCTGCTCAGACACAGCGATCCCACCGTCAACCTGCACGTGTTCGGCATCGGCTCGATCGAGATCGACCGGATGCTCGGCTTCCGCGACCATCTGCGCACCGATCCCGACGACCTCGCGTTGTACCTTCGTACGAAGCGCGGGCTGGCCCGCCGGCGGTGGGCACTGATGCAGCAGTACGCCGACGCCAAGGGCGAGGTCGTCGAGCAGATCGTCGCGAGGGCGCTGCGCTGCGAGCCCCGTCCGCTGACCGGCGTCGTGGTGCTCTCGACCGGCGACCATGCGGTTGCCGCGGAGCTGGCTCGCGACCTCGGCGTACCCCTGCTGTCGACCGAGCGGGCACCGGCGGACCTGCTGCTCGCGGTCGCCGCCGACTGCCCCGCCGCGGTGCTGCAGGGCGTCCTGCCCGGGGTCGGCGTCGCATCACTCCCCCACCGGGTCATCACGGACGAGGCGTTGCCGGGCGACAGCGAGGCGCAGGCCCGGGCGATCCGCCAGCTGGCGCGCTACCCGGCCGGGTGAGCGGGCGCCGCCCCGAGGCGGGTGGCCACCAGTACGGCGGGTGGCACGGCACAGAGGAGCGGCACCCACTGCAACGGGAGACCGAGCGCACCGAGCACCGCGATCGCCAGCACGGCGACGACCGCGAGACCCACCGGTAGCGCGCCCGCCCGGTAGCCCTCGTCCAGCGGCGCGTGCAGCAGCCAGACCACGGCGAGGAACACCGCGACCGGTCCCGCGACTGAGAGCGCCGCTCCGCCGTCGGACGCGGCCACGTGGTGGCTGACCGCCTCGACGGTGACCTCGAGGCCGCCCCCCAGAGCGGCGAGCCCGGCGAACACCGCGTAGTGGCCGTAGCCCCAGAGGAAGCTGAGATCGCGCCGCCGCTCCAGCCCGTCGCCGGCCTCCTTGAGGAAGTAGAGCCACCACAGCGCGAACAGCAGCACCAGGCCACCGCCGCCCACGAGCAGCAGCCGCGGGTCCCAGCCCGTGTCGTCCACGACAACCTGCACGGCGACCGAGGCGGCGAGCACGCACTCGCCCAGCACGATGATGGTGAACAGGCCGTAGCGCTCGGCGATGTGGTGCGGGTGCCACGGCGTCATCCGGACCCGCTCGGCCCACAGCGGTACGGCGAGCTCGCCGGCCGCCAGCACGAAGAACGCCGCGAAGCCGAGATCGTGGGGCAACAGGAGTCGCAACACCCAGAGCACCTGCATCGTGGCGATACCGAAGACGTACCGCCAGGCGGCGTGGGCGTGCTCCGGGTCGCCGTGCGCCGCACGCGCCCACTGGAGCAGCATGGCGACCCGCATGATGACGTAGCCGACCGTCGCGACAGCGAAGCTGCCGGACTGGAACGTCTCGTGCACGCCGGCCGCGTAGACGAGGACCCCGGCCATCTGCAGCAAGGTGAGCAGCCGGTAGGGCACATCGTCGGTGTCGTAGGCCGAGGCGAACCAGGAGAAGTTCATCCAGGACCACCAGATCCCGAAGAACACCATCAGGTAGACGACCAGCGAGTGCCCGGCGTCACCGCTCACGATGCCGTGCCCGAGCTCGGCGGCAGCCCGCGAGACGGCCACCACGAAGGTCAGGTCGAAGAGCAGCTCCAGCGGTGTCGAGACCCGGTGCTCCTCGTCCACCGCCCGGGCGTTCATCCGCACCATCCGCACCCGCACCGGCCGCGGCACGCCGGGCGTGGTCGCCATGGCGTGCACGCTAGTGCGGCGACCCGCCCCAACCAGATGCCCTCCCGTGATCACATGTGCCTGACCGTGGCAAACCCACCGCGGTTTGGTCGGGTTCATCACGGAACCGTGATCGTTTGCGGGTACCTGGGCTCGGCCACGGCGGGGCAGGGACCGACTGCGGGCAGCCCGGCACACGCGGGTCCGCGTCCTTGCCGCCTTGGTCCGAACCACCAGCATCGGTCAAGGGCATGTGGTTGACTCGGTCCAATCAAGACTGTAGCCTTGTCGGATGTTCGTCCTCACCGTCGACCAGCGGCACAGCCGGCGCACGACCGACCGGGTCGAGGCGCTGCTGCGCGACCTCAGCCCGCACCGGGGCGACCTGGTCCGGGCCTTCGAGCGCACCGCGGGCGACGAGGTTCAGGGCGTGGTGGCTGCCCCCGAGGTCGTCGTGGACCTCGTGCTCCTGCTCGTGCGCGACCGGGCCTGGAGCGTCGGCGTCGGCGTCGGAGCGGTCGACGACCCGCTTCCCGAGAGCACCAGGGCCGGGTCCGGCCCCGCCTTCGTGGCCGCCCGGAGCGCCGTGACCGCGGCCAAGTCGCGCTCGACCTGCCTCGCCGTCGGCGGTGCTGACCAGCTCGGCGCCCGCCGAGCGCAGACCGCGCTCGACCTGGTTGCGGCGCTGCTCCAGCGCCGGACCGAGCGCGGTGCCGAGGCCGCATCGCTGGCCCGCCAGGGGCTCAACCAGCTGCAGGTCGCCGCCCGGCTGGGGGTGTCCAAGCAGGCCGTCTCGCAACGGCTGCAGGCCGCCGACTGGTACCTCGAGGCACCGGGGCGCGACCTGGCGGCGTACCTCCTCTCCGCGGCGGATGGCACAGTGGGCGGGTCGTGATCGTTCTCGCCCTCGTGCTCATGCTGCTCGCAGCGGCCACTCCCCTCGCGGACCGGCCGCTGCGGCACGTGGTCGCCGACCCCGTCGTGCCGGTGGCCCTGCTGGCCGCTGTCCTGCTCGGCGCCGCAGCCGGTGTCGCCGCCCGGACCGACCCGGCGGACGGCACGGCGCGCGCCTGCGCGCAGGTGCTCGGCGTCGTCGTCGCCGTCACCGCAGGCAGCCACGTCGTGCGCGCCGTCTTCCGCCTGACCCGCGGAGAGCTCTGGCCCGGCCGGACCCACCGCGGCGGGGACCGGGTGACCGAGGACCATCTGCCAGGGCCGGGCACCCCGCAGGCCGAGGCCGACGCCTCGGTCGAGCCGCCACTGCACCTCGAGTCGGCCGGCTCGGTGCTGCGCGGTGGCGCCTGGATCGGCTACCTCGAACGAGGCGCGGTCGCGGCGACCCTGCTCGCGGGCTTCCCCGAGGGTCTCGCGCTGGTGCTCGCAGTCAAGGGGGTCGGTCGCTACCCCGAGCTGCGCGATGCAGGCCGCGGCGCGGACGCGCCCGAGGAGTTCATCATCGGCACGCTGGGCAGTCTGCTGTGGGCTGCTGCCGCAGCCGGTACGACGGTCCTGCTCCGCTGAGGGGAACGCCAACTAGCGCGGTCCGGCGCTAGTCACGCGCTCGGCCACCGGCGACGTCTACGGTGTCGCCATGCGCATCCTCATGATCGGCGGCACCCGCTTCATCGGCCGGCACGTCGTCTCCTCGGCGTTGGACCGCGGGCACCGGGTGACGATCTTCCACCGCGGCCGGACCGGTGCCGACCTGTTCCCCGACGTCGAGCACCGCACCGGCGACCGCAACGAGGACCTGTCAGCCCTCGCCGACGGCGAGTGGGACGCGACGGTGGACACCTGCGCGTACTACCCGCGTCAGGTGCAGGAGCTGGCCGACGCCCTTGCCGGCCGCGGCGGTCACCATCTGCTGGTGTCCAGCGTGTCGGCGTACGCCCCGGCTGCCGGTCCCGGCACCACCGAGGACGGACCGCTCGCCGAGTTGGACGACCCCACCGTCGAGGAGGTCACCGACCAGACGTACGGCGGGCTGAAGGTGCTCTGCGAACGTGCGGCGGTCGAGCGGCATGGGCCGAGCACCGTGCTCGTCCGCCCGACGTACGTCGTCGGGCCCGACGACTACACCTGGCGCTTCCCGTGGTGGGTCGCCCGGATCGCCCGCGGCGGCGAGGTCCTGGTGCCCGAGCCCAAGGACGTCCCGGCCCAGGTGATCGACGTACGCGACATGGCCGCCTGGATGGTCTCGCTGCTCGAGAACGGGCACTCCGGTGCCTACCACGCGGTGAGCCCTCCCCCCGTTTTCACCTGGCGGCAGCAGATCGAGGCGATCGCGCAGGCCGTGGGACCACCCGGCACGACGCTGACCTGGGTCAGCGACGACGCCGTGCGCGCCGCCGGGCTGTCGGAGGGCACCCTGCCGCTGTGGAGCGGTGACGACCCCGATGTCTGGCTGATGGCGTGCGACCCGGCCAAGGCTCTCGCCACCGGTCTCGCGCCGCGCGACCTGGCGGACACGGTCCGCGACACCCTGGCCTGGACACGCACCGTCGACCAGCCCGACGATGCCGGACTCGACCCGCAGACCGAGAAGGAGCTGCTCGCCGCCTGGCACTCCCGCTGAGGCTTCCGGGCGCCCTGGCCGGGTAAGACGACCGGGAACTCGCTCCCAGGAGGCCCGATGTCCGTCCCCACCAGATTCCGTCCCGGCTCCGCCAGGACCGAGGCCCGCCGCGCCGCGAACAGCAAGACCATGGACCGCCTCGCCCGGCTCGGTTTCGTGGCGAAGGGCCTGGTCTACGGGCTGATCGGGCTGCTGGCCCTCCAGGTCGCCTTCGGCGGCAACGAGCGCACCGACCAGAAGGGCGCGCTGCAGGAGATCGCCAACAAGCCAGGCGGCAGTGTCGTGCTGTGGCTGATGGTGATCGGCTTCGCCGCCTACGCCCTGTGGCGCTTCACCGAGGCGCTGTGGGGTCGGCGCAACGAGACCGACGAGAAGAAGCGGACCGTCAAGCGCATCGGCTCCGCACTCAACGGCCTGGTCTACCTCTTCTTCGGCGTCCTCGCGTTCAAGACGGTGACCGGATCCTCGAACTCGTCCAGCACGAGCTCCGACGTCACGGCCAAGGCACTGGGCTGGTCGGGCGGTCAGGCCCTCGTGGTCATCGCCGGCCTCGTCATCATCGGCATCGCCGTCGCGCTCACCTGGCGCGGCCTCAAGACCGACTTCGAGAAGCACCTCAAGACCGGGCAGATGAGCCACACCATGTTCAAGGCCGTACGCCGGCTCGGCCAGGTCGGCTACGTCGCGCGCGGCGCCGTGTTCGCCGTCATCGGCGTACTCGTCGTCAAGGCGGCCATGGACCACCAGCCGGGCAAGGCCCAGGGCTTCGACGTCGCGCTGAAGAGCCTGGCAGGAGCACCCGGCGGGCAGGTCCTGCTCGTGCTGGCGGGGCTGGGACTCGCCTGCTTCGGCGTGTACTGCTGGGCCGAGGCGCGCTACCGCCGCCTCTGACGGCTGATCGCGTAGCAGGCCACCGCGGCGGCAGCCGCCACGTTGAGGGAGTCGACACCGGCGGACATCGGGATGCGGACCCGCAGGTCCGCCGCGGTGAGCGCGCCCTCGCTCAGCCCGGGACCCTCCGCGCCGAGCACCAGCGCCACCCGGTCGGACGCCGAGGCCGGAAGCTCGTCCAGCGGCACGGCTGCCGGGTCCGGGGTGAGTGCGAGCACGGTGAACCCCATGTCGCGTAGCCCGTCGAGGCCGGCCGGCCAGTCCGGCAGGCGGGCCCACGGGACGGCGAACACCGCGCCCATCGACACCTTGACCGCCCGGCGGTAGAGCGGGTCCGCGCTGCGGCTGTCGAGCAGCACCGCGTCCACCCCGAGCGCAGCCGCGGCGCGCAGGATCGCGCCGACATTCGTGTGGTTGTTGACCTCTTCCAGGACGACAAGGCGCCGCGCGCCTGCGGCCACGTCGAAGGGGTCGGGCAACGGTCGCCGGTTCATTGCCGCGAGGGCCCCGCGGTGCACGGAGTAGCCGGTGACCGCCGTGAGAACGTCGAGGTCGGCGACGTACACCGGCGCGTCGACCGCCGCCACGACGTCGGCCATCGCCGGCAGCCACTTCTCCTCGAGCAGCATCGAGCGCATGCCGTAGCCGGCGGCCAGTGCCCGTCGGATCACCTTGTCGCCCTCGGCGATGAACAGGCCCTCGGCCGGCTCACGGCGGCTGCGCAGCGCGACGTCGGTCAGACCGACGTAGTCACCCAGGACGGGGTCCTGCGCCGTCTCGACCCGCTGCGGATCGGCCATCTCAGTCGAGGACGATCTCGAGGATCGCGACGATGCCCACCGCGACCACGACCCACCGCAGTACGGCGGGTGCGATGCGCCGGCCGATGTAGGCGCCGAGCTGCCCGCCCACCACCGAGCCGAGGGCGATCAGGGCCGCGGCCTCCCACGCGACGTCGGTCACCGCGATGAAGACCACCGCCGCCACTGCGTTCACCAGTCCCGCCAGCACGTTCTTCGCGGCGTTGACCCGCTGCAGGGTCTCGTCGAGGAACAGGCCCATCACGGCGATGAGCAGCACCCCCTGAGCCGCCCCGAAGTAGCCGCCGTACACACCCGTCCCGAGCACCGCCAGGTAGAGGGCCGGCCCACCGTGCGCGCGGCCGGTCCGGCCGCGGCTCGCCAGCGCCGCAGAGAGTCTCGGCTGCACCACGACGAGGACGCAGGCGAGCGCGATGAGCACGGGTACGACGGCGCGGAACGCACCGGCCGGCAGCACCAGCAGTGCAGTCGCCCCCAGCACCGCCCCGCCGGCGGATGCGGTCCCCAGCCGCAGCAGTCGCGGCCGCTGCCCGCGCAGCTCGGCGCGGTAGCCCACTGCCCCGCTGACCGAGCCGGGGACCAGCCCCACCGTGTTGCTGACGTTCGCCAGGACGGGCGGGTAGCCCACGGCGAGCAGCACGGGGAAGGTCACCAGCGTGCCGGACCCGACGACGGTGTTGATCGTGCCCGCGGCAAGGCCGGCCAGAGCCACCGCGACCGCCTGCCACAGCGTCACGTCCCGGTCACCGCGGCACCCTACGGGACCCACCCATCAAGGACGCCCCCGCCCGGGCCGACACAACGAGGGTGAGCCGCCGCCCTCGGGCCGCCGGTGCACACCAGGCTGTCCGTGCTTTCGGTGCTGTCGGAGCTCTTCGAACTGTCCGTGCCGGCCGCGTCCTCGGAGCCCTCGGTGCGCTGACGGTCGTCGCCCTCGTGCTCGCCGGACTCCCCGGCGACGTCGCGATGGCCGACTCCGGCACCGACGCGACGCAGGCCCGCGCCGACGCGACGGCGGCAGCCGCGCGGGTGACGGCTCTCGAGCCTCGCGTGCACCGTGCCCTGCGCGCCTACGAACGGTCGCTGGCCGAGCTCGGCAGCGGCGTCTCGCGCAGCATCAGCGCCCAGCAGGCGGTTGACCAGGCCGCCGTCCTGGACGCGGCCGCGCAGCAGGCGCAGGACAGCCGGGTCCGGGCTCTGTACATGTCCGGCGGCACGTCCGCCCTCATGCTCACCGTGCTCAGCGCTAGCAGCGCCGGAGACGCGCTGCGCCGGGCCACCGTCGTCCAGCGACTCATCGCGGTCGGTGCCCAGTCGGGCCGGACCGGTGCCGAGCGCACGATGGCCCTGCAGCACCGGGCCGACGCGCTGCAGCAGGCCGCCGAGGCCAGCACGGTCACCGCCGGCGAGGTGGCGCGCCGCTACGACGCACTCACCACGACCCTCGCCCAGGCCACCGGAGTGCTGACCCGGCTCTCGCAGAAAGCCCGGCAGCTCGAGGCGGCCCGGGCGGCCGCCGCCCAGCTGTCCGCGCTGAACGCTGCAGTCGCCGCGGCCGGCCAGGAGCGGGTTGCGTCCGCGCACGCCAGCACCACCCTGCCGGCGGACTACCACGCGCTGTACCTCGCCGCCGCCCGGACCTGTGCTGGCATGACGTGGGGTCTGCTCGCCGCCATCGGCCAGGTCGAGTCCGGTCACGGCTCGAACACCTCGACGTCGTACGCCGGCGCGCAGGGCCCGATGCAGTTCCTGCCGTCGACGTTCGCGTCCTACGCCGTCGATGGCGACCACGACGGGGTGACCGACATCCAGGACCCCGCGGACGCCATCTTCACCGCGGCGCACTACCTGTGCGCCAACGGCGCGGGCCGCGACCCGGAATCCACCGCCCGCGCGGTCTGGCACTACAACCACGCGGACTGGTACGTCGCGCTGGTGCTCAAGCTGGCCGGCGAGTACGACACCGGCACCCGCGCGGCCCCCGGCAGCTAGGCCCGGCGCTTCCGCCACCTGTCAGCCGCTGGACGACCTATGGGTCGTGCAGCGGCTGACAACTTTGAGCCGCGGTGACTCTCCCGTCGTCGGCGCTGGAGTCAGAACGGCCAGGAGGAGGCGGCAGCTGGGTGCCGAGTCGCTCGCCGTTGGCCACTGCTGGTGAGTCGGTGGATTGCGGAGTGGACCGGCTGCGCGCGGCGTGTTGTGCCACTTCACCGGTCCACTTCGGTCGGCTCGTTCTCGACGTCAGGTGGCCCGAGTTGGCTGGGAATCCGCTGCTGCGGCCAGCCAACTTGCGCCAACTGAGTGCGCGGGACCGCCATCTGCTCGACATGTGGGACGGCCGCGGGACCAGGGCGTCGACCGGCGCGTTCCGGCCCACTTTGATCCGCGAAAGCCAGCCGGAACGCGCCAGTCAACGCACGGTCGCGGACGGTGGCCGGCCGAAGTCCGTCCTCCTCTTCCAAAGCCGCTCTGACCTCAGCCACGCACAGAGCCGGAGCGGACCGGCCGGCTAGGCCGGGGGGATCGATGCGGGGGTCGGCGTCGGGTCGCCGGAGTCGCTGTTGTTGCCCGAGCCGAGCATGCCGCCGATGCCCTTGAGCGCCTCGCCCAGCTCACTCGGGACGATCCACAGCTTGTTGGCGGTGCCCTGCGCGATCTGCGGCAGCATCTGGAGGTACTGGTAGGCCAGCAGCTTCTGGTCCGGGTTGCCGGCATGGATCGCGTCGAACACCTTCTGGATCGCCTGTGCCTCCCCGTCGGCGCGCAGTACCGCGGCCTGGGCACCGCCCTCGGCCCGCAGGATCGCGGACTGCCTCTCACCCTCGGCGGTGAGGATCTGGGACTGCTTGAGGCCCTCCGCCTGCAGGATCGTGGCGCGCTTCTCACGGTCGGCGCGCATCTGCTTCTCCATCGAGTCCTGGATGGAGGCGGGCGGGTCGATGGCCTTGATCTCGACTCGGTTGACGCGGATGCCCCAACGCCCGGTCGCCTCGTCGAGCACGCCACGCAGCTCCGCGTTGATGTGGTCGCGTGAGGTCAGCGCCTGCTCAAGCTGAAGATTGCCGACCACGTTGCGCAGCGTGGTGACGGTCAGTTGCTCGACGCCCTGGATGTAGTTGGCGATCTCGTAGGTCGCCGCCTTCGGGTCGGTGATCTGGAAGTAGAGGACCGTGTCGATGCCGACGACGAGGTTGTCCGCGGTGATGACCGGCTGCGGAGGGAATGAGACCACCTGCTCGCGCAGGTCGATGAGCGGGCGCAGCCGGTCGACGAACGGCACGAGGATCGCGAGCCCGGCGTCGAGGGTCCTGCTGTAGCGCCCGAGCCGCTCGACGATCCCGGCGCGTGCCTGCGGCACGATACGCACGGTCCGCACGAGGGCCACCAGGATCAGTAGCACCACCAGCGCGGCGACGATCCCGACAACAGCGTCCATCTTCTACATCTCCGATTCGTAGACGACGGCAGTCGCGCCGTCGATCTCCATGATCTCGACCGAGGCGCCGATCTCGTAGCGGGCCGCCGGGTTGAGCGAGCGGGCCGACCAGACCTCGCCCTTGATCTTCACGCGCCCGCCGTTGGCGTCCACCGGCTCGAGCACGAGTCCCTGCGTCCCGACGAGAGCCGCGACGCCGGTCCGCAGCGACGCGGGGGTACGAAGGTGCCGCAGCGCGAGCGGCCGGACGACCGCGAGCATCGCGACCGAGACGGCCAGCGCGACAACCACCTCGAGCAGCACCGACCCGGTGGCCAGCGCTGTCACCGCTGCGGCCAGCGCACCGACAGAGAGCATCGCGAAGACGAGGTTGAGCGAGGTCACCTCGACGATCCCGAGGACGACCGCGAACCCCAGCCAGGCGACCCAGTCCCAGCCGCCCACCGTGCTCACCTCACCCATCCGCCGGAAGCCGCCCATCCTAGGGAGAAGCAGCCTCTCCGGTCACTCAACGTGCCGGGGCTGGCCGCCGGTTCCCATGGCCTCAGTCGGCCCGCGCCGCCCAGCGCTGCCCCGACCGGGTCAGCTGCAGGCTGAGGCCAAAGGTCTCCCCCAGGGCCGCCTCGGTCAGGGTGTCCTCCAGCGGACCGCGGGCCACGACCCGGCCGCCGCGCAGCAGAAGGACGTGGGTGAACCCGGGGGGGATCTCCTCGACGTGGTGGGTGACCAGCACCAGCGCCGGTGCGTCCTCGTCGAGGGCGATCAGGCCGAGCCGTCGTACCAGGTCCTCGCGCCCGCCCAGGTCGAGCCCGGCGGCGGGCTCATCGAGCAGCATCAGCTCGGGGTCGCTCATCAGCGCGCGGGCGATCTGCACCCGCTTGCGCTCGCCCTCGGACAGGGTGCCGAACCGGCGGGTCGCGAGATGCGCAACGCCGAGCGCGGCGAGCAGCTCGTCGGCGCGGCCGGAGTCGACGTCCTCGTAGACCTCGCGCCAGCGGCCGACCATCGCGTACGACGCCGTGAGCACCACGTCGCGCACCCGTTCGCTCGGCGGGAGCCGCTCGGCCAGCGCTGCGCTGGACAAGCCGATACGTGGGCGCAGCTCGAAGACGTCCACCGCGCCGAGCGTCTCGCCGAGGATCATCGCCGTACCGCGGCTCGGGTGCAGGTTGGCCGACGCCAGCTGGAGCAGCGTCGTCTTGCCCGCGCCGTTGGCGCCGAGCACCACCCAGCGCTCGCCCTCGGCGACGTCCCAGTCGATCCGATCGAGCAGTGTGGCCCCGTCGCGCAGCACGCTCACCTGGGCGAAGTGCAGCACGTCGGACATGCGCGTCAACCTACCGAGCGACGAACGGGTGTCCGCTCGCGCCATCTACCCTGGCGGCGTGCATGAGTTGTCCGCCGCGGGTCGCCTCGCCGCCTGGGGCACCGCCGCGCTCACGGGTGCGGTCAGCCCGGACGAGGCTGCCGACCAGGTCACCGGCTCGCACGACCCGGCTCACCGGGTGCTCGGCCTGCCCGGCGAGGAGACGGCCGTCAACCTCCCCTACGCACTGGCCCGGCTCCGGTCTCTTGGGGCGGGCGGACTGCGCCTCGTGCTGCCCCGTCCAGGAGACGTCGCCGGGCTGCCCGGGCCGGCCGCGTTCAACGAGCGCGCGGTCGCCCGTGGCGAGGTCGTCCTCACCGTCGGCGGACCGGCGCTGGCCCTGCTCGGCGAGGGCCGCGGCATCTGGTCGGTGTCACCGGTGGACACCGACCGGCGTACGCCGCTTTCGCTGGCCGATGCGGCCCGCGAGCTGGACGCGGTCATGCGCGAGGCGACCGCGCTGCTCGTCCGGCTAGACGTCGCGCGCTGGGAACCCGCGGCCGCCGAGGTCCTCGCCGCCCGGTCGGAGGCGGCGCGGCCCGAGCTGCCGATGTCGGCCGACCCACGGGCTCATTTCGTGCTCAGCCAAGGCCTGCGGATCACGGCAGTCGTGGACCTCGCCCGCGCCGGCGACGGGTCCGCCATGACCGCCGATGAGGTGGCCTCGCGCGCGAACGTGCTGCGCGGCCTCGACCGCGCGGCACGCCGCGCGATCGAGGCCGCCTGCAGCATCCCCGTCGGCTCCTAGGGACGCGCCTCGTAGACCAGGTTGAACGGGGTCTCGGCCACCCGGCGGAAGCGGGTGAAGCCGGCGTCCGTGACGACCTGGCCGATCGCCTTCTCGCCGGCCTGGGCACCGAGCGCGTAGCCGCCGCTCTGCGACATCGCGCTCGGCACGCACAGGAAGGTGGAGAAGTTGTAGTAGACCCGGCCGACCGGGTTGAGGTTGTCCACGACGGTGTCGTTGGCGAACGGCTCGACGATCATCCAGGTGCCGTCGGGCGCCAGCGACGAGCGCACCTGCTTGGCGGCACCCAGCGGGTCACCCATGTCGTGCAGGCAGTCGAACGTGGTCACCAGGTCGAGGTCGTGACCCGCCGTGCTCTGCGCGGTGGCCACCTCGAACCGCACTCGCTCGGCCACCCCGGCGTCGGCTGCGCGCTTGCGGGCCTCGTCGATCGAGCCCTCGTGGTAGTCGGACCCGATGAACGTGGACTTGGGAAATGCCTGAGCCATCAGCACCGTCGACGCGCCGTGCCCGCAGCCGAGGTCGGCGACTCGTGCTCCGGACTCGAGGCGCTCGATGACGCCGTCCAGGGCGGGGAGCCACTCGGCGACGAGGTGCCCGGTATACCCAGGGCGGAAGAACCGCTCGCACCCGCTGAAGACCTTGTCGTCGTGCTCGTGCCAGCCGATGCCCTTGCCGGTGCGGAAGGCATCGACCACCCGGTCCGTCGCTGCGAGCGAGCCAAGGGCGAGCTCGAAGGCGCCCGGCAGGTACAGCGGGCCGTCCGGGTCGGTGAGTGCGAAGGCCTGCTCCTCGGTGAGCGAGTACGTCGCTGCGTCGGCGTCGTAGATCACGTAGCCGCCGGCCGCCTGGCCGCGCAGCCACTCCTCGACATACCGCGGGTCGGTGCCGGTCCGCTCGGCGAGCTCCGCCGGCCGGGCCGGTCCCTCGGCCAGCGCGCGGTAGAGACCCAGTCGGTCGCCGACCACGATGTTCCCGGCGGCCATGGTCGCGCCGAGATCCCCCGCGAACTTCCCCACGAACTCCATCAAACGGTCCTGGTCCATCGTCCAACCCCTCCGGCTTTCTGCTGCGGTGCCGCCGACCCCCGGCGACCAGGTCAGCGTCCGATCGGCCGTTGCAACGCAGTTGCAAGACGGCGCCGCAGGGTTGCCATGCGGCCGGCGGAGGGCTGCACTGGACGACAGGGACCAAGGGGAGGGACCGGGTGCGCGCACGCGAACCGGATGTGCAGGGGTACGTCGACCGCGACGGCATCAAGGTGGGCTACGAGTCGTTCGGCTCGCCGGGCCCGGACCGGCCGACCGTGGTGTTCGTCCCGATCGACATGATCACGCACAGCCGGGCCTGGAAGGCGCAGGTCCCGTTCCTCGCCCGGTTCGCCCACGTCGTGACGATCGACCCGCGCGGCAACGGGCGATCCGACCGGCCGGAGGACCCCTCGGCGTACGACTTCCGGGAGTACGTCGGCGACACCATCGCGGTGATGGACGCGCTGGACGTGCAGCGCTCCGTACTCGTCGGGGTCTGCGTCAGCGCCTACCAGGCACTGCTCGTGGCGGCGCTGCACCCCGACCGAGTCCAAGGCGTGGTCGCATTCGGCCCCTGGGCAAACGACGACATCCCGCGCTACCCGCCGAAGCTGGCCGCGTTCCAGCGATTCGAGGAGCGGCGGGACGACGACGACGGCTGGGCGAAGATGAACGAGCACTACTGGCTGCGCGACTGGCGCGGCTTCGCGGAGTTCTTCTTCGGCCAGCTCACGCCCGAGCCGCACTCGACCAAGGTGGTCGAGGACATGGTCGCCTACGCCTGTGAGTCGACGCCCGAGATCCAGCTCGCCGACAAGGACGTGGGGCCGTGGCCCTCCACGATCGAGGAGAGCGACGAGCTGCTGCGCAGCATCCGCTGCCCGGTCATGGTCATCCATGGGACCGAGGACCGGTGCCAGGTCCACGAGCGCGGCGCCAGGGTGGCCGAGGTCACCAGCGGGACGCTCGTGACCCTGGAGGGCTCGGGCCACCTGCCGATGGGTCGCGAGCCGGTGAAGGTCAACCTGCTGATGCGCGACTTCGTGCAGCAGGTGACGGGGACGTCCCGGCCCGTCGTGCCGTGGCAGCGAGCGATGAACCGCCGGCCGCGCGCGCTCTACCTGTCCTCACCGATCGGTCTGGGCCACGCGCGTCGCGACCTCGCTATCGTGCGCGCACTGCGCGAACGGCGGCCGGACCTCGACGTGGCGTGGCTGACCCAGTCGCCGGTGACCGACTTCCTCGAGGCGCACGGCGAGCAGGTGCACCCTGCGTCCCGCTTCCTGGCCAGCGAGAGCGGCCACTTCCAGAGCCAGGCCGGTGAGCACGACCTGCACGCGTTCCAGGCCGTCCGTTCGATGGACGAGATCCTCGTCGCCAACTTCATGGTCTTCCAGGACCTGGTCACCGACGAGAACTTCGACCTCTGGATCGGCGACGAGGCGTGGGACGTCGACCACTTCCTGCACGAGAACCCCGAGCTCAAGCGCGCACCGTTCGCGTGGCTGACCGACTTCGTCGGCTGGCTCCCGATGCCGGACGGGGGGCCGGCCGAGGCCACGCTGACCGCGGACTACAACGCCGAGATGGTCGAGCACGTCGCGCGCTACCCGCGGCTGCGCGACGTCTCCTTGTTCGTCGGGAACCCCGAGGACGTCGTCCCGGCCGATCTCGGCCCCGGCCTCCCATCGGTTCGCGACTGGACCGAGGCGCACTTCGCCTTCCCGGGCTACGTCACCGGCTTCGACCCGGCCGAGACCACGGACCGGACCGGGCTGCGCCATCGGCTCGGGTACGCCGACGACGAGACCGTCTGCGTCGTCGCAGTCGGCGGATCCGGGGTCGGGGAGCACCTGCTGCGTCGGGTCGCCTCCGCGCACGCGGCCATCACGTCCCAGGTGCCCGGCCTGCGGATGGTCCTCGTGGCCGGGCCTCGGATCGACCCGGCCTCGCTCCCCCATGCGCCCGGTCTCGAGGTGCACGGGTACGTCCACGACCTGCACCACCATCTGGCGGCGTGCGACATCGGCGTCGTGCAGGGCGGGCTCACCACGACGATGGAGCTCGTCGCCGCGGGACGGCCGTTCGTGTACGTGCCGCTGCGCCACCACTTCGAGCAGAACCTGCACGTCGCGCACCGGCTCGACCGTCACGGTGCCGGTCGCCGGCTGGACTGGGTGGACGCCACCCCGGACGCCATCGCGGCAGCGGTCGTCGAGGAGCTCGGCCGGACGCCGGCGTACCGGCCGGTCGAGACCGACGGCGCCGCCCGGACCGCGGACCTGCTCAGCGCCCTGCTCTGAGCGGGCCGCCGAGGGTGGCGACCGCGTCGTGCACCGCCGGCCAGCGTTCCGTCGATGTCGCATCGGCGAGCGGGACCAGCAGTTCGGCGGCGCCGGCGGCGTCCCCCGCCGCGGCCAGGGCCCGGGCGGTGGTCAGGTAGGCGTCCGCGCCGAGCACCGACGCCTGGCCCGGGGGCGTCCGGATCGTGGCAAGCATGCTGCGGGCGCGGTCCAGAGCGGCCGGGTCACCGGTTGCCTGGGCCAGTGGCCCGAGCGTGAGCAGCTGGTAGCCCTCGGCTCCGTACCCGGCGACGGCGTCCAAGCCGCGACCAGCGGTGGCCGCCGCCTCTTCGGTGGCGCCCGTCTCCAGCAGGGTCGCCGCAAGCATCCCCGACGACGCGGCGAACCACCACGGGTGGCCAACGTCGGCGGCGGCCGCCAGCGCGAGTCGTCCCTCGACAAGGGCGGTGGCCGGGTCACCCGCCAGACGAGCGAACCGGGCGCGGTGCGCGCGGAAGAATGCGCCGTACGCCGGGAAGCCGGACCGCGCGTTCATCGCGACGGCATCCTCGACCTGGGCCCGCGCCGTGTCGGCATCTCCGCGCGACATCGCGACGAAGGACTCCTCGAAGAGGCACCACGAGTTCACCCAGGTGTCGCCGTTGCGGCGCACCAGCGGGAGGAGCTCGCGCAGGACGTCGGCCAGCGCGGGACCGTCACCGAGGTAGGCCCACACCGTCTTGAGGCCGTCGAGCCCCGCAGCCAGCGCACGCTCGTCGCCGGAGGTCCGGCCCGCGCGCACGGCCTGCTCGGCGTAGCCCTGTGCCTCGTCGAAACGCAGGGCGCTCACGGCGAGCACCGCGAGCCGCGACCCCAGCTCGGCCGCGGCTCGCCGGTCGCCCAGTTCCGTGGCTAGCACCAACCCGCGGCGCACGTAGCCGCCCCATGAGTCAGCCGGGTGGTGCAGGGCCACCGGCACGTCGCCACCGCGGGCACTGACGGCCGACATCTCCAGCCGCCGGTCACCGGTCGTCTCGGCCAGCACGAGCGCCAGGTCGAGGTCGACCAGCCCATCGGCGTACCGGGTGAGCGCCTCGAGCGCCGAGGCGCGCCCGATGAGCACGCGCACCCGCAGGTCCGTTTCGTCCGCCGCGTCGGCGGCCGCGAGCGCGCGGGTGAGCAGGACGACCGCGTCACCGGTTGCCGCCCGGTCCAGTGCTAGCTGCCCGGCAAGCAGCCACCCGCGGGCGGCGCGTGCGTCGTCTCCGAGGGCCGCGGCGTGCGCCGCCATCGCCTCCGGTACGCCGGTGAGCAGGTCGGCCGCGCGCCGGTGGTGCGCCAGCCGCAGCGCGGGCGCCAGCCCGGCGTACACGACCTCCTGGACGAGGTCGTTGGCGAACTCGTAGCCGGTGTCGGTGCGGGTCAACAGTGCAGCGGCGACCAGCGCCTCGCAGCTGCCTACGACATCGAGGTCGGACCGGTCGAGCAGGCCGGCCAGCAGGTGCGGGTCGACTCGCGGGCCGAGCACGCTGGCTGCCTGCAGGACGGTCGCGGCGTCCTCGCCGGACCGCGTGACACGTTGCAGCACTGCCTCGCGGACCGTCGCCGGGACGCCGCGCTCGCCCGCGGCCAGCGCCCGTAGCATCTCGACGACGCTGAACGCATGGCCGCGGGTGCGCTCGACGATCGCCGCGGCGTGCGCATCCTGACCGGCAGCCGCGGCCATCGCGTGCACCGCGGAGTCCGGCAGCGCACCGAGGTCGACCCGTCGCCGCAGCTCGCCCATCGCGAGCAGGGACGGGTCCGCCTCGGCCTCCCGGGCCGCCGCGACGAGCAGCACGGGGGCCGGGCCGAGGTGGCGCGTCAGGTGGTCGAGCAGGTCGAGGGTGGCGACCCCCGCGTCCTGGGCATCGTCGAGGGCGAGCAGCACCGGCCGGCCGCGGGCCAGCCGGGTCAGCACCCGCCGCACCGTCTCGTACGCGCGCCGCCGCTCCAGCTCGGCCGGCAGGTGCGCCATCGGAGCGGGATCGGGCCTCAGCCCAGCCAGCTCGGGGAGCAGCAGCCGCCAGGCCTCGTCCTCCGCGCCGAGCAGGTCGTCGAGCTCCGTCGGCGGGAGGGCGACGAGTGCCGGGCGCAGCGCGTCGGCCACGGGCTGCAGGAACAAGGACCGCTCGGCGCCGTGGCAGCGGGCGCTCAGGACGAGGCCACCGGTGCCGGAGGCCAGGCCGGTCACCTCGGCGAGCAGGCGGGACTTCCCGATGCCGCCGGGGCCGGTGACGACGACGAGCGACGGGCGGCCTGCGACGGCGTCCGACCAGGCGGTACGGACGGCGTCGACCTCGACGGTGCGACCCAGCAGCGGCCGCGCAACCGGGGCGGCCGGGGACGACGGGGCCGGGCGGCCGACAGGCTGGCCGCGCAGGAGGGCGAGGTGCAGATCTCGAGTCTCGCGGGCCGGGTCGGCGCCGAGCTCGGAGCGCAGGGCCCGGGCCAGGTCGGCGTACACCCGGAGCGCCTGTGCCTGCTCCCCCGACTCCAGGAGCACGGTCATCAGGTCCCGCGCCGCCTGCTCGTCGAGCGGGTCGGCGGTGACGGCGCGCGCGGCAAGCTCGGCCAGCGACGGAGGCGCCCCGGTACGCAGCCCGGCGGCGACTGCGAGGTGGGTCGCCCGGCGGCGGAGCAGCCGGACCTCTTCGCGCATCGGCCGCAGCCAGGCGTCCTCGCCGGCGCCGCCCGACTCGCCGAGGTCCCCGATGTCGTCGAGCCCGAGGTGCCCGCCGAGGTCTGCCAGCACCCGGGCCGCAGCGGCCGCGGCCAGCCCCGGCTCGTCGGCACCCAGCCGGACCGCCGCCTCGTCGGCGAGTGCCGCCGCAGCGTCCAGATCGGTGGTCCACCGGCCGCCGCGGACCAGGCCGTACGCCGACCGGCCGCCCGCGATCACGTCCTCGCCCAGGACGGAGCGCAGCCGGCTCGCCAGGGTCGCTACGCCGCCGACAGGGTCCGCCGGGGGCCGGGCCGGCCAAAGCCGGTCCGCGAGTCGGTCGGTGGGCACCAGTCCGCCGCGTTCGACGAGCAGCATCCCGAGCAGGTGACGGCCGCGACGGCTGCCTAGCTCGCGCCCCGCCACAGCCCCGTCGTCGCGTACGGCGACCAGGGGTCCCAGCACGCACAGGCGCACCGGTCCGCGACCCGTTGGTCCACGAGCGCTCACCGGTAAGTACCCGCCTCAGATGACGCTGCGGTAGAGGTCGAGCGTCCGCGTCGCGATCGCTGCCCACGAGAACGCCTCGACCGCACGGCGCCGGCCGGCGACGCCCATCTCGCGGGCGCGGTCCCGGTCGGCGAGGACCGCCGAGAGCGCCGCAGCGAGACCGGCCTCGAAGGCGCCAGTGTCCAGCGGCGTGCCGCTGCCGTCCGCGAGCTGCTCGATCGGGACCAGCAGTCCGGTCTCGCCGTCGGCCACCACCTCCGGAATGCCGCCCGTCGCCGTGGCGACGACCGGCACCTCGCAGGCCATCGCCTCGAGGTTGACGATGCCCATCGGTTCGTAGACCGACGGGCAGGCGAACACAGTGGCGTGCGTGAGGACCTGGATCACATCGGGCTTGGCCAGCATCTCCTGCACCCAGACGACGCCATCGCGGTCGCGGCGCAGCTCCTCGACCAGGACGGTGACCTCGGCCAGGATCTCCTCGGTGTCCGGCGAGCCGGCGAGCAGCACCAGTTGTGCCGAGGGGTCGAGCGAGAGCGCGGCCCGCAGCAGGTGCGGCAGTCCCTTCTGCCGGGTGATCCGCCCGACGAAGACGACCGAGGGGCGACCGGGGTCGACCCCGATCCGCTCCAGGACGTCGGTGCCCAGGTCGGGCTGGTACTCCTCGGTGTCGATGCCGTTGTGCACGACGTGCACCCGGCCTGCGTCGACGCCCGGGTAGCACCGCAGCAGGTCCTCGCGCATGCCGGCCGACACCGCGATCACCGCGTCGGCGGCCTCGACCGCGGTCTGCTCAGCCCAGGACGAGAGGGCGTAGCCGCCACCGAGCTGTTCCGCCTTCCAGGGGCGCAGCGGCTCGAGGCTGTGCGCGCTCATCACGTGCGGGATCCCGTACAGGAGCTTGGCCAGGTGCCCTGCCGTGTTGGCGTACCAGGTGTGGGAGTGGACCAGGTCGGCACCCTCGCAGCCGGCGACCATCGCCAGGTCGGTGCCGAGTGTCCGTAGTGCGGGGTTGGCGCCGCGCAGGGTCTCGGGCACGTCGTACGCCGTCACACCGGGCTCGTCACGAGGCGCGCCCATGCAGTGGACCCGCAGGTCCGTGAACCGCCTCAGCTCGCGGGCGAGGTACTCCACATGGACGCCCGCGCCGCCGTACACCTCGGGCGGGTACTCGCGGGTGAGCAGGTCGACGCGCATGGCGTGATTGTGTCTCGCCGGGGGTAGCGTGCGCACCATGCCGTCTCGCGTGCTGTCGATCGTGCTGGCGGGGGGCGAGGGCAAGCGGCTGATGCCACTCACGGCCGACCGGGCCAAGCCCGCGGTGCCGTTCGGCGGGATCTACCGGCTGATCGACTTCGTGCTGTCCAACCTGGTCAACGCCGGCTACCGCAAGGTGGTCGTGCTCACCCAGTACAAGTCGCACAGCCTGGACCGGCACATCTCCAGCACCTGGCGGCTGTCGGCGATGCTCGGCAACTACATCACCCCGGTACCCGCGCAGCAGCGGCTCGGGCCGCGCTGGTTCGCCGGCTCCGCGGACGCCATCTACCAGAGCCTGAACCTCATCGGGGACGAGCAGCCCGAGCATGTCATCGTCTTCGGCGCCGACCACATCTACCGCATGGATCCCAGCCAGATGGTGGCCGCGCACATGGAGTCGGGCGCCGGGGTGACGGTCGCGGCGATCCGCCAGCCGATCGCCCTTGCCGACCAGTTCGGTGTCATCGAGACCGCCAACGACCGGCGGCTGATCGCGGCGTTCCGGGAGAAGCCCACCGATGCCGTCGGGCTGGCCGACGACCCCGAGCAGGTCTACGCCTCGATGGGCAACTACGTCTTCCGCACTGACGTGCTGCTCGATGCTCTGCGGCGCGACGCGATGGACCCAGCCAGCAAGCACGACATGGGCGGCAACATCATCCCGATGCTCGTCGAGCGCGGCGAGGCACACGTCTATGACTTCCGGGACAACGACGTCCCGGGCTCGACCGAGCGCGACAAGGACTACTGGCGGGATGTCGGGACGCTCGATGCCTTCTACGAGGCGCACACGGACCTGATCGCGGTGCACCCCGTCTTCAACCTCTACAACAAGGAGTGGCCGATCTACACGGCGCACGACCCGCTGCCGCCGGCCAAGTTCGTGCACAACGAGGAGGGCCGCACGGGGCTGGCCATCAACTCGTTCGTGTCCAGCGGCGCGGTGGTCTCCGGCGCTCGGGTGGAGGGCTCGGTCCTCTCACCATGGACGAACGTGCACTCGTGGGCGGAGGTGACCGGCAGCGTCCTGATGGACAACGTCATCGTGGGCCGGCACGCCGTCGTACGCAACGCGATCCTGGACAAGAACGTCGTCGTGCCGGACAACGCCAGCATCGGTGTCGACCCCGAGGCCGACCGGGCCCGCGGCTTCGTCGTCTCCGACGGCGGCATCACCGTGGTCGGCAAGGGCCAGCGCGTCTCGCTCTGACACCGGCCGCGACAGTAGCGTGGGCGCGGTCCAGGCGAGGGGCGACGACGACATGACGGGCGCGGACGGCACGGAGCGCGGCGACGGGCTGCTCGTCACCGTGAGCGGGCACGACCGGCCCGGGATCACCTCCCGCCTGTTCGACTCCCTCGGCGGCGTCGACGCGACCGTGCTGGACGTCGAGCAGGTCGTGATCCGCGGCCGGCTCGTCCTCGGGGTCCTGCTCCGCGCACCGGCCGGCACGCATGCCCGCGTTCAGCGGTCCATCGAGTCGGCGCTGAGCCCGCTCGGTGTCGATGTCGACGTCACGGCGGTCGCGGCCGACGAGGGTCCGCACCGCCGCGGCAGGAGCCACGTCACGGTCCTGGGTCACCCGTTGCGGCCCGCGGCGCTCGCCGGCATCGCGGGCTGCATCGCGGACTACGGCGGCAACATCGACCGCATCGTGCGGATCGCGCACTACCCGGTGACCGGCGTTCAGCTCGAGGTGTCCGGCGCTGACCCGGTCCTCCTGCGTCAGCAGCTCGCGCTGGCCGCCGCCGCGCTCGGCGTCGATGTCGCCGTCGAGCGGTCCGGCCTGCACCGCAGGGCCAAGCGCCTCGTCGTCCTCGACGTGGACTCGACCCTGGTGCAGGGCGAGGTCATCGAGATGCTCGCGGAGGCGGCCGGCTGCGCCGACGAGGTACGCCGAATCACCGAGGCGGCGATGCGCGGCGAGGTCGACTTCGCCGAGTCCTTGCGGGCCCGCGTGGCGCTGCTCGCCGGGCTCGAGGTCGCCGCCGTCGACGAGGTGCGCCGCGGATTGCAGCTGGCCCCGGGGGCTCGCACCTTCGTCCGTACCCTCAAGCGCCTGGACTACAAGCTGGCGGTGGTCAGCGGCGGCTTCAGCCAGGTCACCGACGGGCTGGTGGCGGAGCTCGGCATCGACTACGCCGCGGCCAACACCCTCGAGATCGTCGACGGCAGGCTGACCGGCGCGCTGACCGGACCCGTGGTCGACCGGGCCGGCAAGGCGGCGGCGCTCGAGCGGTTCGCCCGGGAGGCCGGCGTACCCGTGTCCCAGACCGTGGCGATCGGGGACGGCGCGAACGACCTCGACATGCTGGCGCGGGCCGGCCTCGGGATCGCCTACAACGCCAAGCCGGTCGTGCGCGCATCCGCCGACGCGGCCCTCAACGTGCCCTACCTGGACGCGATCTTGTTCCTGCTCGGGATCTCCCGCCAGGAGATCGAGGAAGCCGACGCGGCCGAGGGCCTCGACATCGAGACGCCACCGACGTAACCCGATTTCCGACAATCCATCAGCGGGCGACCGTGAGGCGTCATAGTGAGCGGGCCAGCGAGTACGCGGGAAAGCGGGGAGTGATCAGGATGAGCGACGCCTTCGGTCCGGACAGCACACGACCTTTGCCGGCGCCGCGACCTGACTGGTCAGGAACGGCCGCGTCCGCCGTCCCGCCGCCCGCGACGACTGGATGGTCGGCTACTGGCCAACCTGTCGTTCGGCCCCAGCCGATGACGGATCGACGCGATCCGAACACGGTCGTGGTCTTGATCGCCATCGCCTTGGCAGTGGTCACGCTCGGGTACATGCTCCCGTGGGCTGTCGCGGCTGCCCGGGGCCGGTCCAATCAAGCCGCGATCGGGCTCCTCAACTTCTTCCTCGGCTGGTCAGTCATCGGTTGGATCGCCGCTCTTGTGATGGCCTGTCAGGCCCACCAACTTGTCGGAGGGTATGGCTCGACGACGGTCGTCGTCGCGCAACAGTTTCCGTCGGCGCAGTTCTCCGGGCCGGTGCCTCAACCGCGGATCGCGCCGGGTCCCGGCTGGTACCCGGCTCCGGACGGGTCGGGACAGCAGTACTGGGACGGACACGCTTGGACGACTCACCGCGCCCCGTGACCAAGGGGTCCCGTCGAGCCAGCCCGTCTGGCCACTCAGGACGACGTCGTCGCGACCCGAAGGCCGAGGGCGATCAGGACCGTGCCGCTGACCGCCTCGAGCCGGCGGCGGACGCTGCGGCGGCGGAACCAGCCGCCGGCCCTCGCGACACCCGCGGCCAGGGAGAGGTAGAGCGCGGTCTCGAGGGTCACCTGGAGCAGGGCCAGCATCGCGGTCGTCGCGAACAGCGGTCGGTCGTCTGGCACGAACTGCGGGTAGAACGCGACCATGAAGACGGCCGCCTTCGGGTTGGCCAGCTGGACCACGACGCCCTCGCCGAACGCCCGCCGCGGCCTCGCGCCGCCGGTCTCGACCGCCACGACCTCCTCACCCGCGGGTGCGCGCTTGTCGCGCAGCACCGCACGCCAGGAGCGCAGCCCGAGAACCACCAGCACCACGGCACCGGCGACCCGCAGGACGATGAAGCCCACCTCCGACGCGGCCACCAGAGCCGAGAGCCCGGCCGCGGCCAGCAGCGCCCAGACGTAGAGCCCGGCCTCGAGACCCAGGACGGTCGGGACCGCACCGCGGAAGCCACGCAGCGCCGCGCGGCGCAGGATCAGCGCGATGGCTGGGCCGGGGGACGCCGAGATCAGCAGCACTGCGAGGACGAAGGCGGGCAGCGCGTGTACGACGTCCATGGCCCCGCAGTATGCCCGGCCGAGCGCGCCGACCGGAACCGATTACTGGGGTGACCAGCCGTTTCACAACTTGTCAGCCGCTGGACGACCCCGGGGTCGTCCAGGGGCTGACAACCTGCGGGTGGGTGCCGGGTCGCCCGCCGTCGGCCACTCTCGGTCGGTCGGTCATGGGAAGTGGACCGGCTGCGCACGGCGTGTTGCGCCACCTGGCCGGTCCACTTCCCCGAGCCGGGGGTCTGGTCTCCCTGTACAGGTGGCGCGAGTTGGCTGCATTTCCGGCGCGGACGCGAGCCAACTTGCGCCAGCTGAGCAGCCTTGCTGCCATGGTTTCGACAGGTGAGACAGGCGCGTGCCCGACGCGTCGACTGGCGCGTTGCGGCTCTCTCCGGAAGCGGAAGGCCAGCCGGAACGCGCCAGTCGACGCCATCGGACTGTCGCGGACGGCGACTGCCACCATCCCTCCTCCCGGGCCGCCCTGAGCTCAGCGGTCCACACACCCAAGCGTCGGCCGGGGAGGTCACCACCTAGTGCGGGGACCAACGGTCGATCATGCTTCCGGCGCCGTCGCTGTCCAGGGCGATCAGAGCCACCGCGGACGGCCGCAGACCGTGCAGGTCGCCGGTCAAGATCCGCACCACGTGTTCCATCGTCGGGTTGTGCCCGACGACGACGGCGACGCCGGTCGAGCCACCGGCCAGCAGGTCCTCCCCGAGGCGCTCGAGGACGTCGCTGGCCCCGGCGTCGTAGAGCGCGCGGTCGACCACCACGTCGGCCGGTGCGGGCAGCTCCGGGCGCATCGCCTCCCAGGTCGAGCGAGCGCGCAGGGCCGAGGACACCCAGACGCGGCCAAGTGCCTGGGACCGGTCCTGCAGTCGGCTCACGAGCCACCGGCCGGCGGCCGCGGCGTCGGTCGCTCCACGGGCGGTGAGCGCGCGGTCGTGATCGGCGTCCTCCTCGCCGCTCTCGGCCTTGGCGTGCCGGACCACGGCGAGCAGCCGCTCCGGCACCACGACACTTTCGACCGTGTCCATGGCGTCCATCCTGCCCCCGCCAGCCCGCGGCATCTACGCTGCGGACGTGGTGGCGCGAGCAGTGAGCCCGGTGCCTCTGGGCACGCTGTGCCTGATCGGGGGCGCCGAGGACCGCAGCGGTCCGCGTGACGTCCTGCGCCACTTCCTCGAGCTCGCCGGCGGCGCCGGCGCCCGGGTGGCCGTGGTCGCGACGGCGTCGTCGCTCGGCCCGGAGATCCTCGAGTCGTACGCCGAGGTGTTCACCGACCTCGGCGCGGGCGACGTCATCCCCGTGAGGCCCGCCTCCCGGGTGGAGGCCGACGACCCCGACCTCGCAGGCCGGCTCGCCGACGTGGACGCCGTCTTCATGACCGGGGGCAACCAGCTCAAGCTGACCGCGGTGGTCGGCGGGACACGCTTCGGTGACGCGATCCGCTCGGCGTACCAGAAGGGTGCGGTGGTCGGCGGGACGTCGGCCGGAGCGAGTGCCGTGAGCGAGCACATGATCGCCTTCGGCGACGAGCACGACACCCCGCGCCAGGGGGTGACCGGCTCCGCCGCAGGGCTGGGCCTGCTGCCGGACGTGATCGTCGACCAGCACTTCAGCCAGCGCAACCGCTACGGGCGGCTGCTCTCGCTGGTGGCCCGCTCCCCCCGGCTGCTCGGGCTCGGGGTCGACGAGGACACCGCCGCGGTGATCCGGGGCGGCCACCTGCTCGAGGTCGTCGGCGCGAGCTGCGTCCTCGTGGCCGACGGGTCCGCCGCGGTCACCGACGCCCATCTCGCCGAGCTCGGGGCGCCCCTGTTGGTGTCGGGTGTCGTGATCCACACGCTGCCCTCCGGGGCCCGGTTCGACCTCGCTCGGCGGGCTCTGGTCGACTTCCAGGAGGAGCACCTGGCCGGCCAGCTGGTGCGCCGGCCCGAGGAGGACGGTTGAGCACCGCGAGCCCAGACCTGACGATCCTCTCGACCCGGGTCTACCGCGGACCCAACATCTGGTCCTACGAGCCGGCCATCCACCTGGTCGTGGACCTCGGCTCCCTCGAGGAGCACCCCAGCAACACCATCCCCGGGTTCGTCGACGGGCTGATGGAGGCGCTGCCCGGGCTGGCCCGGCACTCGTGCTCGCGCGGCCACCGCGGCGGCTTCCTGGAGCGGCTCAAGGAGGGCACCTGGCTGGGGCACGTCGCCGAGCACGTCGCGCTGCAGCTCGAGCAGGAGGCCGGCCACGACATCCGGCGTGGCAAGACCCGGGGCACCGGCGTCACCGGCCAGTACAACATCGTCTACGGGTACGTCGACGAGACCGTCGGGCTACGCGCAGGCACCCTGGCGGTCAGGTTGGTCAACCACCTGGTGCGCCCTAAGCCCGAGCTGGACTTCGCGGCCGAGCTCGAGACGTTCCTGCTGCAGGCCGAGCGAAGTGCGTTCGGCCCGTCGACCCAGGCGATCCTCGACGAGGCGGTGTCCCGGGACATCCCGTGGCTGCGGCTCAACGAGCACTCCCTCGTGCAGCTCGGCCAGGGCGTCCACCAGAAGCGGATCCGCGCGACGATGACGTCGAACACCTCGGCGCTGGCCGTCGACATCGCCGGGGACAAGGAGCTGACGACCCGCCTGCTGGCC